>WQTW01000018.1 GCA_009786085.1 Pseudomonadota bacterium | reverse complement strand
GCCCAAGGGTTTTATGGAAGCGTGGATCAACAACCAAACTGAGCAGGAAAAAGCCGCATGAACCAATGGGCTTGGTGGACGAAAAACAGAGGGAAGTTCATGAGGTTTATCGGTCATTCTTGTTAAAACATCTGTTATAGAGAGGTTCGTGGGAGTTATGGCAAGGGGCGGAGTTTTGTTTGTCCCTCTTGAGAGATTCGTGTATGACGCCCCAGTCTTATAGTACTGCCCTGAAAAGTGTTTGCAGTCGCTGGCGGTAATAATGTTTTCTAACGGCCAGTTTTCTATTTCAGAGGTGTCAGTAGTATTCTTGCTCACACAACCAGAGAAACTTGCGACCACAAACAATAGCAGCAAGCAAGTTATTTTTAAGGACTTGGAAAAAAATCTGTTGTTTTTCTCGGCGTTCATGAGATGCTCCGTTTGGGTTGGCTCAAGAGGCGCATTGCGAATCGAATCTTTCCGAAAACAAATCCGGCGGCGGTACACCTTCTTCCAGCAGACGCGCGTAGTGCTGAAAAAGGTCGATCAACAGATCGGCCATGACTTGAATGCGCGGAATGCGGCGGGCGTCGGGATGGATGAGCAGCCAGATTTCCCGCGACGGAATGTCGAGATTTTCTTCGAGCGGCACGAGCGCGCCAGTGGCGCGCGCCCAAAAGTGCGGCAACACCGCGATGCCCCATCCGGCGGCAGCGGCTTCGAGCATTCCTGACGGCTGGTCGCAGCGAAGCGCAAAGCGGCGTCCGTTGCTGAAGGTTTCCAGCCATTGTTGTTCGGGCGCGTGGCGGAGGTTGTCGTCGGCGCCGATGAAACACCAGTTCTCCGGCGATTTCTTCGGGTAATCGGGCGTGGCGTAGAGGCCGTAGCCGAGGATGCCCAGGCGGCGGGCGGCCAGTGAGGCGTCTTGCGGACGCCCCAGCCGGATGGCCAGATCGGCGTCACGGAAAAAAGGGGTGGTGGCGCGCGTTTCGCCGGAGATGTGAAGGTCGATCAGCGACCAGCGGGCGCGTTGCGCGGCAAGCCGCGGGATCAAAAAGGTGTCGATCAGCAGGGGCGGCGCCGAGAGCCGGACGGTGCCGCCGACAGTGGCGGTACTGAGCGTGGCGCGCGAAAAGGAGAGCATTTCCTGCTCGATGCGCTCGGCGTAAGGCAACAGCGTGTGGCCTTCAGCGGTCAGTTGCCAGCCGCGCGGCAAACGGTCAAACAGGCGGAGTTGTATCATTTCCTCCAGCGCGGCGACGCGGCGGCTGACGGTCGAGTGTTCAACCTGCAACGCACGAGCGGCGGCAGACAGGCTGCCATGACGCGCCAGCGCGAGAAAATAACGGATGTCTTCCCATTGCATCGTCTGCTCCGATCAGAATTGCACAGCGGTGGTGCGAACGGAATAAGTTTACATGGGATCGGCGGGCTTGAACCTAAAAACCTCAGTTGACTGCTTACAGACTTTAAGAAACCGCATAGACGCTTGCGTTGAAGCCATTTTCATACGCCAAGTCCCTTCCTGCGTGATTTTCGCCGCATCTATAGCTAAATGCGCGCAAATGTAACTAAGTTGTTAAAACCAATGCCATATTTTACACACAGGAAGGAAACTAAACACATAAAACCTTGACGCAAAATAGCCCTATTTGCAATAATGTCTTTACAGAACCCATGCAACGGGTCTAATCACATAGAAACACAGGGGGTATAAAGCGGTTTTCTTCGGGTTGGTCTTGCTGGTGGCAAAGGGGATATGCTTTTAAGAAAGGTGAATAGAAGCGCGTAATCGAAACACGCACATTCGTTCACGGAAATTCAAGCCGCTGTCCCTTTACTTCAATGGCCTTACCTCCGAGGGAAGTACGGATGCCAAGGGATTCGTGTTTGTCGGAATTTGACGCAAGTCAAACGAATGAGCCTGATTGAATTTTAGAATAGCCTAAATTAGCGATTGCTAAAATAAAAGTGGTGACTTTACAAAATTGAAGAGGTCAAAGTGGAAATCTCGAGAAGACACTTTTTAGGTGGTAGCGTTGCCCTATGTGTTTTGGGCGGTATCGGCACACAGATCAGTAAGGGCAAGGCAGCCGCTTTAAAAACGCGAGGTCAGAGACATCGGGTTGCGACCTTGTGCGAAATGTGCGTCAACAAATGTGCGGTGCATGCCTATGTTGAAGATGGCGTTGTTGTAAAACTGGAACCCAATCCGCTTTTTCCCAAGTCCAGAAACATGCTTTGCCCCAGAGGGGTCGCGGGCACCAAACATTTATATGATCCGGATCGCCTGAAGTACCCGATGATTCGGGCGGGTGAAAAAGGCAGCGGCAAATTCAGGCGCGTGACCTGGGAGGAGGCCTACGATTACATTGCCGAAAAACTCGTCAAAATTCTGGATGAAGAAGAAGACAATCGCTCTACGGTTGCTTTCGCCGCGGGTGAAGGCATGGGGGAACACACGTTCAAGCAATTCTATGATGGTTTCGGTTCGACTCATTTTCTAAATCACACAACGCTTTGCCTGGCAACCACGACCTCCGGCCATGCACTGACGATAGGGGATACAGGACAGGCAGACTTGCAGAACGCCAAATATGTGATCATGGCCGGAGCGAACCGGGCCGAAGCGATCATGACGCCCGACACGATGGATCTTTTCAAGAGAACCCGAGGCAACGGATGCAAGTTGATCGTGGTGGATCCCAGGTTCACCAACACAGCAGCGAAGAGCGATAAATACTTGGGAATCAACGTCGGCACCGATCTGGCGTTTGTGCTGGCATTAACCTATGTCGTTTTGAAGGAAGAGCTTTATAACAAAACCTACGTTGACAGTATGTTTAACGGGTTCAACGAGTATAAAGCGCATATATTGAACAGCGGCTATACACCGGAGTGGGCCGAGAAAATCACGGGCATTCCCGCAAAAGATATTGATGAAGTGGCGCGGGATTTCATGGCGCATGCGCCGCAAGCGATTTACTACCAGGGCAGAAGAAGCACTTGGTCGGCCAATGATTTTCAATTGCGTCGCGCGCAAGCGCTCTTTACCGCGCTGGGTGGGGGCATTGATGTCAAAGGAGGCATTTGCTTCGGTCAGGGGTTGTCGTTAAAGTCATCGACAGAGATCGCGCCTTTGTACGATCAGGCAAAGCCCAGAATCGAGCGGGCGGCTGCCGCAGCCGTAGGCAATACGGGCGCGTGGGTGCCTTTCAGAAACATGGTGCTGGAAGACAAAGCGCCTTATCCTGTGCGGGCGTTGTTTCTTTACAAGCACAACCCCATGCACAACATGCCGGACATTCATAAAACAACGGCGCTTTTGAAAAAACTGGAGTTGGTGGTCACCATCGAAACCATGCCGACAGATACCGTGTTGCTCAGCGATGTGGTGTTGCCGGAATGCACGTATTTGGAACGTTCGGATCCGGTGAAAGTTTTTTCAGGCATTGAACCGGCCATTGCCCAGCGCAACAAGGTCATTGATCCCATCCATCCGGAAACCAAACCCGTGATAGAAATCATGAAAGGGTTGACGGAAAAACTCTCTCCGCTGCTTTTTGAAGTCACCAAAAAATACGATGAAAACGTTCAGGAGGCGATTGCCGGCGAAGATGAAGAAACGGTTTATGAGGAATACAACCTGACTTTACCGTTTCAGAAAACGCAAGAGGTGTTGAATGCGGAAGCGGTTGAAGCCTATCCGGGCGCAGCGGAAATTCTGAAAGAAAAGGGGGTTTATTACCCTCATATGGACGCTTATTTCAAACAACTAAGCGCGAATGATTTTCAATATTATCCTGAAGATAAAAAATACTATTCCGTCCTGAACGGGAGGCTGCGAACCCCGTCCGGCAAAGTCGAGTGCGTGTTGTCCGATGCGCTGGAGAAAAAAGGCATCGATGCGATGCCCACCTGGAGAAAAGAGTACGAGATGGAGATACCGGAAGGCAAATTCCGCTTTGTCACCGGTCGCCATGCGCAGAACACGCAGACCTCCACGTCCAATAATGCGCTGCTTTTGAATTTGCTGTCGGTGAACTACGCATGGATCAACAAGCGCGTTGCGGCACGTATGGGAATCAAGCATGGTGATCGCGTGGAGCTGATTTCCAGTATTGGAAAAGCGCAACTGCCTGCGTATCCAACAGAAAAAATAGGTCCTCAGACGGTCTTTTTCGTTCATGGTTACGGTATCCAGTCAGACCAGATGAAGCGGGCGCACGGCAATGGCGCAAGCAGCGCAACGATTGTGGAAGACAAGGTGGAGCCCATGCATGGCGCGACATGTTTGCATGATACGTTGGTTGAGCTAAGAAAGGTTTAAGTCATGGCACGTTATGGGATGGCGATAGATTACAAGCTTTGTATCAATTGCAAGGCTTGTGAGGCGGCCTGCAAAGAAGAAAACGCAGTCGCGTTGAGCAAAGACAGTTACCGTATTTGGGTGGGCGTGAAAGAGGCAGAGGGAGAATTCCCCAACATCTCCATTCCTTCCCAAACGTATTATCCAGGGCAGTGCCATCATTGTGATAACGCGCCTTGTCAGTCCGTGTGTCCGACCAGCGCAACGTATTACGATGAAAACCGGGTTGTTCGTGTGGACGCGAAAAAATGCATTTTGTGCTCTTATTGCATTTCCGCGTGCCCCTACGATGCGAGGTATGTGGATCACAAAACGTTGATTGTCGATAAATGTGATTTTTGTGCTTCAAGGCTGGCGGAGGGGCATACCACAACAGCGTGTCAGGCGACTTGTCCCACCAAGGTCAGGATATTTGGTGATCTGGATGACCCCGACAGTGAAATATCCAAAGTGCTCAGGGAAAGAGAATATCGGGTCGTTAAACCGCATTTGGGAACCCAACCCAAACTGTTTTACTTGCTGTAGTTCATGGTGAACAGGATGAGAAAATGAAAATGGATTTGTCGATAAAGAATTTGATCAGTTTTGAGAAAACGCCGGCGAATGTGACGATGGCCGTTTTGGCCACGGCCTTGCTGGCCTTGTTTCTGGGAGGCGTTGTCTCTTACTTGATTCAGGGGCACGAGGCCTATCACGTGACGCGTGAACATCCCTGGGGATTGCTGCTGACAGGCTATGTTTTCTGGGCGGTGGCTTGTACCGGTCTCTGTCTGGTCTCTTCATTGGGGCATGTGTTCGGTTTGAAAGAGTTCGAAACAATCGGCAAACGGGCGACGGCGTGCGCCATTATTTTTGTCGTGACGGCTTTCCTGGTGATCGCACTTGAACTGGGGCATCCTTTCAGAATTGCTATTTATAACGTGATCAGTCCGGGGTTCAGCTCCGCCATCTGGTGGATGGGAACGTTGTACAGCTTATACCTGATGATTCTGGTGGTGGAATTTTTCTTCCTGAGTTCTGAAAAACATCATCACCGCGTGAAGTCAGTGAGCATTATCGCGCTGATCGTGGGTGTTGCCGCAAACAGCACCCTGGCCTCCGTGTTTGCGTTGCTGGTGGCAAGGCCTTATATCAACAGCGCTTTCTTTCCAGTCTCGTTCATTCTGGTGACCATGATTGCAGGATGTTTTCTGGTGTTCCTGATTTACGGCTTAAAACACAAACTCCAGTTTCCGCCGGAAATGAAGACCATGCTGCTCAAGCTATCCAAAATCCTGGGTGTCTTGTTGTTGGCGCTGGCGTTCTTTGAATTCTGGCGTGTGCTGACAGGCATCTTCGGCAACATGCCCGAGCGGGCAGAGACGATCTTATACAGTATTGGCCAGCCTTCTTATTGGGTGGCAGAAATAGGGTTGGGCATCTTGATTCCTCTGATGGTTATTGCCGCAGGCAAGGCGCAAGCCTTTAAAGCGATGGTTTGGGCTTCTTTGGGAGGGATTATCGGTGTTTTCTTTATGCGGTATAACTCGATTCATGGCGTTTTTGCGTATCCGATGGACACGATGCTGCGTTCTGAATACGAGGCGGTGAAAACGTGGGTGCAGTACAGCCCTTCAGTGACAGAAATAGCGATTGTTCTGGGCAGTGTGGGGGTTGTTCTTGTTCTTTATCATGTGGTTGATAAGTGGTTGGGTTTGGAAAGCAAACATCATTAAAAAGGTGAAAATTATGAAAGTAAAGCAGTTCAGGTTGTTGGCGGTCACAGCCGCTTTGGTGCTCGCTTCAGGAGGCGGTTTCACGCTTTCGGCCAATGCCGAAGCCCAGACGGGTACGGTACAGACACAAGCGGCGTTTGCAACGGTCGGCTTTGATGCGGTTAAAAAAGCAACGGGTGATGGAACAAGGCCGGGGGCGAAAGCCATGATCATTGATGTGCGTGCAGCAGAGAAATACCAGGCAGGCACCATTCCGTCCAGCCGTAATGTTCCTTTTTCGGACAAGCCAGACCTTGCGGTTCTCGGCAATTGGGACAAAGCCAGGGAAGTGATCGTGTTTGATGATGGTGCTGAAGGTCAAAGCGTCACTATGGCGAATGTCCTCAAAGCGCAAGGCTATGCCGACGTTAAAATTTACGCTGAAGGGCTGAAGGGTTGGCAGGCGAAAAGTTATCTTGAAGTAGGCACACAGGTCGTGCAGGCCGCGTTCAATAAAAACGCGGCGGTTTTAATGGACGCAAGGCCGTATCCCAGATTTCTTGGCGGAACCATCCCGGGGGCGTTGGCAGTACCCGATTCCGATGTTGAAAAACTCGCGAGCCGTTTTCCGATCAACAAGAATGAGCCGATCATTACTTTTTGCTCCGGGTTTGATTGTGACAAATCACATGCGATAGCGGGATATCTCTGGTCAAACGGTTACCGCAACGTGCAAGTGTATGCGGCCGGTTATCCGGCATGGAAGGCTGCGGGATTGCAAACCACCGAAGGTGGTGCTAAACCTGCCGCCAAACCGGCATCCCCGGCGCCTGCCGCAAGTGCTCCTGCCAAGTTTGTGAACGGTATCAAACTTGGAGCCGATGAAGGATCCGTGGATGGCCAGTGGTTCAAGGAACAACTCCAGGCCAATAAGCTGCCCGCCGAGGTGCTTCTGATTGATGTGCGCAAAGAAGGGGTTTACAACAACGGGCATATCAACGGAGCCATCAACAAACCTGTTGCCGATCTAAGCAGTGCTGATATTCCCAAAGATAGAATCGTCGTGTTCGTTTGTATGACCGGCAGCACAGCGCTTGAGTCTTATATGAAAATACAAAAAGAAGGCAAGGCAGACATGTCCCGCGTCTATTATTTTGACGCCAATATCAAATGCAATGAAAAAGGCGCGTGTGAAATCGAGCCTAACGAGCCACTGGGTTAATGGTGTTTTATCAAGAGGAGAGAAAAAATGTTTCGCAAATTATCAAAGACAGCGTTAATGGCGGCGATGGGAATGATGCTTGTCAGCCCTATGGCGCTTGCCGACGTGGATAAAGGACAGCGCACGTTTATCCGCTTCATGAAAGAGCCTTGCGGTATGGATGGGGGCGCCTTGGCCAAAAAGCATACACAGGCTGAATGGAAGAAAATCTTTGAAGAGGGCAAGCTGAGTGATCGACTTCTTCAATATTGCCCCAAGGCGAAACCATTGAACGAGAAGCAGGTGAAGGATGTTTATGATTTTCTGTATCACTATGGCAGTGACAGCGGAAACGTACCTTCCTGTTGATAACGCTTGAGCTTCTCTTTGAGGGAAAGATTGCCCGGTCTCATTTTGAGGCCGGGCTTTTCTTTAGGGGGTATAACCAAAGCGACTTATAGGCAAAATCGTGGGCAAAATCAAGGGCAGAATACGTCCTTCATGGCCATGATGATCTTTTCAACCTTTGTGTTTTTGATTGAATAAATGATGGATTGCTTGTGACGGGTGCAAGCCACCAATTGGGCATCGCGCATTTTAGCGAGATGTTGCGATGTCGCAGAGGGGCTGAGTTCTATTTCTCTGGAAAGGTCGCCTGAACTCATTCCTTTTTTCTCAATAAGCGTACACAAAATCAAGAGACGGTTGGCATTGCTGAGAAAACCGCATAACTCCGCAGCCTGACCCGCCCCCTGTTTCATCTGCTCCATCAGCGATGCGGCCAAGCCCTCGTACTTGCTGCGCCATTTGTAAAACGTCGCCGAACTGATCCCGTGTTCACGGCACAGCGCTGGAACCGGCGCCCCGGATTCCGCCTGTCTCAGTATCCCCACTATTTGACTGTCGCTAAATCTCGGCTTCTTCATGCAGACTTCCCATCTTTTTTGTAGCACGGAAAACGCTACTTTCTAGGGGCTCAGCTTTTGGGGGGATGACCCCATAAGGCGCATTTTAGCACTTTGAAAAATTTATTTGAATACGGTTTGGATAACAAATGCTGGATAGGGTGATCCCCATCCGAAAATTTATGCAATCTGCCATCAGCCGGGAAAACGACCAGGAAGTGCCGGGCGGGGGCTGCGTTTCTTCAATGAAATGAAACGCGCATTCCATAGACACAAGACATTCCTGCGGCAGACAGGCAAAATATCAGGCAAAATAACGGCTTCTTTATTCCGAAAAGGACTCGGGGTGTTCCCGGCGTATGGGGCATAACCTTTTTCTTATTTTTGTCGCGCTCCTGTTGGTCTTGTTGAACGGGTTTTTCGTGGCGGCTGAATTCGCGCTGGTCAAGCTGCGGCAAACCCGCGTCAAGGCGATTGCCAAAATTTACGGCTGGCGCGGACGTATTCTCCTCAAGGTCTATGCGCGCCTCGACGCTTATTTGTCGGCCTGTCAGGTCGGGATCACGCTGGCGTCGCTCGGTTTGGGGTGGATCGGCGAACCGGCGTTTGCGCAGTTGATTCGTCCGTTGCTGTTAGCGGTTGGCGTCGAAAGCACGGCTGTTCTGCACGGCATCTCGTTCTTTGTCGCGTTCTTCACGATCTCGTATTTGCACATCGTGGTGGGTGAGCAGGCGCCGAAGATGCTGGCGATTCGTCAGGCGGAAAAGGTCGGTATCTGGACGGCGTTTCCGCTGTACGCGTTTTACTGGCTGATGTATCCGGCGATCTGGTTTTTGAATCACAGCGCGAATCGTCTCTTGCGGACGATGGGACTTGATACCGGATCGCTTCAGGACAGCCAGTATTCGCCGGAAGAATTGAAAGTGATTTTGCGCAGTTCGCGTGCCGACACGCACGCCACCGGCGATGAATGGAAAGTGCTGGCGCAGGCGCTCGATTTTCGTGATCTCGATGTCGGCGATCTGATGCGTCCTGCCAATGAGATGGTGGTGTTGTCGGCCAGGGACGGGCTTGAAAAAAATCTGGAAAAAATGGTCGAGCACCGTTTCAGTCGCTATCCCTATCTCGATGAAGAAGGTCAGGTGGAAGGTGTCGTTCACGTCAAGGACGTGCTTCATGCCGTCCAGCGCGGGGAACCGGTATCGCTGGAGGCGCTGGCGCGACCGATCGAGACGGTTTCGACGCATTTGCCGGCGACTGAATTGTTGCGGCGTTTCCGTCAGGGTGCGCCGCACTTTACGGTGGTGACGACGCAGAAGGGACGCCCGCTCGGGTTCATCACGATGGATAACGTGCTGGGCGCGTTGGTCGGCGAAATCCGCGACGAATTCCGGCAGTCGCAACGGGAATGGGCGCAACTCGACGACGGCACGCTGATCGGGAAAGGCAGTCTGCCGATTTTCACGCTGGAACGGGCGCTGGGCATCGATATTGAGGAAACGGGCGTCGATTCCGTCGGCGGGCTGATTATGCAGAAATTGGGCGATGTTCCTGAGGAAGGGCAGAAGATCGAATTCGACCGATTTGATGCGGTGGTCAAGAAAATGAAGGGGCCGCGGATCGTCATGGTGCGGATTTACCCCAAAAACACGGAAGAAAAGGCGCTTTGAGCGCCGTTGCGATGGCAGAGAGCCGCCCGCTTCTTTATAATGGTCATCGCTTTTTTCCGTAAGTTGCCACGATTGAAACGACATGCCATCGCCTAAAAAAATGACCGCCGACAGTTGGATGCTTTACAAGCGTCTGCTGAAATATTTGCGCGGTTATTGGAAAGTGTTTGCGGTGTCGTTGTTGGCGATGACGATCGCGGCGGCGACCGAACCGGCGTTTGTCGCGCTGATGAAGCCGTTGGTCGATGGCGGTCTCGTCGGCAAAGACCCGGGGACGATGGTGTGGGTGCCGCTGGCGATCATCGGTCTTTTCCTGTTGCGCGGCGTGTCGAGTTTTATCAACGAATATGCGACGAGCTGGTTGTCCGGGCATTTGGTGCAACGGTTGCGACAGGAAATGTTTACGCTTCTGTTGCGGCTGCCGGTGACGTATTACGAAAATCAGTCGTCGGGACGGATGGTGTCGCGGGTGATGAACGACGTGAACCAGATCACCGAAGCCGGTTTCAACGTGATCACCATTACCGTCAAAGACGGCCTGACGGTGTTGGGACTGTTTGGTTTGTTGCTTTATACAGACTGGCGTCTGACGCTGGTGTGTTTCACCGTGTTCCCGACGGTGGCGATCTGCATTCAATACATCAGTCGCCGTTTGCGCGGCTTGTCGCGCGAAAGCCAGAAACAAATGGGACAGTTGACGCAAGTGTTAGGTGAGAGCATCGAGTGTCAGCGCGTGGTCAAGGTTTACAGCGGCGAAACCTATGAAACCGGACGTTTCGCCGAGGGCGCCAAAGCGATTCGCCAGAATCTCGTCAAACAGCGCGTCACCTCGTCGATTAATACCGGCGTTACGCAACTGATCATCGCTTGCGCGTTGGCGGCGGTGTTGTATTACGCGGGCGTTTTGGCGCGGCAGGACGCGCTGACGCCGGGTGGGTTCGTCACTTTCGTGACGGCGATGATGATGGTGTTCGCGCCGATCAAGCGCATCACCAACGTTTCGCTATCGTTGCAACGCGGACTGGCGGCCGCCGAAAGTGTTTTTTCGTTTCTCGACGAGACGCCGGAACCGGATCACGGAACGCAGGTGTTGAGCGAAACACAAGGAGCGTTGTCTTTTCGGGACGTGGGTTTCCGTTATGCGCGCGCCGAGCGCGAAGCGCTGACCGGCATTACGCTGGACATCGCGCCGGGCGAAACGCTGGCGCTGGTGGGGCCGTCGGGCGGCGGCAAAACGACGCTGGTCAGTCTGATCCCGCGGTTTTATGTTCCGCAGTCGGGGGAAATCCTGCTCGACGGGATACCGCTCAATGAGATTACGCTGAGCAGTTTGCGCGCGCAGATCGCGCTGGTGAGCCAGGATGTTGTTCTGTTCAACGGCAGCGTGGCGGAGAACATCGCTTACGGGCGACGGGAAACGGACGATCAGGAAGCCATCGCCGAAGCGGCGCGGGCGGCCAATGCGCTGGATTTCATCGAGGCGATGCCTGACGGTTTCGACACGCTGATCGGCGAGAAAGGCATGCGTTTGTCGGGCGGGCAGCGGCAACGTCTGGCGATTGCGCGAGCCTTGCTCAAGAACGCCCCGATTTTGATTCTGGATGAAGCGACCAGCGCACTCGACACGCAATCCGAGCGATTGGTGCAGGCGGCGTTGGAAAATCTGATGAGAAACCGAACGACGATTGTGATTGCGCACCGTTTGTCCACCATCGAAAACGCCGACCGGATCGCGGTGATGGAGCGCGGTCGAATCATCGAATTGGGAACGCACCGTGTTTTGCTGGCGCAGCAGGGCGTCTATGCTCGCTTGCATCACTTGCAGTTTCATGAGGAATCATCCGGTTGAAGCAAACTGGATAACACGTCAATGAAGCCTCAGCTTTCCATCCTTCTGGTTGCGCACAATCAAGCCGCGTATCTTCCCGAAACGCTGGCGTCGCTTCGCGCTCAGACGATCGGACTGGATAACCTCGAAGTGGTATTGATCGACGATGCTTCAACGGATGCGACCGGCGAACTGATCGATGCGTTTTCCCAAGAGTGTCCGTTTGCCAAAGTCAAACACGTTTCGTTCCGCAACGTCGGGAAAACGCGCAACGAGGCATTGGCGTTGGCGACGGCGCCTTATCTGATGTTCGTCGATGGCGACGATATATTGGCGCCCAACGCTTGCGAACTTTTGCTGAAAGCCGTTCAGGAAAAACCGGCGGAACTGGTGGTGACGGCGCTGTCCCGCTTTCGGGGGGCGCTGATGCCGCGGCGGGTGGAAGCCGCCGTTTTTTCTCCGATCTCGGTCGCGGTATATTGGGAGGAGTTGTTACGGCACCAACGCTACATGGGGCATTTGACCGGCTGTCTTTTTTCCCGCCGATTGTTTGAGACGCTGCGTTTTCCGGAGATGGTTTGCTACGAAGATATTTTCATCGCGCCCGATCTTCTCCATCAATCGCCGCGCATTCTGATTTCGAGAACGCCGATCTATTTCTATCGACAGCATGTTAAAAGCCTTTCTACCGCGTTGAACGACGCCAAAGCAAAGAACATGCTGCGGGTGCTTGCCAAGCTGAAGGAAAGCGTCAGGAACGCTTACCAACAACGCCTTTTCGAGTCGCTGTGCGTGAAACAGTGCCGGATTTTGTTGGACAACGTGAAAGACTTGAGCCAGGACAGTCGAAGCGGTATCCGGTCTTTGATGGAGGCCATTGCTCCGGGAACTTTTTTGTTGTCGCCGCGTGTGCGCATCAGCCGAAAAATTTTGTTTGTAAAAAATAAAAAAGAATTACAGCGATAATCCTAAAAACCTCAGTTGACCGCTTGTGAACTTATGAAAAATCGCATGGAAACTTGCTTTGAAGCCTTTTTCACCATTCACCCATTGGGTGAGTGCGCTACGCACTTGCCAGTACTACGCCCACCGCGCCATTCTGCGTTGCTCCTCCTCGCGGGGTGGCAGCCCGCGTCGTCGCCGCGCCGAGGGTCTGCTAACACTCTTTCCACAATCGCGAAGGGTAGATTGGGCCCGTCCATCGAGGCACGCGACGTAGCATGGGCCTACCGCCCATGCAAGGAGCGTAACGACGAGGGGCGGGGCAAGGCTTCCTTCCCTTCGGGTTGCGAACCCGAGGGGTCGTCTGCTGTGTTGCAGTCGCTTGCAAGGCTCGCGGCATTGCTGCGCGACTACGCCTTGCATCCAACCCCTCGGGTTCGCAACGCGATTCGCGGAAAGAGTGTTAGCAGACCCTGCCCTGACACGGCGGGCGCAGCACCGGCGAGAACGTCCAACTGAGGTTTTTAGGATAATATGAAACACAGCGGACTCCAGGAAGAGATGTCGGCAAAAACGCTTTGGGTGGAGCGGGTCGTCTATGGCTTGACCCTGATCGTTTTACTGTTGGCGATATCGTTTCCGGCCGAGGCGCGCAAGATTTTTTATTTCGCGTGCGGGTTGGCCGGGATTGGCTGGGCGCTGGATCGAAAGCGCCCCGATAGCGGCGCCTTTTTTTTGCTGGCGGCGTTGGCGTCCTTTGCGCTTTACCGGATCGTTTACGCGGTCATGGATGCGGGAACTTTTTTTCCGGAGATTGACGCATTGCAAGTCTATCTTTCGACGAGCAGCCGATTTTTGATGGGCTTGTTGCTGATCGGTTACTTGTCAACGCGCCGGTCGCCGTTTCATGAGCGCTGGTTTCAGGCGCTTTGTATTACGCTGATACTGAGTCTCGTGATAACCGCAGGCCATGAATTCTTTTTCCAACAGGAAAGGGTCGAACGAAATCCCTGGGCGACGCTTTTTTCTTACGAAGCGGTTGCGGTGGGCTTTGCGTATCTGGGTTTGCAGTTGACCCGACAAATCAACGAGAGAAAACACTGGGGTCTGTTGGCCGGCGTCGGCTTGCTGACGCTGGGCATTATTCTATGGACGGAAACGCGCTCGGCGCTCTTCTGTTTTTTCATCGGCGGCGCCTTGTTGTTGCTCTTGAGCGAACGCGCGCGCAAGTGGAAAGTGTTGGGAGCGGCCTCGCTGTTGATGGCCGTTGTGCTGGTCGGCAGCTATCCTTATTTGATCAAACCGCGTTTGACGGAAGCTTACACCGACATCACCCAATATGTCTCGGGAGAGAATCGGGCGACTTCGATCGGCACCCGCTTTGAACTGTGGCGGGGAAGCGTGATGGTGTTGAAACAAGCGCCGTGGGGCGGCGGCTACTGGAAACGCGCGGAGATCATCGGCGAGGCGGTTGAGCAGCAACGTCTGGATTCTGTTGCGCTGCATTACAGTCAGGTCAACATGCACAACGAGCTTCTTGAAGAACTGTCGTTGCGCGGTGTGGTGAGCGGCGTTTTGTTGTTGCTGGTTTACTTCGCAGCGATTGCTTTGGGTTGGCGCGCCCGACCGAGAAATCTGGCGTTGCTGGGTGTGGTTTTCGCTTACATCTTTTCGGGACTGACGGATGTGCTGTTTTTCAGCCGCGAAGCCACGGTGTTGTTTATCGCGTTGCTGGCGGTTCTCATCAGATCGTCGCCGCGACAGAGTGAAGCGTGAGCACATGGGACACAAGCGATGAATGAGACACGAGCGCCCCGACGTCTTTTGCACCTTGTCAACGTGCGAACGGTTGGCGGTGTCGAGCGAATCTTTGCCGATTTTGTGGCGCATCCGCCGCCGTTTCCGGTGCAACATTTCACAGTTGCCGATCATCGTACGGTCGCGCCGACGCTGGCGCAGGCGGTTCATCGTCATTCGCAAATTTTCGGCATCAATACGTTTGCAGGACTTCCCGTACCGCGACGACCGAAAATACTGCGCGCTGCCAATCGTGAACGGCTGATCCGGGAGTTAAAACCGGATTTGATTTTGATCTGGAATCAGTTCATCGACGTTCGGGCGTTTTCGCAAGACAGCCGCTGGCCATGTCCGGCGCTGCATTACGAACATGGCGGCGCCTGGTATCA
This sequence comes from Pseudomonadota bacterium, assembly GCA_009786085.1. Lineage (GTDB taxonomy): Bacteria > Pseudomonadota > Gammaproteobacteria > Burkholderiales > Casimicrobiaceae > UBA931. The sequence goes on along the minus strand of WQTW01000018.1, from coordinate 11,303 downwards.
ACAAGCGCCCGCGCTGGCGGAGGCTTTTTTCCGGCGTATCGATGGCGTGATCGCGGTATCGCAGGCGGCGAGACGAACGCTGCAACTGAAATATCAAATCACACAACCGGTTGACGTATGCTTGAACGCATTAAGTCCCGGGGTGCTGCCTGCCAGAGGTTCCGCAAAACCACGCACATTGAAAAATCATCGACCGCTGATATTGGGGGGCGCCGGTCGTCTGGTGCCGGTGAAATGTTTTGGTTTGCTGGTATTAACGGTTAAGGCACTGCGCGCGCGTGGCGTCGAAGCTGAGGCCATCATCGCCGGAACGGGGGCGGAACGAGCGGCGCTTGAAGCGTTGATCGCAAGAGAAGGGCTGCAAGGGAAAATTCGTTTGGTCGGCCTGCTCTATGACATGGCGGCGTTTTACAAAGAAATCGATCTCTACGTCAGCACGTCGATGCGCGAACCGTTCGGGTTGACCTGCATCGAAGCGGCGGCATGGGGCGTGCCGGTGATTGCCGCCGCCATCGATGGTTTGCCGGAAGCCGTGCGCGAGGGCGTGACAGGTATTTGCATCAAACCGACGTTGTCGCACGAAGCGTACCATGCGTTGACACAAGCGCCGATCGATACATCGCCGCTCGTTTATTGGCCGGACGAAGACCGCCTGGCGCCGCCGAAAATGCTCGATCCCGAGATGTTGGCCGATGCGGTTTTACGATTGACGAGCGATCCCGACTATTATCGGCAGATGAGCGCGCAAGCCGTGGCCGACATCGCCGCGCGCGGTGATTTCGGCGCATTGTGCGATGATCTTTATCGGATCATGGCGCGGTATCTTGATCGCAAATCATGAGTGTTTGACAGTGTAAGCATAAATGCTTACACTGTCAAACAGGGTAAAAGCGGGACGGAGGGGATGGTGAAACAAAGCGAGTTTCTCAGGAGGTTGAAGGCCACAGGAGTACGGGTTGATGAAGGAGCGAGGCACATTAAACTGTATTACAAAGGCAAACAATCTGCCACCCCGAGGCACCCAGGCAAAGAAATGCACGAGGGGTTGAGAAGAGAAATTCTCAAGCAACTCGGGATCAAAGAATGAACCAGCCCCCGAAAGTGGGCAGGCCAATGAATGGAGGAAAACGTGCGTTACCCTGTAATGATTGAAAAAGATGGAGATGGCTGGCTGGCAAAATTCCCGGATATACCGGAAGCGCTCGCTGGCGGCGACACCTACGAAGAAGCGCTCTCCGAGGCCGCAGGGACTTTGCCTGTCGCTATGGAGTTCTACTTTGAGGATCGCCGCCCGGTTCCCGCGCCCAGCAAAGCAAAAGCCGGTCAAGCGACTGTCGAGTTGCCGCCGAGCGTCGCGGCCAAAGTGCTGCTACTCAACGAAATGCTGCGCCAGAACGTGACCAATGCCGACCTCGCGCGTCGCGTTGGGATGACCCGGCAAGAGGTGCAGCGGATCGTCGATCTTGGGCATTCGACGAAAATCGACATGATAGGTAAAGCGCTGGCGGCGCTTGGCAAACATCTTGACTTTAAACTGACGGCGGCCTGATGGTGGTATGATCAACTCGCTTTTGAAGGCTGTTCGAAGGAACGGTCGCAAACAAAGATGCCCCGGATGGGGCGCAACAACGATACCGCGCCAAGATGCACACCTAAAAGCCCAACAGCGATGTTGGGCTTTTCATTTATTTATAAAACCATGGGGTAAAAGAGTTGGCATTTTAGCGCCAACTCTTTGATTTGATTGGGGTGACTGATGGGGCTCGAACCCACGACAACCGGAATCACAATCGGCAAAAGTCGCGTTAAGTTATTGATTAGTAAGGTAATTTACAGTTGGCTTGGCGCAGTTAAAAGCAGTTAATAAACAGCAGTTTAGCGCATTTTAACGAAGTTAACAAAAGTGGGGAACTGTACCGCTACTGCACCGGGAAAAGCGAAAAAAGTCTGCTGCGTTTTTTTCGGGGGAGAAATAAAGAGGCTGATACACCTTCGGCTTGATTACAGCCGTTTGGAGGCGATCAAAGCGTGTAGGGTAGGTTCTGGGTATCAGGCAAACGTTTCTACGGCCTCAAAATCGCTCAGAGATGTTCGGGAGTACTTCGCGGCATGTCGTCGGGCGGGATGACCGCCCGACCGCCTGATCGGCGGCAAGCGACACATGCCGCTCGATGCGGCTTCATATCATGTCCATCTCCGTGAGCGTCTAAAGGGAAGGTCGTTGTTGCATTCTCGCGCGATTACAGCCCCTGAGAGGCGTTTAAAAAAGTGGGGGGCTTCTCCGCCTAGTACCAAATGCTTCTACGCGCTCCAGACACTTTTAGGCGCTTCGTTGGCGTTTTCAGAAAACACCATAAATTCACCATAAATTCACCATAAACTAACCATAAATTACCACATTTGACAAAGCCCGAAAAAGTCAGATATTATTGAGGCGTTGCAAAGGCCATCGCAACGGCCTGATAGTTGCGAGTTTCCAGCCAAATAAAACAGGCAAAGGAAAAGAGGCGCCCTTCGGGGCGCTTCGCTTTTTTTTAGACGCTGTCGTCGTCGCCGAATAGCGATGATGCCGCTCCGCCGACTAATAATGTAGTAACGGTAACCGTGCCACCGAAGATCATTGCGACTTCCTGGTATTCGGAATCAACGAAGAAATATATTCCGACGACGAGGGCAACTATCCAAAGTACAAGCGCCATTTTCTTTCTCCTTCACTGTGTTCTGGGTAGTTGCTGGAACGCCTCGGCCGAGCCGAACAAATTGCAGAGATCGCGGCTACGTGGTTGTACATAATCCATGAATACATCAATAAAAAACGGTGCAATGGCGAAGAACTTTTGCTGATCGTCAGCCTTGTAGCAGGCGATCGGGAAAAGCGGGTTGGGGGCATCCGTTTTAATAAAGTGATAGCCGAAGCCGCCATCACCCATAGACTTGGATAGTTCTTGCGCCAAGTACAAAGAAGGAAGAAAAAGCGCGTTGGCGGCTTCTTCCGACGTATGTACCGATTCATTCCCGCAGCGGAATTCGCCCCCTTGCCTCATCTGGTGTTCGATCAAACCAAGCAACAAATAGTACAACTTGCTTTCTGTATTCATGTTCATGCGATCTCTCCTCTTGGTTCTCTGTTCCGGCTCTGCCGAGGTAGAGGGCGAGACTCTCTCCCCGTTATAGACCCCGCAGCGCCTGCTTACCGGCGCTATGCACCGAGCGGCATGTGTCGCTTGCCGCCGAAGGCGGTCGGGCCGGTCATCCCGCCCGACGACATGCCGCGAAGCTACCCGCCGGATAGCCGTATTAAAAATTCTGCGGTGATGCAACCGACAAAAGCCATCGCCAGGCACACCTTAATTTTCAGGCTGCGGCGCGCTGGCAGGATGGGCTTCTGGGGCTCCGGTTGGATAATCCATTCTCTTGGGGGGTGCTGGCGGCTCATTCTTTTTCATCCTTATGTGGTTAAGGTATTCAAGCTGTTCTGTTGATAGCGGCACGACATCAATCACATCGGCCTTAACTTCATGGCCGACGACAGCATGGACAACGGCTTGTCCTTTGGTTAGGGCACGGATGTCGGCAAGGTCGAGATATGGGCGCTGTTGCACTGACACGCTCTGCGATTTGTTTTCGCTGTGAGATCGTGCTTTGCCAGCGGGATTTTCGCTTTTGCTATGGCTGGTGCTAGACGAATAGACCCGGGCATCACCTTTGCCAAGCAACGATTGCATTAGCTCTATCGTTTTTTTGTCTTCGGTGAGCAGCATGATTTTTTGCCGCCAATTCTGCAATATGGCGTCGGCGGCGACGGCTCCGGTCTTGTTGATCAGCGACGCGACGCCTTGCATGCTAACCACACCAAAACACTTGCTAGCGCGAGAAATAGCCCAAAAATCGGGATCAGTGACCGCATCGACAATCTCTTGGTATTCGTCAGCAAAAAAAGCAACATGGCGGGACTGGTTGACATCTTCCCGGCTTCTCCGGGTGGCCATGGCGGTAAAAAAGCGAAGTTTGATGAGCAAGTTTGCCCACCGTGCGCCGTCACCCAGCGAGCGGGGAAGCTGCACAAGAAAGATCGTCGGTTCGTTCAGTAGATCATCAAAATTAACTACTTCCTGCATTATATCGCTCGACGAAAAAGCACGGGCATACTCGGGCATGACGAATTGGTTAAGTACCGATTCCAGCGTGACCAATATGTTGCTTTTCAGCTTTTCATCTTTTTCGGCGAAGGTCAAAAAATAATCAAACACGTCATGCCAGAGCGTGAGGTTATCGCCTTTGAATTCTCCGCGCTCTGCCTTGTCAACGCCAATTTTTAGGAGGTTTTCTTTCTTTTCGCTCGAAAAAGCAATCCTCGAAAAGCCTGCAATTGAATAGTTTTCCGGGGCTGTTAGCTGAATCAGATGGAGTAGCTCGCGGCAATACTCTACAGCCGTATCCGTCCAAAAGGCACCATCCCCGCTCGCGCCGCCACGGGCAACAAAGCAAGACCTGAGATACGACGACGCGAGTTCTGGCGTGACGCCCCTAAACAGGTTGATCGTCAGCGACCCGTCGCCACCGCAACCGATTACCTTATACGGCTTGCCAACCAGCTTGGCGATGGCGTCAACCTCGCGCCGAAAATCTCCCTTAATGTCAAATACGATGGCCGAGCAATCCGCGCGGAAAATCTGGAGCAAAATCGGATTGATCAAGGCGGTTGTTTTTCCTTGACCGATGCCCCCGAAAATAGCCAAATTCTGGCAACAGGAATCAGGAGGAAGGGTGACGGACTCATCGGCAGGAATGCCAAATTCAGCGGCACGGTCATAAAGCAGACCCGTCGAGTACCCGAGCGCCAGTCCGTCAAATTCATTTTTGCCGCTGTTTCCAAAAAGCGCTCGTAGCCTTTCCTCCTTCGTAATTGTTTCATTCTCTTTGGCGTTCTCGGTAAATTCTTTGATCGCCGCCGCTTCGTCAGACCAATAAAAAAACGTCGTCACCCACCACGAAGCAAACGAAAAAACGAGCAGGAAAAGGAAAAGACCGACGGAAAAACTGAAGGCGTGACCACCAACAGCCCGCCCAAAAAACTCGAAATAAAGCGGCCTAAAAAGCACCATCACCCCAAAATATACGGCCGCAACAAGAGCGCCGTTCATGGCGATAAAAAACAATGCTGGGTCTTCTCTGTAGCCCTTCATTTTTTCCCCGCTTTCGTTTCGGCGTCAAAGCCGAACAACTGCCGATCAGATTTTCGGGTCAAAAAACCATCAAGGAAAGCGTGAAATTTTTCGGCGTCGATGGAGCCCTTTTCGATCATTTCCAAGACCGCAGCGCCCCGAAGGATTTTCTTCCTTGTTTCGTTTTTTCGACTACGGCGACTTGCTAACGCTTTTTCTTTTTGCGCAAGTGCGAGGCGCTGGCTTTTCAGCTTTTCCATTTTCCCGTCGATGACGGCGATTCGATCTGTGATGGCGCTCATTTCCTTCCCCCAATTTTATACGGACAGCGTATCAAAGCCGCTGCGAGAAGGGAAGCTCTCTTAACCGCGCTAAACTTCTCTATAATCACGCAAACTTATTTAAGCTGTTATTAACTAACAACGACACAAAGCCAAATATTTTTTGTTGTTGTTGCAAATACGGTATATCCACTGATGTTTGTTGTGTTGCTACCAAAGAAAGCGCCGCTTGCGAACGGCAATGGTGATAGCTTTGATCCCGTGACCCGCGCCGCTTTTTAACGGCAAGGGCGCACTTATGCAAACTCTCCGAGTTTGCGTGCGCGGGGGCTTCGCCCCTCAACCCCAAAACCAAGAGCAGCGCCATGGCGATCTATCACCTCTCCGTCAAGACAGTCAGCCGATCAGCGGGCCGCTCCGCGACCGCTGCTGCTGCCTATCGTGCCGGGGTGTCGATCGCCGATGAGCGCACGGGTGAAGTCTTCGACTACACCCGTAAAGGCGGCGTCCTTGTCAGCGAGATCGTGTTACCCAATCACGCGCCGGACTGGTCTAGCGACCGCGCGATTCTGTGGAATCGCGCCGAAGGCGCGGAGACGCGAAAAAATTCAACGGTTGCCCGAGAATTTGAAATCGCACTGCCGACCGAACTTGGCGACGAAGAGCGTAAGCGTTTAGCGCTTGACTTTGCGCGCGAAATCGTTGCTCGTCATGGTTGCGCAGCCGACGTGACGATTCATGCGCCGGGGAGAGGCGGGGATGACAGAAATCATCACGCACATATACTTTGCTCGACGCGCAGAATGACGCGAGAAGGTTTCGGCGAAAAAACGAGAGAACTGGATGACCAAAAAAGCGGGGAAGTGCTTCGCTGGCGCGAACGATTCGCCGACTTGCAGAATGAGCGACTGCGCGGAAACGGAATCCGCGAACAAGTAGATCATCGGAGCCACGAAGAGCGAGGGATTCAAGAAACGCCGGGACGGCATCTTGGTGTTTCTGCGACGAACTACGAACGCAGAACCGGGCAGGCAAGCCAGCGCCGCGAGGAGATGGCCGAAATTGATGCACGGCTGGCGCGGGCAAGAGACGACGGCGCGGAAGTGAGAAAACGCGAGCACGATGCGCAAATTCTCGATTTATCGACCGATCTTGAGGCAGTGCGAAAAGAGCAAGAGCAGACGCGTCAGAAAGAAAATCGGAGCCAGAGAGAACGGCTCGAACAGGTAATGAAAAAGCGAGAAGAGCAGCGAGAGCGCGAGACGGATTTTTTCGGGCGTTGATTGCTGAAGAATGTTGCTTTTTGGCAACACTTCCCAAACCTCCAAAAAAACTTTTTTTGTCGGTTTTTTTGCCTAGCAGGGGGACGTTTTTTGAGTAATTTCTGTTAAAAAACCAACATCAAAAAAACTCCTTGCGGATAAAAATTTATGTCCCCTCGCGCCGCTTCCAGAGCGGAAAAAGCAGCATTTCCGATGACTGTAAAAAATTCACAAAAGACGGAAATAAGCTGTTTCATATAAAAAAGTGAAACGATAAAAATCTAGCTTTCAGCCTAAAAAACCAACATCAAAAAAATTTCTTGCTGACAACAATTTATGCGACCTCGCGCCGCTCCCAGAGCGGAAGGCAGAGCTTCCCAAGACTTGGAAAATATCACAAAAGACGGAAATAAGATGTTTCATATAAAAAAGTGAAACGACAAAATTCTAGCTGACCTTTGGCCTTGACCAGCAACACCGAACCGCGCAAAGTAAACTTTAACTAACCACCACAACATACAAAAAAACGAGGCAAAAATGAAAACGAGCACGAAAGAGATACTAATGACGCGGATTGGATTTGCGCCGCTGATGACGTCCGCGCAAGTTGCGGAAATACTAGGGCGTACGCAGTCAGGGTTGCGTTACACGCTGTATCGCAACGCTTCGGATTTTGCGCGCGCGCTTAATCGCGCAAAAATAAAGATGGGCAGGCGCGTGATGTTTTTGACGGCGGAGGTGCTCAACCTAATCGACGCCGAAAAAGAAAGCCCAGAAAAATGAGCGCCCCCGAATACCAGAGCGTCCCTGTCACGATACTTGATTGGCGTGAGACGCGGGATTTGCTGCCGGAGCAAAAACTTATATTTGCCTATTTGTGGTTTGCTCGCGAGTCGAGTTGGTGTGGGATATATCTCTTGCCTATCGAGGCGACGGCGGCACGGTTGTCCCTGACAGCCCGGTCGCTGGAGGATGCCTTGGGCGAGTTTCGGCGGCGGGGGCTGATCGATATGGACGACGAGACCGGCGAAATCTACATTGAGCGGTGGCTGTACTGCCGATACAACTACACGGGGACAAAATGGGAAAACATGTGGGAGTCGGCTATGGCGGCGGTCCGGAGCCCCCGGCTTTGGGAAAAGGCCAACAAAGCAAAAAGTCTAATAAAATCAAAGGCTCATGACAAAAACGGAAACAGAAACAGAAACAGAAACAGAAATATAGTAGCAGCACCGCCCACCACACACGGTAGCGCCGCCGAAGGCGGCGCTACTACTACAAAAAAAGAGAAAAAGCAAAAAAGCAAGTGGCCTACCCATGTCGGAGGGATAATGTGTTGGTCTCCCGATGACATGGCGCTGGCGGAGGGGGTCACCAAAAAATTCGGCGATGATGCCATCGCCAACGCGGTTGCCGAACTGGTCGGCGGCGGCGAAAAGCCGTTGCCGGCGCGGGTCGCGCACATTCTCGCGCCGCGCCCCATCCTACCCCCGGGATGGGACGCCAGCGAAAAAAGCATCTGTGCCGCTGCCGCCATCCTCGGACTGAAAGCACGAGCTGGAGAGTTGATGCCGGAGTTTAAGGCGCGTATCTGGGAGGCAGCCCGCGCCGCTGCCCGTAATTAAATCATTAATCTAAATCATTAATCTGCCAATCTCAAAAGCGGTTGCTATTCTTATATTTTTAACCTCTCCTAGAATTTGTCCGTTATCTGTACTTTTATAATATTTTCCATCGCACTTTATGTGCTCGAAAATCGGAGAAAAATCGTATACGTCGGACGCTACAATTTCGCCCTCTCCTGCTAGAATCCCTGCCGTAATCGAATGATTTCCGCCCTTAACAAAAGAAATATGCCATGGAAACCAAATTTCAACAGAATGATTATCATCCTGCGTCCATGCTCCTTTCTCTTTATCTTTTCCTATCATAGAGAGTGCGTCACAGAATCTACTCTTCTGCCACGGTGTAGGTAAAATAATATCGCGATTGAGTAAAATTTTTCTCTCGGGGGTGGGTTTTAATAAATAGTGAGAAACCTTTATGGTTTCAGAAAAACCATCAAAGAAAAAATTTCCTGTGACTATCTGAGGTAAGGCCTTGTGTTCAGGGTTTTCTACAACACTGATAAATCGTTCCGATTGTATGGGTCGTAATAATGCACGCACAAGACTCTTTAATGCCGATTTGTTTACTTTGGCAATATCATTAGCTATCTCAAGGGTGTTTTGAAACACTTCTTCATTTGTTAGTCTTGCACTACTGCAAAACTGTGATAAAAATCTTTTGGTTTCCTCTAACATTTCAAACTCTCCAAGTTGTAAATATAGGTGTAGACGTTTGCATTCCTTCTTGCTCGCTGTCTCCGAGTTTTTACTGCCGTCGTCCCATTGCGACGTCCAATTTCTCAATGAGATCCTCGGCGCGTAGATGAGTGTAGCGCCGCAACATCTGCATGCTTTTGTGACCTGATACAGTTGAAACTTCCTGATCGCTCATCCCTGCTTCCACCATCCGCGATACAGCCTCATGTCGCAGATCATGAAAATGCAAATCATTTGCTCCTATTTCTTTCTTTGTCTGCTCCCATACTCGCTCAAAAGCATACCCACGCCGAACCCCGTCTTTCCCCGGCTCGCCAAAAAAAATCAGGTCGCAGTTGATAGGGCGAATCGGATGAGCTAACGCAGCGGATAGCGCCTGAGTTGCGGCCTTCGTCAAGGGAACGGTTCTTGTGTTTCCGTTTTTCGTGTCTCTCAGGATAACGATTCGCTTCGCCAAATTGACATCTCCGCGGCGAAGGCCGAGTATTTCGCCCCGCCTCATGCCTGTTTCGATGCCAAGAGTGACGATCTGTTGAAAAAACGGGTTGCTGTGTCGGGCTGCCGCTTCTAGCAATTTGGCTTGTTCTCCCTCTCTCAGCCGTCTGTCCCTTCCCTTCGCAGGAGACGGCCAGCGGATATTGCTGACGGGGTTCTGTATCAGGCCAATTCGCCACTCTTTGAGGGCTGTTGTGAACAAGTGTGAAAGTAGCGCTAACTCCAAGCGAACCGTTGAATCGGCTTTGCCTTCTCCCAGCCGTTTGTCCCGGAATCGGGCGACAAGATCGGGGGTAACGGCAGCCAGCGAGTATTTGCCAAAAAATTTTACAAGTTCTCGAACCCGAAAAACTTCTCTGTCTTGTGTGCTTTGCTTCTTCGTCGGCGCGACTTCGCGCATGTAGCGGTCTAACGCGGCCTCAACGGTTAATCGTTCTGCATTACTCCTGTTGATGTAAACCCCTCGGATCATTTCATCTTCGGTCTGGCGCGACCAGTCCTCAGCGTCGCGCCTCGTGCGAAAAGTTTTCGCGGTGGTTGGCCAGCCGACCCGGCGAATAACCGCTTTCCAAGTGCCGCAGGGTGTCTTGTTGATGGTTGCCATGATGCTCTCCTTTCGGTGCGACTGTACCGAAATTGTACCGGAGACATCCCAAAAGCAAAAAAGAGTTGGCATTTTAGCGCCAACTCTTTGATTTGATTGGGGTGACTGATGGGGCTCGAACCCACGACAACCGGAATCACAATCCGGGACTCTACCAACTGAGCTACAGTCACCGTAAAACTGTTGCCGACACGCGCACGGGTTTTGGCACGCCCGACAGGATTCGAACCTGTTACCCCCGGCTTAGAAGGCCGGTGCTCTATCCAGATGAGCTACGGGCGCTCTGCCGATGTCGGGATACCACCTAATATCGCCTGCCTTTGAATCTTGGTCGGGGTGGAGAGATTCGAACTCCCGACATCTTGCTCCCAAAGCAAGCGCGCTACCGGACTGCGCTACACCCCGAAGGAACAGCATTATGCCATCCCTTGCTCTCCCCGCCAACAGGGCGGACGAAAAAACTCAGGCGCCATACGGGAAAAGCGGCGAACCGGCAGAAAAACGCCGTCAAACGGGAATGCGTCCAGGAAAGAAGCCGCGCAAGCGACTTTTTCTGCGCTTACAGTACCGCAGTAACAGCGGTTTTGGTACTATTCCCGCTTGGTTTCACGGGCCTCTAGCTCATGCATGGTTAGAGCAGCGGACTCATAATCCGTTGGTGCTGGGTTCGACTCCCAGGGGGCCCACCAAGCGATTGTCCAAAGCCGTCCGGTAAAGTCTGCCGGACGGCTTTTTTCGTGGGGAATGCCTGCAAAGATATTACGCTTGACGTATTACGCCTTGCGTAATATCCTGTCTGCCATGATTCAGTCGTTTTCCTGCAAAGATACGCAAGCGTTGTTCGAAGGCCAATGCCCGCGACGCTTTCGCGCCATTCGGCTTGTGGCCGAGCGCAAGCTGACGCAACTGGATGCGGCGCAAACGTTGGAATTCCTGCGTTCTCCGCCCGGCAACCGGCTTGAAAAACTTTCCGGCGACCGGCAGGGGCAATGGAGCATCCGCATCAACGATCAGTGGCGCGTGTGCTTCGCATGGACTGAGCATGGCCCAAGCGATGTTGAAATAATCCTAAAAACCTCAGTTGGACGTGCTCGCCAGTGCTGCGCCCGCCGTGCCAGGCAAGGCGCGACGACGACGCGGGCTGCCATCCCGCGAGGAGGAGCAACGCAGCA
>WQTW01000017.1 GCA_009786085.1 Pseudomonadota bacterium | reverse complement strand
TCTCTCCCGACCTCTCTCCCACAAGGGAGAGAGGAGGGAAATGCCTCCCCTCTCCCGCTTTCCGCGGGAGAGGGGCAGGGGGAGAGGGATGAAAGGGGAGGGAACAAAGCGACGCAACGCGAAAGTGTACACGACTAGACTAAGCAGAAAACGCTCGGGCGTTTCAGGAAAAGCGTTTTTCCACGATTTATACTTTTCTTTCACTCACCTGATCTCTGCCCTCTGATCTCTGCCTTCTGATCCCTGATCCCTGATCCCTGATCCCTGATCCCTGATTCCTGATGCGGCAACCCAAGACGAGCGGTCTCCGTTTCGATCCAGTCTTCGACTTCCTGCATCAGCGTCGTCGAATCCTTACCGGCGGAAGGAATCGGTTTGCCGATCGACAATGTGATCGTGCCGACACGCTTGCCGAAAATGCCGCGCGGCCACAAGTAACCGGCGTTGTGCGCAATCGGCAGCACCGGCGCTCCCAGGGTGATGGCTAACCGTGCGCCGCCGGTTTTATAGCGCCGTTTCTGACCGGGCGGCACCCGCGTTCCCTCCGGAAACAGGATGATCCAGAAGCCTTGCTTGTGACGCGCTTCTCCCTGCGCGTAAATCTGTTGCATCGCCTCACCTCCGGCCTTCCGGTCGATGATGATCGGCAGCGCCAGCCTGAAGCCCCAACCGAAAAACGGAATCCACATCAGCTCTTTTTTGGCGACAAAACTCAAAGGCCGCGGCATGTTCAACGGAATCGCCATCACGTCCCAGGTCGAACTGTGTTTGGCCAACACCACATGCGGGATGGTTCCGTCGGGCAAGTGTTCCTGCCCGATGATGCGGTAACGAATGCCGCACAGCACGCGCACCGCCCACAGATTGAGCCGCGGCCAGACCAGCATGAAACGGTAACGCGGCACCGGCGGCAACCAGAAAAAACACAAAAACAGCAGAACGAAAAAAAGCGTGATCGCCGCCTGAAACACGGCGAACAACAATGAACCCAGGAAGGAGCGCATGGAAAACTCCGGCGGTTATTCGGCAGGCACGTTCTGCTCGCGCCCCATCGTCAGCAAGGCGTCGGCCACTTCGGCCAGATTGGCGAAAATCCAGGTGTATTCCGGTAACCCGCCGGTCGCCAGCGTTTTTTCACCTTTGCCGGTGCGCACCAGAATCGGCAATCCGCCGACGGCCTCAGCCGCCTGCAAATCGCGCAACGAATCGCCGACGCACGGCACACCGGTCAAATCGACATGAAACCGTTGTCCGATCGAATGAAACAGCCCCGGCTTCGGCTTGCGGCATTCGCATTGCGCCTGCGCCGAATGCGGACAGAAAAAAACAGCGTCGATCCGCCCACCCAGCGGACTCAACATCTGAACCATTTTTTCGTGAATCGCGTTCAGCGTCCGCATGTCGAATAAACCGCGGTCGATCCCGGACTGGTTGGTCGCCACGACGACGCGATAACCGGCAAAATTCAACTTGGCGATCGCTTCGAGGCTGCCGTCAATCGGCCGCCATTCATCCGGCGATTTGATGAACGAATCGCTGTCGTGATTGATCACGCCATCGCGGTCAAGCACAATCAACTTGCTCGATCGCAAGCTGGCGGGGAGTTCGCGGGAAATGTCCATGATTTCTCTATTCTAACCGCAAAGAACGCAAAGAAAAGATTTTAACCACGAAAGGCACGAAAAACACGAAAGCGCAAACCCCTTCCCCCGCTTGTGGGGGAAGGCCGGGATGGAGTTGTGCAGGTTATATGGATTCTGCGACTCCGCTTTGCTCCGCGCAGAATGACGGACATTTTTTTTTCGTGGCTTTCGTGTTTTTCGTGGTTAAAGGTTTTTTCTTCTAGCCTCAGCCCGCCAGCATCGCAATATCCGCCACGCGATTCATCGTCTGCCGGATTTCATTGAGCAGCGCCAGCCGGTTGGCGCGCACTGCCGGGTCGTCCGCCATCACCATCACTTCATCGAAGAAACGGTCCACTTCCCGACGCGCACCGGCCAGCACCTGCAACGCTTTCGTGAAGTCTCCCGCCTGCATCGCGGTTTCCACTTCGCCGTTCAAACGCTCATGAAACACGGCGTACAGGGCTTTTTCCGCGTCGTCACGGAACAGCGCCGGTTGCGCCTCGGCATGCGTCACACTTTCGGCGTTCTTCTTCAAGATGTTGACGATGCGTTTGTTCGCCGCCGCCAGCGCCTCGGCTTCCGGCAGCGCTGCGAATGTCCGCACCGCGTTCAACCGCGCCGGAACTTGTGCGATGGCGTCCGGCTTTTGCGTCAGCACCGCTTCAATCGCCTGCGTCGCATGGCCTTCTTCTTTCAGCAAACCACGCAAGCGATCATAGAAGAAAAGCTCGACTGCCGATGAAACGTCGCGCTGATCGGTCGCCGCGCCGATAAGCTGCGATAAGCTGATCGAAAGGTTTTTCTCGATCACCATCCGCAGCACGCCAATCGCCGCACGCCGCAACCCAAACGGGTCTTTGTCGCCCGTCGGCTGGTTGTTAACAGCGAACATTCCCGCAATCGTTTCCAGCTTGTCGGCCATCGACACGCAAACGGCTTCCAGCGATTCCGGCAAACGATCCCCGGCAAAGCGCGGCCAATAATGTTGCTCGATGCCTTGCGCCACCACCGCGTTTTCGCCATCGTGCCGAGCGTAGTAACGCCCCATCGTCCCCTGCAATTCCGGAAATTCGCCGACCATGTCGGTGGTGAGATCGGCCTTCGCAAGCAACGCGATCCGCGCTGTTTTTTCTGCATCGGCGCCAAGCAACGCCGCCAACGTTTGAGAAATTTTCACCAGCCGATCAACGCGCTCGCGCTGGCTGCCCAGCCCTTTGAAATAGACGATGGACGCCAACGCATCAACGCGATCGGCCAGCGGTTTTTTGCAATCCTGCTCAAAGAAAAAACGGGCGTCGGCAAGCCGCGCACGCAACACCCGCTCATTGCCGCCGATGATTTCTTTCGGGTCTTGAGTGTGCATATTCGAGACCAACAGAAAACGTTCGATCAAGCGGCCTTCGTTGTCGGTCAGCGCAAAATATTTCTGGTTCTGCTGCATCGTCAGAATCAGGCATTCCTGAGGCACTTTCAAAAATGCAGGATCAAAACGCCCTTCATAAACTTCCGGCCATTCGACCAGCGCCGTCACTTCGTCAAGCAGCTCTTCCGACATCACGACCCGCGCCGTTCCGGCAACTTTTTGCAAGCCTTCGACGATCCGTTCGCGGCGACGGTCAAATGAGGCGATGACTTTTCCTTGCGTTTCCAGCGCCGCTTCGTAATCGTCCGCTTGGGAAATCACGATTTCGGAAGCGGTCGCAAGAAAACGATGACCCGATGTCGTTTGTCCGGCGTCCAATCCCAGCGCCGTCACCGGCACGACGTGATCGCCGTGCAACGCCATCAACCGATGCGCCGGTCGCACAAAACTCACATCGTTGTAGTAGCCGCCCGGCACCGGATAACGCATCACTTTGGGAATCGGCAACTGCGCAATCGCCTGATCGAGCGCCGCCTGCAAACCGGCCTGCAAGGTTTGCCCCGCCGTCACGCCGTCGATAAACAACGCTTCTGCTTTGCCGTCGCTCTCGCGTTTGCAGCGCGGCAAGTCGGCTTCGCTCAATCCCAACGCTTCGAGTTTTCGCATGAGCGGCAGGGTCGGACGCCCTTCGGCATCGAACGCAATAGCGACCGGCAAAAGTTTCTGGGTGAACGGTTGATCCGGCGCTTTAGCCTTGACGCCGGTGATCCGAACCGCCAGACGGCGCGGTGTCGCGTACCGCGTCGTCACACTCGACGCTTCGAGAAAACGACCGTTTCGTAATTGCGTTTCCAGCAATTCGGCAAACGCCACACTCAACCGCTTCAACGCTTTCGGCGGAAGTTCTTCGGTGAGCAATTCAACAAGCAGCGGGGCAGATGACATAAAAGCTTCTTTCAAATTTTACTTGGCGGGTCTTTACATTTTCGAGTGGGTTATTATCTCACGCGAAGGCGCGAAGACGCGAAGGAAGGCACTCAGGAGACGTTTGCGAACCCTGACGGACACAGCGATTTGTACGCCACTTCGAATGATAAGAGGATGCTCACGTTAACTGTTTTCTTCGCGCCTTCGCGTGCAATGATGTCTTTCTGATGCCTAATTCCTGATTCCTGATTCCTGTTGACGATGTTCGGGTGAGAGCATCGGATAACCTAACGCTTCGCGCGACTCGACATAGGTTTGCGCGACCAGACGCGACAATGCCCGAATGCGCCCGATGTACGCGGCGCGCTCGGTGACGGAAATCGCGCCACGCGCGTCAAGCAGATTGAACGTGTGCGCCGCTTTCAAAATCATTTCATAGCCCGGCAGCGGCAATTTCTCCTCGAGCAAGCGTTTGGCTTCGCTTTCAAAGAACGCAAAAAGTTCGAACAGCTTGGGCGCATTGGACGACTCAAAGTTGTACCGCGATTGCTCAACTTCGTTCTGATGATAGACATCGCCGTAGGTCAATGTGCGGGTAACGCCATTTTCTTCGTATTGTGTCCACACCAGATCGAACACGTTTTCTTTTCCCTGCAAATACATCGCCAGCCGCTCGATGCCGTACGTGATTTCGCCGGTGATCGGGTTGCAATCGAGGCCGCCAACCTGCTGGAAATACGTGAACTGCGTTACTTCCATCCCGTTCAGCCACACTTCCCAGCCCAGCCCCCAGGCGCCGAGCGTCGGATTTTCCCAGTCGTCCTCGACAAAGCGCACGTCGTTGGTCGTCAAGTCAAAACCCAGTTCCCGCAACGAGCCGAGATAAAGATCGAGAATATTCGCTGGCGCCGGTTTCAATACCACCTGGTACTGATAATAGTGTTGCATACGGTTGGGGTTCTCGCCATAGCGCCCATCTTTGGGGCGGCGCGACGGCTGCACATACGCCGCCCGCCAGGGTTCCGGCCCAAGCGCCCGAAGGAATGTCGCCGTGTGCGAGGTTCCCGCCCCCACCTCCATGTCGTAAGGTTGCAGGAGCGCGCAGCCCTGACGGTTCCAGTAGTCCTGCAAACGAAGAATCAGTTGTTGGAAAGTGCTCTGCTGGAAAGCGCTCTGTTGAAACGTGGTCTTTTGAGAAGTCAGCATAATCGTTCTTTAAGGTTCACTCGCACCCCCTCCGCCCCACGCCTCGCGCGAAGCCGAAATCGGGCAGGGAAAATGGGGAGACGCCGAAACTGGAGCGGGTGAAGGGAATCGAACCCTCGTATGCAGCTTGGGAAGCTGCCGTTCTACCATTGAACTACACCCGCGCACCATGAAAACGGTAGGCGCTATTGTATATCAGGGATCAGAGGTCAGGTATCAGATGTCAGAAATCAGAACAACTTCATTTCACGCAAAGCCGTGAATAAGGATGGAGCGCGAGCGTACTGCCCGCATATCGTGAGATTGATGTTTGAGCGAGCGGGGACGCCAGCGCTCCGTTCTGCCTTCTGCCTTCTGCCTTCTGCCTTCTGCCTTCTGGCCTCTGACCTCTAACCCCTGATCGCCTGCGCCAGCACATCTTCCCCGATATCCTGCCGCACCACCGCGTGCCCCAAACGCTCCAGCAGCACAAAGCGCATTTTGCCGTCAGCCACTTTTTTATCCCGCCCCATCAGGGTCATCCAGGTTTCCAGCGGAAAGTCAGGACAGGTCAGCGGCAAGCCAAAAGCCGCCAGCAAACGCTCGAGCCGCTGCTGCTCGCTTTCGTCAAAGCCACAGACCCTCGTCGATAAGCGACCGGCCAGCACCATCCCCGCCGCCACCGCTTCGCCGTGCAGCCATTCTCCGTAACCCAGCGCCGCTTCGATCGTGTGCCCGAAGGTGTGCCCCAGGTTGAGCAACGCCCGCTCGCCGGTTTCGCGTTCGTCGGCGGCGACGATCATCGCTTTGTTTCGGCAGCTTTGATGAATTGCGTAGCCGACCACTGTCGGCTCACGCGCCAGCAACGCCTCGGTATTTTTTTCCAGCCAGTCGAAGAACGCGCGGTCGCGGATCGCGCCGTATTTGACGACTTCGGCCAAGCCGGAGATGTATTCGTGCGATGGCAGCGTCGATAAGGTGTTGGTGTCGATCCACACTTGCTGCGGCTGGTAAAACGCGCCGATCATGTTTTTGCCGAGCGGATGATTGACCGCCGTCTTGCCGCCGACCGATGAATCCACCTGCGCCAGCAACGAGGTCGGCGCCTGAATCAACGGCATCCCGCGCTGGTACAACGCCGCCGCCAGCCCCGCCAGATCGCCGACCACGCCGCCGCCCAGCGCAATCAACGGCGTTTGCCGCTCAGCGCGCGATTCCAGAAGCCAGCCCAGAATTTTGTACAGTTCTTCCCAGTTCTTGGCATGCTCGCCGTCCGGCGCCTGCCACACTTCGACGGCGATCCCCGCCGCGCCAAGCCCTTGCTGCAAGGCTGCCAGATGGTACGACGCCACCGTCGGATTGCTGACCACGAACGCCCGCCGCCCGGAGTACGCCGCCCGCAACAGACGCCCCGCCTCGGAAAAAACGCCGGGGCCGATATGGATCGGATAACTGCGCATGCCCAGTTCTACGCGTAGAACGCTGGAGGAATTTACGCTGGAAGGTGTGTGTTCAGTCTGCATTGAAATTTCCAATCCCTGATTTCTGGCTTATCCCTGATTCTGCCCCGGACGGCGCTTCGCCCGTTTGTGTTTCGCTCGCCCAAGCTGCGTCCACGATTCCTGACCTCTGATCCGCAATCAAGCAAGCGACGACATCCGACGTGGATTCGATAACGCAATGCGCCGTCTGCCGGTATAACGGATCACGAATCTCGTAGAGTTTCTCCAGCCGCGCGGTCAAATCTTCCGCTGTCCGCAATAACGGTCGATCCGTCGCCCGTCGCAAACGCTTCGCCAGAACATCGGGCGTCGCGCGCAGATAAACAACGGTCCCATTGGCTCGCAACTGCTCGCGATTGGCCTCGCGCAGCACCGCGCCGCCACCCGTGCTCAGCACGATCCCTTCGCGCTGCACCAGCTCCATCAGCAACGCCTGCTCGCGATCCCGAAAAGCGTCCTCGCCTTCTTTTTCAAAGATCTCCGAGATCGTGCACCCCAACCGACGCTCCAGTTCGACGTCGCAATCCACGAAGGGTTTGTCGAGCGACGCCGCCAAGCGCCGACCGCGCGTGGTCTTGCCCGCGCCCATCAACCCGATCAAAAATAAATTGCCCCGATGCCATTGCATCGGGGCATTGTAAAACAACTCTAGAATTTTGTGCGGTCAGCCGCGTTATCAACGCACCGTCTCAACGGTCTCCTTGACAATGCGCGGCGTCAGGAACACCAGCAATTCGGTCTTGTTACTGGTTCGCCCTGTCGTCTTGAACAGATACCCCAGTAGCGGAATATCACCCAAATACGGTACCTTATCCAAAGTATTGAAAATTTCTTCCTCATAGATACCGCCGATCACCGCCGTATCGCCGTTGTTGACCGAGATCTGGGTCACGACATTCTTGGTGTCGATCGCCGGAACCACGAAACCGCCGCCTAACTGAACCTCTTCTCCTCTTGTATCCTTGCGGATTTCGATGTTCATGATGATCCGGTTGTCCGGCGTGATCTGCGGCGTCACCTCAAGGCGCATTACAGCCTTCTTGAACTGAACCGTCGCCGGGCTGTTGGCCGAGCCCGGCGTCACATACGGAATTTCCGTGCCCTGCTCAATTACAGCCGTCTGGTTGTCCGCCGTCACCACCCGCGGGCTCGACACCACCTTGCCGCGCTGATCAGACTCCATCGCCGACAATTCAAGGTTGACGAGGTTGCCGGAACCCAAGTTGATCAACGTCATCGCCAAAGAGCCCGCTGAAGGAATCACCGGCAAGTTCACATTCAAAGCATCGGGGTCAGAATAACCAGGATAACCCGCCCCCCGCCTCGTTCTTGAGGCGATTTCCCACGGCGTCGGCGTCCGCGTCAACCGTTCTATTGTACCGTCCGTTTGAATTGTTACCGTCGGTTGCGTATCCAACGACCCGGTCGTCCCCACGGCATAGTTGTTGAACGAAAACCCCGCTTGCGTGCCAAAGCGCGCTCCCAGCCTTCGACTAAAGCCGTCCGATGCAACCACAATCCGCGCTTCGATCAATACCTGTCGCACCGTAATGTCGATCCTCCGGATCAGCTGCCTGACTTCTTCCAGCCGCGCCGCCGTGTCCTGAACAAACAGGACGTTGGTCCGCTCATCAATCACCGCTGTTCCCCGTTTTGACAGGAATTTTTGGTTGGGATCGGACAGCAGCTTTTGCAGGTTCACTGCTTTCTGGTAGTTCATCTGAAACATTTCCGTCCGCAACGGTTCCAGATCGCTGATCTGCTGCATCGCCTCAAACTGCTGTCTTTCTTTGAGCACCAGTTCATCGCGCGGCGCGATCAGCACCACCGAGCCGTTCTTGCGCATGTCGAGACCCTTGGTCTGCATGATGATGTCGAGCGCCTGATCCCAGGGAATGTCCTTCAAGCGTAAGGTCAGGTTGCCCTGCACCGTATCGCTGGTGATGATGTTGAGCCCGGTAAAGTCGGCGATCACTTGCAACACTGCCCGCGCTTCAACATTCTGAAAGTTCAGCGACAGTTTGTCTCCCTTGTAGCCCTGGCGTGTTCCCTGCGTCAATTTGTTGGGGTCTTCAACAACGGGCTTGATTTCAAGGATGAAACGCTTGTCGGTCTGGTAGGCTGAATGTTCCCACAATCCTTTGGGCTCAATCGCCATCCGCGTCCGGTTGCCTTGGGCAAAGGTGTCAATCGTCACGATCGGTGTTCCGAAATCAGTAACATCCAGACGACGCGCCAGATTGTGCGGCAGATCCGTCTTCAGGAAATCGACGATCAGCTGTTTGCCCTGCTGACGAATATCAATACCGATGGCGCTGTCGGACAGATCCACCACCACCCGACCCTCTCCGTTTTCGCCTCGCCGAAAATCGACATCCAGCAGCGAATATTGAATATCTCCGGTCTTGGACTCGGCAAAATGCTGCACCTGTTGCGATGTTGCCGTCGCCTCATCCTGCAATTCCCCGGTCAAAATGACCATGACCGTTCTGCCGTCAAGCTCGGTCTTGAACTGTTGCGGTTTGTTCAGGTTCATCACGACACGGGTCTTCCCGCCGCTCTGAATCAGATTCAGGCTACGCAACACATCATCGTCAATGGTCTGCCTGACGCCACCCAACCCGTTGGCCACATCGGGGAAATCCAGCGCTACCCGTGGCGGATTGGCAATTGCAAAACCGACCGGCACTTGCGGAATCGGCGCAGACAGCGAGAAACGAACAATCGTCTGCCCTGAACTGCCTTTGGAAACCGCTACATTTTCGAGGCGATTGCTTTGCGCATGAACCGGCGCCGAAAAAACCGTACCCACCGTCAATACCGCCAAACCCATCACCCATAACCAACGGGAGGTAACTCCCTTCTTGGATTGATTGTCCCAGAGTGTCGTTGCCATGTCCGTCCTCATCACTTTTGCTCAGATTCCACTAAATGCAGCGAGCTCAACCGATCTGTCCAGTCGCCCGTGCCGTCTTGAACCAGCTCTTTGAGCTGGATCTCCGTTTCGGTAATCGAAATAATTCTGCCGTAATCCTGTCCCATGTAATTGCCGACGCTGACCTGATAAATGTCCTTGCCAGGCGCCTGGATAAGGCCATACGTCACTTTGCTACGCTCCAGCGTCCCCACCATTTTCAGCCCATCCAGCGGATACGCTTCCAGCGGCTCCGGCTTGCGCGGTTGAGGACCGCCTTTTTTACTATCCCCCGTGTCCATTTTTCGCGGGAAAAACGGATCCTGCATATCATAGGCATTGTAGGTGAACGGCTCGTACTCCTGAACCTCCGGAATCGGCTCGATCTTGCCTCGTTGGCCTTTCCCCTGTTCGTTCATCCACGCCCGCAAATCACCGTGTGGCTCGCCACAGGCTGCCAACAAAAAAGGGAAAACGCATAAAATAAGATACTTTTGCCTCATTGCTGCGCCCTCTGCTCGGCCAACTCTTTCTCATCAAGATAGCGGAAGGTTTTGGCCACCGCTTCCATCGTCAAAACCCCTTTGTTATGAGCAAGCGAAATATCGCTGACCGTCACCACCCGCGGTAGCGCCGCCACATCGCTGACAAAACCGCCCATCCCGTGATAATCGCCGGTCAGCTTGATATTGATGGGGATTTCCGCGTAAAACCCGGATTTTCTTTCCTGTTGCGCCGGTCTGAACAAATCAAACTGCAAGCCGCGGGCAATCCCGGCCTGATTGACATCAACCAACAGCGCGTCGATCTCGGAACGCCCCGGCAGTTTTTTCACCAACGCCCCGAATTCCCGCTGAATCTGGTCAAGCTGCTCAATGTAGAGATCGTGGTTGATGGTTTTTATCTTGCGCTCGGTATAATTCGCTTTCAGGCGAATCTCTTCCCGTTCCCCCTGTTCAAGCCTATTGGGCATCTCCTCTCCGAAGACGATCCAGAGCGCGCCGACGACGACGACGAAGGCAAGAATCCCCGCGCACACCGCCGCCTTCTGCCAGTTCGGCCAGTTCCCGGCATCCTGGAAATTCAGTGAACCCAGCGTGAGATTCATATCGTCCCTCCACTTTGCCCTGCCGGCTTTCTCGCCTCGGCTGTCACTGTCTTAACGTCAAAGTTAAGCGTGAACTCGTTGACCGTCGTCCCGCGCTTGACCACCACACCTCTGCCGGGCGCCTGCCGATCTTCCTTGATTTCCGTCAGCTTGATCTCCACCAACCGGGCGTTGTCCAGCCATCGGGACGCCTCGATATTGCGCATGAACGCTGACACGTGGGCATTGGACTGCGCATAGCCGACGACGGTGACCGTATTGCCCTTTTGCTTCAACGACTGAAGGTACAAGCCCTCCGGCAACTGGTGCACCATCTGATCCAGCAAATGAACCGCTTGGCTACGGTTGGCCTGCAAGGTCTCAACCGTTTTCTTGCGCTCGACCGCCTGCCGGATCTCCTCCCGCAGCTTGTCGATTTCCTGGATCTGCTTGTCCAGCTTGGCAATCTCGCTCGTGAGAAACTGATTGCGATCCTGCTGGGCTTCGATCCTGTTGTCGAACCATTTCCAGGCAAAAAACACGATCGCCACTCCCGCGAAGGCGGCAAACACCATCATCGTGTTGAATTCGCGCAACTTCCGCGCGCGCTTTTCCTGACGATAGGGAAGAAGGTTAATACGTGGCCGACTCATTCGAAACTCCGCAAAGCAAGACCACACGCCGTCAACAGCAACGGCGCATCCTGGGACAGTTGCTGCGCACGCACGCGCCCGGCAACTTTCATTAACGCGAAAGGATTGGCGGTCGTTACCGACACCCCGGTTTGCTTCGCCACTGCTTTTTCAAGCCCCGGGATCAACGCGCATCCTCCCGCCAAAACAATCTGCTGAACTTGTCCGTGCGTTGTCGTCGTACTGAAAAATTGCAACGCGCGAGCAATTTCCATCGCGATGTTTTCAGAGAACGGCTGCAACACATCTTTCTTGTAGCTGTCCGGCAAGCCACCGCTCTTTTTGGCCGCCTCGGCTTCCGATTGCGGCAAGCCGAACGCCCGCTGAATTTCGATCGTCAACTGATTGCCGCCGAAATCCAGTTCTCTCGAAAACAACAGCTCTTTGTTGTGAAAGACGTAAAAATGAGTGTTCTGCGAACCCATGTCGAACAGCGCCACATTCTGGCCTCGCGCTTTCCCCGGCAGGGAAGACGCCATCGCCGAAAAAGCGTTCTGCATCGCCAGCGCCTCGATGTCCACCACCTGCGCTTTGGCGCCGGCGCTTTCGGCCAACGCCACGATATCATCGACTTTTTCCTTGCGCGCCGCCGCAATCAGCACCTCGACTTCGCCCGGCATGTTCGGCGCAGGCCCCACGACCCAGTAATCCAAGTTCACCTCATCCAGCGGGAACGGGATCGACTGGTTCGCCTCGGCTTCCACCGTCAACTCCAGATCTTCTTCCTTCTGGTCGGCGGGAACCGTAATTCTCTTGGTAATCGCCACCGCCGACGGCAAAGCCAATGCCACCGACCTGGTGCCGCTGCCCAGTCGTTTCAGCCCGCGTTTAAGGATGGCGCTGACTTGGTCAATATTGGTAATATTACCGTCTTGAACAAAATCCTTCGGCAGCCCCTCGATCGCGTAACGCTCCAGTTGGAATTTCCCGTTACGCCCCGAAAGCTCAACCAGCTTGATCGAGGTTGTCGCGACGTCAACCCCGATCAGCGTCGATGATCGACCACCGAGCAAAGAGGAAAGTTTATCGGTTAGCATAATTCAGATCGCGTGAATGTTTTTATCAATCTACATTAAAATATGCGTGTAAGTCTCGAATACAACGAAATATTTTGAGCTTTTTTACAAAGTGTTGTAAGCCCGACCACAAAATACCCTTAAACTATAGTCAAGTATTTTTTTCAGCCGCCTTTATTTCACCGTGATAACACGCTGGTTTCTTTACCTTTCTTCCGTCATCCTGGGCTTGGCCCTGGTTGCGGGTCTGTTGGGCGGCTTCGTCATCGCCCTGCTCTACCCGACGCTGCCCGATCTGGACGTTCTGACCGACTACCAGCCCAAGATCCCGCTGCGGGTCGTCTCCAAAGAGGGCGTCCTGCTGGGCGAGTTCGGCGAAGAGCGGCGCTCGGTCGTGCGCATCAACGATGTTCCGCCCGTTCTCAAAGAAGCCATTCTAGCAGCAGAAGACGAGCGGTTCTACTCGCACGGCGGCATCGATTACCTTTCCGTCCTGCGTGCCGCCATTGTCAACCTGACCTCCAACAAGCTCCAGGGGGGAGGCACCATCACCATGCAGGTCGCCCGCAATTTCTTCCTGACCCGGGAAAAAACCCTGACCCGAAAATTGCGGGAAGCGTTGCTGGCCTGGAAAATCGAGGCCAATCTGTCGAAAGACCAGATTCTTGAACTGTACATCAACCAGATTTTTCTGGGGCAGCGCGCTTACGGCTTCGCCGCCGCCGCGCAGATCTACTACGGTAAAAACCTGGCCGATATCACCGCGGCGGAAGCCGCGATGTTGGCGGGACTGCCTGCCGCGCCCTCCGCCTACAATCCGCTGGTCAATCCGCAGCGCGCCAAATGGCGGCAGGCTTATGTGCTGCGCCGGATGCACGAGCTGAAATACCTGGACGACAAAGCATTTGAGGCCGCCAGAAATGAACCTCTGAATGTTCGCCAGCAACTCCTGAGTTCCCGCGAACGCTCAGGGCTGCACGCCGAATACATTGCCGAAATGGCGCGCCAGAAAGCCGTCGAAGCCTACGGCAGAGACGCCTACACCCGCGGACTGACCGTCTGGACCACCGTCTCGGCTGAAATGCAGGCGGCGGCCTACCGCTCCGTCCGGCAGGGTGTACTGGACTATGAGCGCCGCCACGGCTACCGCGGCCCGGAAAGCTACGTCAATTTGCCCGACTCGCTCACCGAGGATGACCCCGATCTCATCGATCAAGCGTTTCAAAACCTCACCGATCACGACGACCTGCTTGCCGCTATCGTCCTCGACGCCAGCGCCGAACGGGTTCGCGTGCTGATTTCCAATGGCACCATCGCCACCATCACCGGCGCCGGCCTGCGTTTCGCCCAAACCTCGCTGCCGCCGAAAGCGCCGGCCAGCATCCGGTTGCGGCGCGGCGCAGTCGTCCGCGTCATCGCCCAGGACAAAAACCAATGGGCGATCAGCCAGTTGCCGCAGGTCGAGGCTTCGTTCATCGCGCTCCACCCGCAAAACGGTTCAGTTCTGGCGCTGGTCGGCGGTTTCGATTTTGAGCGCAACCAGTTCAACCACGCCACCCAGGCCTTCCGTCAGCCGGGCTCATCGTTCAAACCGTTCATCTACTCGGCGGCGCTGGAAAAAGGCTTTTCGCCGGCCACCGTCGTCAACGACGGTCCGTTCTTCGTCCCCGCCGAAGAAGCCGGCGGTCAGGATTGGGAACCCAAAAACTATGGCGGCGATTTTGAAGGCCCGATGTCGCTGCGCGCGGCGCTGGCCAAATCGAAGAATCTCGTCACCGTTCGCGTGCTGCAAGCGATCACGCCACGATACGCCCAGGACTACATCACCAAATTCGGCTTCCCGGCCAGACAACACCCGCCCTATCTGACAATGGGACTGGGCGCCGGTTCGGCAACGCCGATACAAATGGCTGCCGCCTACGCCGTTTTCGCCAACGGCGGCTTCCGCGTCGATCCCTATTTCATCGACCGCATCACCGACGCCCGCGACAACACACTCTACACCCGCCCCGATTTGCCGGAAGGCGAAGCGCGGCAAGTAGCGATCGATCCGCGCAACGCTTTCATCATCACCACCATGTTGCGTGATGTCGTCACCCGCGGCACCGCCGCCCGCGCGATGGTGCTCAAACGCCATGACCTCGCCGGCAAAACCGGCACCACCAACGACTCCATCGACACTTGGTTCTGCGGCTACAACACCCAACTGGTCGGCGTCGCCTGGCTCGGATTCAGCCAACCCAAATCGCTGGGCAGCCGCGAAACCGGCTCGGTCGCGGCGTTGCCGATCTGGATTTCCTTCATGCAGACCGCGCTCAAAGGCGTACCGGAAACACCGCTCACGCCGCCGCCGCACGTCGTCTCCGTTCGCATCGACCCGGAAACTGGACAACGCAGCGACAAAGGCGGCCACACCGAATGGTTTTACAGCGAATTCCAGCCGGAAGAAGCCCCGCCGCCGGAAAGCCCTCGTTCGCTCGAACGCATTTTTTAAACGATGGCGCACCACCACCGTTCAGGCCGTCAAAAGCAAAGAGCCCAACAAGAAACCCGAACGGGACAGCAGCAACGCGCCCGAATCGCCCAAGCCGCCGCCGTGTTGATCCTCGAACACGGAGTTACCGACTGGCACGACGCCAAACGCAAAGCCGCCCGCCAATTGCTCTTACCGGAAAACAGCGCCTTGCCCGACAACGATGAAATCGAAGCCGCGCTCTTTGAACACCAGTCGTTGTTCGGCGGCGCGCTTTGGGGTGATGACGCTCACGCCTCACAACTGCGCGCCCGCCGATGTCAGGCGCTCGTCTGGATGGATCGCCTTATTGCCTTTTCGCCGAAACTTTACGGCGCGCTTGCCGAAGGCTGGGGCGGCGAACATCAGGACATTCGTCTCGAACTGATCGCTGAAGACGCCAAAGCCGTGGAACTGCGGCTGATCGACGACCGCATTCGTTACCACCCCGTTTCCGTCGCCGCCGCTTCTGCCACCACTTCTTCCAAAAGCACTGTCAAGAGCACCTTCCTGCGCGCTGACGATGGCGCCAGCGAAGCCCTGCTGCGCATCGACACACCCACCGCCCGACAACAGCGCGGCAAACCAACGCACCGTATGCTGGATCGCGCCGCGTTGAAGGAACTGCTGGCATCAGGAATCAGGGATTAGGAATCAGGTATCAGAAAGACATTATTCACGCGGAGCAACAAAGATGAAAGCGCGGGCTTCAAACCCGCCCCTTCGGATGTTGGGGTTCACTTCGCTCACCGCCAACCTACACCTTCTGATATTTGACTTCTGATCTCTGACTTCTGGCCTCTGATAACCACTCCGCTGCGGTCAGCGCAAAATACGTCAGGATCGCGTCAGCGCCCGCCCGTTTCATCGACAGCAGCGCTTCCAGCACACACGCACGCTCATCGAGCCAGCCGTTTTGCGCCGCCGCTTTGAGCATCGCGTATTCGCCGGAAACCTGATACACCGCGGTCGGCACGCCAAACGTTTCCTTGACGCGGCGCACGATGTCGAGGTACGGCAGGCCGGGTTTGACCATCACCATGTCGGCGCCTTCTTTCAAGTCCGCATAGACTTCCCACAACGCTTCGTCGCTGTTGCCCGGATCCATTTGGTAGGTGTATTTGTTGCCTCCGCCGAGGTTGCCGGCAGAGCCGATCGCGTCACGAAACGGCCCGTAGAAACTCGATGCGTATTTGGCCGAATAGGCCATGATCCGCGTGTGAATCCGTTTTTGCGCGTCGAGCGCGTTACGAACCGCGCCGATTCGGCCATCCATCATGTCGGACGGCGCCACGATGTCGGCGCCGGCTTCAGCATGGCACAGTGCTTGTTTGACCAGCGCTTCAACGGTCTCGTCGTTCATCACGTAGCCGGTGGCGTCGAGCAAACCGTCCTGGCCGTGGCTGGTGTACGGGTCGAGCGCCACGTCGGTCATCACACCCAGTTCCGGAAATTCTTTTTTGAGACGGCGCACGGTCTCCGGCACCAGCCCGTCCGGATTCCATGCTTCGCGGGCGGTTTCGTCCTTGAGGCTCGCATCAATCACCGGAAACAGCGCCATCACCGGCACACCCAGACGCATGCAGCGTTCCGCGTCTTTCAGCAGCAAATCAATGCTCTTGCGCGACACGCCCGGCAACGACGGCACAGCTTCTTCGCGCTTTTCACCCGCCAGCACGAACACCGGATAAATAAAATCGCTTGCGCTCAACGAATACTCGCGCACAAGATCACGCGAAAAAGCATCGTGGCGCAAACGGCGAGGACGACGGGTCGGGAATTTTCCGGTAAACGCGAAAGTCATGAGCAACTCCAGCAAAAAAATACATAAAGGTAGATGCTAATCGTCGGCGCTGCTGTTGGCAACTGTTGGCAACGGTTGGCGCGACCTAAACCGGTGTAAGTCCGCGTAAATTTCTCGGCCTTTCCCGGAACTTTACCCAAGCCCTCTTATCCTAGAACAAGACGGCGACGTCTCCCGCTTTCCTCCCTGAGCGGGTGGCTCGTTCCTGACAGCGGAACGGGCTCGGACCCCGGATCACTCCCCTTGGTGCCGGGGTCCTTCTTCGTTCGGCGCTTTTGAAACGCATGGATGGCGACGATTCACCATCACTTCCGCCCCTCATTTTCGTCGCTCATTTTCGTTCTCATTTCCGTTCTCATTTTCGTTGCAAGACAAACCCGAAAACACCGTCCGCGTTCTCGCCCTGCGCTGACAACACGTTGCCGGTCTGTTTCGCAAACGACTGAAAATCGCCGACGCTGCCGGGATCGGTTGCGGTAATGCGCAAGGTTTGTCCGGAAACCATCTCGCTCAATGCTTTTTTGGCGCGCAGAATCGGCAACGGACAATTTAATCCGCAAGCGTCAAGCTCGCGATCCACCGATAGCTCAAACACCGATGGCGGCACGCTCATGGTCAAACAGAAGACGCGCGGATGCGCTCGACCAGCGCCGTCGTCGATCGTTGAAAGCGAAACGGAATAGCGACGAAACGTCCGCCATGCGCGATGACCTCAGCCGCGCCCGCCGTCGTCTCTGCCGAATAATCGCCGCCTTTGACCAGCACATCCGGCATCGTCTGAACAATCAGCGCGCGCGGCGTGTCGTCGTCGAACGGCACGACGAGATCGACGCACGCCAACGCCGCCAGCACGGCCATCCGGTCTTCCAGCGTATTGAGCGGTCGGTCGCTGCCCTTGTTCAAACGACGCACCGACGCATCGCTGTTGACCGCCACCACCAGCGCCGCGCCCAGTTGCCGCGCCTGTTCCAGATAGGTCACATGACCGCGATGCAACACGTCGAACACGCCATTGGTGAACACCAGCGGTCGCGGCAACTGCGCGACGCGCGACGCAACCTCACCGGCCTCGATCATCTTGGCCGGATAACACGGCGCGGGCAAATCCATCATCAGTCGTTATACTCAAAAATGCGAACGACACGCACGACGCCGCTCGTCCGACGCGCGATTTCGGTCGCCTGATCGCCTTCCGCTTTCTTGACGAGCCCCATCAGATAGACGATGCCGCGCTCGGTCACCACCTTGACGTGGGTCGGCGAAAAATCGCTGTCGATGAATCGCGTCTTCACTTTCGAGGTGATGAAGCTGTCGTTGGCGCGCGACGACAACTCCGACAACGGCCCGATCAACAATTCGTTTTGAACCGCGCGCACACGATCCTCTTTCGCGGCCATTTGAGCAACGCCTTCCAGCGTTTCCTGGTCCGGCACTTCGCCGGTCAACAGAATGATTCCGTTGTAACTTGTCACGCTGACATGTACTTTGTCGCCGTATTTCTCGTTGATCTTATAGACAAGCGTCGTGCTCATCGTCGCATCGTCGAGTACCGCGCCGGTCATCCGCCGGTCGGTCGCCACCACCACGCCGGTCGTCGCCGCCGCACCAATCAGCAACGGCGCGCAGCCCGACATCGACACCGCCGCCGACGTCACCGCCGTCAACGTTATCAACGGCATCATCCATCGCCAGAACCGTGATTTTTTTTCCATCATCCTTCTTCTCCAAGTAAACGAACATCAATGGTATCGCACAAACAATGCAGTATGAGCAAATGCGTTTCCTGAATCCGCGCCGTGCGCGTATGCGGCACGCACAGATGCACGTCGTCCGCCGACAACATTTCGCCAATCGCGCCGCCGCCCTTGCCGGTCAGCGCGACAATGCGCATCTCGCGCTCCTGCGCAGCGGCGATCGCCTGAATCACGTTCCCGGAATTGCCGGACGTTGACAACGCCAGCAACACATCGCCGCGAACGCCGAGCGCCCGCACCTGCTTCTCAAAAATGGCGTCAAACGAATAATCATTGCCGACCGCCGTCAGAATCGACGTGTCGGTCGTCAGCGCGATGGCGCGCAACTCCGGCCTTTCGCGCTCGAAGCGTCCGACCAGTTCGGCGGCGAAATGCTGGGCATCCGCCGCAGAGCCGCCGTTGCCGCAGGCCAGAATTTTGCCGTCGGCCAGCAGACACTCCGTCATCAACTGCCCGGCGCGCGCAATGTCCGGCGCCAGCAACGCCGCCGCTTCCTGCTTCAGGCGGGCGCTGTCCAAAAAATGATCAACGATCCGTTGCTCGAAATTCATTCGTTCCGTAACGCTTTCTTCAAAAGGTGTAGGCTAACGCGAAGCGTCCAAAATGTCACGCTGCCAATGTAACTGATCGCCGTCGAGCGTTTCCAGCAAGATCGCATCGAAGCGACACGGCGGCTCCCGTCCCAACGCTACCAGATAACACTGCGCCGCACGCCACAAACGTTGCTGCTTCTGCGCGGAGATGCTGGCCACCGCGCCGCCGAACGTCGCCGAACCGCGCAACCTGACCTCGACAAACACCAGCGTATCGCCCTCGCGCGCGATGATGTCGATCTCTCCGTAACGGTTTCTCACGTTGCGCGCCACAACGGTCAAACCCTGCCGCTCCAGAAAAGCCGCCGCCAGTGTCTCTGCTTCCTGCCCTCGTTTCTGCACGCGCGTTCGTGTTCCCTCATTTTGTTCTCTATTCATGGCGATGATGCTTCCTTCGCTTCTGTTTTCACTTCTGTTGTCGCTTCCGCCACCGCTTCCGCAGCCTGCAAGCGACCCTCCGCGAACACCGCCAACTGACCGGTGCGCACCAGCCCCTCTTTGCGGTTGAAGCGGATGTGACCGGTCGCCCCTTCGAAGGTCATCGCCATCGGCAAACCATCCAGAAAGCCCGACGCCGCCTGAAAAGCGTCGTAACCCAGCGCAAACAAGCGCGCCATCGCCGGCGACGCCGGTAGTGCCGACAACGCCTTGAAACGCGCCGCATGCGGCGTCACCATCCAGGGAATCTCGACAACGTGCAAACGGTCGAACGCCGCCGCCACGAATTGCTCCTGCCGCTGATAAATATGACCGCTGGCGTACGTCGGCCAGGGCTTCGTCTGCGCGCGCGCCAGCACCGCATCGCCGCCCTCCACCGCCAACAACACCGCCGATGGCGACAACGCTTCCAGCCGCGTCCTTAACGTCGCCGCCTCGTTCGCCGAAAAACGCACCCGCTCCGGCGCCGCCACACCCAGCCGCAACCACTCATCCATGAACGCATCGGCAAAACGCTTCATCAGCGGCGTCTCATTGCTCAACACCACCGGATTTCCCTCGCGTCCCGCGATAAAAATTTCACGCGCAAGAAAACGCGCGTCGCTCTCCACCGCCAACGTCAGCGAAAACAGATTGGACGGCAACTTCGCGTCCTCATCCTCAAGCTGCGTCAACGCAATCGTCCAAGCCAATGGCGGCATCGCCAGCAACGCCTTCAAATCATCGCGCACCAGCGGCCCCACCATCACCGTCGCGCCGACTTCCGTCGCCTGCCGAAAAGCCGAAACCACCTCACCGTCGCCATGCTCGATCACCAGACACGAATCCTTCGCCCGCGCCGCTTCGGCGGCAGCCATGAAGCCCGCCTTCACCGCCTGCGCCGCGCTGCTGTACGCCGCTGCCTTGCCCGGCAAAATGAGCGCGATGGAAGGCGCCGCCGTTTTCGATGCGCCTCTCGACGAAAGCGGCAACCCGCCGGAGGAAGCGCCTGGCCGCGCACTTTCTCGTGCGCCGTCCCGCGCCTTGCCGCCGCGCAACGCCTCCACCGCTTCGAGCTTCTCCTGCACCGTTGGTTGCGGCGACGTCCATCCCTCGCCGCCGGAAGACGGCGACGTTTGCGCAACCGCCGACGCGGCCAACAATGCAGCCAACAACGCGGAAAACAACGCTAGAATGGCGTTTGCCTTCACCGTTCGCCCCCTGCCGCCGATTTCACGAAAAGCCCCATCATGTCCCACGATTCCGTCCTTACCTCTGCCACCACGTCCGCCCGCGTTTTCCGCGCCGAAAAAGGGACATTATATGTGCTTGCCACCCCGCTCGGGAATTTGCGCGACATCACCCTGCGCGCGCTCGATATCCTCAGTTCTGCCGACCTCATCCTCGCCGAAGATACCCGAGTCTCCGCCAAACTGCTTACCCATTACGGCATCAAAGCGCCGCTTCGCGCGCTGCACGAACACAACGAACGCAAAAGCGCCGCCACCGTGATCGGCCTTCTGCAACAAAACCACAGCATCGCCCTCATCAGCGACGCCGGCACCCCCGCCGTCAGCGACCCCGGCGCACGACTGGTCGCCGCCGTGCGCGAAGCCGCGCAACCCGTCGTGCCGATCCCCGGCCCGTGCGCACTGATCGCCGCTATCTCGGCAGCGGGACTGAACGCAGAACACTTCTACTTCGCCGGATTTCTCCCCGTTCCCGCCAAAGCGCGCCGCGCCCAGTTGGAAAAACTATCGGAAACACTGCGCGCACTCAACGCCGCGCTGGTGCTCTACGAAGCGCCGCACCGCATCCGCCACACCCTCGGCGACCTGATGAAAGCGTTTCAAGAACCGCGCGACCTCATCATCGCCCGCGAACTGACCAAAACCTTTGAAACCATCCGGCGCATCCCGCTCGCCGACGCGATGACCTGGCTGGACGCACACCCCGACACCGAACGCGGCGAACTCGTACTCATCGTCGATACGCCAGCGCCGGGACAACAAAACACCGCGCCGCGCGACACCCGCGCCGACGACGCAATGCTGAACCGCTGGCTGCCGGCGCTGCTCGAAGAACTGCCGCCCGCCCGCGCCGCCCGCGTCGCTGCACTGGCAACAGGGCTGCCGCGTGGAGCGATATACGACAGGATTAAAGAAAAGCGGACGTAGCTCCTCCTTCCCATGCCTGCGGGAGAAGGCGGTGAGGACAGGGTCTTCTGGGAGCGCGGGCGTCTCGCCCGCAACGCGTAGGCCGTGATCTTTTTTACATAAAGGCTGCCGGAAGACGCAAGAATTGAAAGAGACAATGTTGGCAAATAATGCCAAAAGTACTACACTGCCCCCATGAGCACGATGAACATCTCCCTTCCAGAACCCATGAAAGCCTTTATTGACCAGCAAGTCGATCAAGGAGGGTACAGCACGACCAGCGAATACTTACGAGATATTATCCGCAAGGAACAAGATCGAATCAAATTGCGCGAAGCATTGCTGGCCGGTGCTGCCTCGCCGCTTTTAGGTCCGATGGACAAAGCCTATTTCGAGGAACTCCGCCAAAGCATCCGTCGGCGAGCCGCCAAGAAATGAAGAACAAACCAGTTTTCCGGCATGAGGCCGCTGAAAACGATATTCAGGGCATTGTGGACTACTACTTCGGGGAAGACTTACAAGAAACCGCTGTTCATTTCCTGAATGCACTGGAACAGACCATCAAAAAAATTGGAAGCCAGCCTGCGCTCGGTTCGCCTCGTTATGCTCATAAGCTAGGCATTGAGGCGTTGCGATTCCGATTGATCCCACGTTTCCCGTTCATGATTTTTTACGTCGTCGGAGAAGATTACATTGAAGTTTGGCGTATCCTTCACACCAAAAGAGATATTCCGGCCACACTTCAGGAGTGATTTATCCTCACGCGAAGGCACGAAGCCGCGAAGAAAAAAACGCTAACCACGAAAAGCACAAAAGGTACGAAAAACACGAAAGCGCAAACCCCTTCTCATGCCTGCGGGGGGAAGGCGGTGAGGACAGGGTTTTCTGGGAGCACGGACGTCTCGCCCGCAACGCGTAGGCCGTGGTGTTTTTCACATAATGCTGGCTGGAAGCACAAGGAATGGGAGAATTGGGTTTGCACGGGCTTTTAGAAGTATGGTATCGTGTGCATACAAATCAGTAATACATTAAGCGAATGGAAACCGGTCGTTATTTCGAGTGGGACGACAACAAAGCGGAAAGCAATTTTCGCAAACATGGCATTCGGTTCGAGGAAGCCGTGTTCGCTTTTGATGACCCATTTGCTTTGGTAGAACAGGATCGGATCGAGAACGGTGAACAGCGTTGGCAAACCATCGGCACGGTTCGCGGTTTCTTGCTCCTGATGGTGGCGCACACCGTGCGCTTTGAAGATGACCCGGCGCGCGAAGTGATACGCATCATCAGCGCCCGTCACGCAGACCGAAAAGAACGGAGACGTTATGAGCATGGTTAGATACAAGCAAGGCGAATTACCGCCGCTGACCGAAGAACGCATAGCAGAACTCAAAGCGTTGGCAGAGCGGCCAGACAGCGAAATTGACTACAGCGACATCCCCCCGCTGGATGAAACGTTTTGGGCGCGAGCGGTTCCCAATCCCTTTTTCAAGCCCGTCAAAACACACGCATCTGTGCGAATTGATTCGGACGTAATGGCTTGGCTGAAGAGCCAGGGCAAGGGTTATCAAACGCGGATGAATGCCATCCTGCGGGAAGCCATGATCCGCTCACGAAAAGCGTGCGCAAAGTGACGCAATGGCCGACACTGAAATGAGTAAACCCCCAAGCGCATTGTTGCCTCACGAAGCAGAAGCCCCCGAGAGATATCTTCTCAAAAAAGACCAGGATCGCGCCAAACTAAGAGAAGCTCTGTTCGTCGGCGCGACCTCTGAGCTTATGGAGGAATCGAACGAGGAATTCTTCGAGAATCTTCGAAAGTATGTGCGCAAACGAGCAATAGAACTCGGGCGATGAAACAAACGATTGGCTTTTTCTTCCATGTTGTGAAGAATACCCACCAAGACTGCCATCGTTGATGGCGCCTGCCCAGCAGTTGAAAGGCTGCGAACCCAAAGACCCACACACCAGAAAGTCGAGTCAGACGTGAAAACGTTTGGCTCATCCCCGCTACGCGGAGAACAGAAATCGCCAGGAAAGGAGCGTAACAGGTCGTTCGGTTCATCCCCGCTGCGCGGGGAACAGAAACCCGGCGTCTGGTATCCGCGACACTGGGGCGGTTCATCCCCGCTGCGCGGGGAACAGCAAACCCGCAAGACGAGGCAAGGCGGATTTTCCGGTTCATCCCCGCTACGCGGGGAACACCACAGCCAACCTCGCGCCGGTCTGGGGGCGCGGTGTCGGAACAGGGAATCCGGGATTGTCTTTCTTCAATCGCGGCGGATCGCCGCTGACACTTGATCCTCTGTTTCGCGCAGATCGGGCAATGAACGCGCACATGTTGCTCTTCGGCCCGACCGGCGCTGGAAAGAGCGCAACGCTTGTCACGATGATGTGCCAGATTATGGGGGTTTACCGGCCTCGTTTGTTTATTGTTGAGGCAGGTAACTCCTTCGGTCTGCTGGGTCAGTATTTCACGAAGCTGGGTTTATCAGTCAACCAGGTCTCCATCAAGCCAGGGGTCGATATATCGCTGGCTCCGTATGCCGACGCCAGGTTGTTGGTAGAGGCGGCTGACAGGATCGAAACACCGATAGTTGATGAGGAGATACTGCAAAAGATAGACGAAGCCGAGATCAAAAAGAAGTTCGAGAAGGCAGAAGGCAACGGCGAAGATGATGAGAACGTCAACGAAAAGCGCGACGTTCTTGGCGAGCTGGAGCTTCCAGCGCGCTTGATGATTACGGGCGGCGAAGCAAAGGAAGAAGATCGACTGACCCGCGCCGACCGAGCCGTGATTCGACGCTGCATATTGGATGCAGCGAGGGCAAATGTTGCTGAAGGCCGCACAGTGATAACTGAGGACATCATCGCAGCGTTGCGCCGGGAGTCACAAAATGCTGATCTCAAAGAAGGACGCTCTACCCGTATCTCGGAAATGGCCGATGCGATGGAGCTTTACACGCAAGGGTTTGACGGTCAGGTATTCAACCGTGAAGGAATTAACTGGCCGGAAGTGGACGTAACGATTTGCGATCTTGGGCATTACGCTCGTGAAGGCAATGAAGCGCAGATGAGCATCGCGTACATCAGCCTGATGAACACGGTGAATAACATTGCCGAACGCGATCAGTACTCCGGGCGACCGATCATCATGGTGACGGACGAAGGACACATCATTACCAAGAATCCTCTGGTCGCGCCTTACGCTGTCAAGATCACGAAGATGTGGCGAAAGCTCGGAGCCTGGTTCTGGCTTGCGACGCAGAACATGGCCGACTTGCCGGGAGCAGCGCAGACGCTGCTTAACATGATCGAATGGTGGGTTTGTCTGGTGATGCCACCGGAAGAAGTGGAACACATTTCCCGCTTCAAACGGTTGACCAGCGCGCAGAAGGCTTTGCTGCTCTCGGCCAGCAAAGAAACGCAGAAATACACCGAAGGCGTGGTTCTCTCAAAGAATTATGAGTTCCTGTTTCGGACGGTGCCGCCAAGCCTGTTCCTTGCGTTGGCGATGACCGAACCGGAAGAAAAACAGGAGCGGGCAGCGATCATGCGCGAGAAACGATGCTCAGAGCTTGAGGCTGCTTTCTGGGTCGCCGAAAACCTTGACCGCACGCGCGGGATTGAACCGATGCCCTGGCAACACCTTTTTGAAGAGGCCAAAGCATGAACAAGCTCGACGAAAAAATCAGGGAAGAAGTAACAAGGCTCGAAAACGAGCGTGACACTGAGACACTTCGAGACGTGCTCGGAATCGTAGGGATATCCGACGATCGCCCAAGAGTGCCAGCACGGGACGATCTCTATCTGGATGACCCGGAGGACTTCTGAAATGAGACTCAGACCCTTGTTGATCGTACTGTCTGCCTGGTTCGTCGGCGTCGCCGGCGCTGCGGAGGTTCTGGTGTTCACCGACAGCGCCCATCCGGTGACAAACGCCGGCGGCGCAAAGGTGATTGTTCTTGATCGCGTCCTTCAGATCGAAAAGGAGATGTCTGTAGGCTTGCCGACAAACATCGACCAGGCCGAGCGTGTGGCCACGGAACGACTGAACAGCCCGGATGGAGCGAGGAAGCTCGAAGAGCTGACACAGGCGTATCACGGGTTGATGCAAGCCTGGCAAATGGGGGTTAGCAAGGTTCCCGCTGTAGTGGTCGAAGGCCGGTTTGTGGTGTACGGGCAATCGGACGTTGCCCAGGCGATTGCCATTATCGCAAGGAAACAGCAAAGCAATCTGCTGAGGGGTCACGCATTACCTACCGAGACAAGACCCACGATAAACATGACACCACCCAAGCCAACGTTGACGCCAAAAGAGGATTCACCATGAGAACCCTCAAGCGTCGAATGTCGATACTGTTTCTGGCTTTTTTGCCAGCCTATTCGTCCGCCGTAACGACTCCTGAGATCGTCGCAGCGACGCTCAGTTATCCGTGCGTTCAATGGCGAGTAGATGGTATTTGTATCTGGCTGACGTGCACTATTTTCGGGTGCTACACAACGACCAGCATGAAGGTTTCGCATTTCAACCCTGAAGTTGTCGTATCGAGTTACGGACACACAGGGTTCAACCCGTGGCGCGAGGTTTGAACTTCCCTCTGTTTTTCGTCCACCAAGCCCATTGGTTCATGCGGCTTTTTCCTGCTCAGTTTGGTTGTTGATCCACGCTTCCATAAAGCCCTTGGGC
>WQTW01000016.1 GCA_009786085.1 Pseudomonadota bacterium | reverse complement strand
AGCGTCTGGATTCTGCGTCCTGCGACTTTGCGCAGGATGACACGCTTCGCTACGCGCAGAATGACGATGAGCATTATTGTTGCTGTCTTGAAGTAAAAATGAAATTATGCCCTTGAAGGAGAGGAAGCGCGGAGTTGAAACGAATAAGGTCGTTCGCTTTGTGTTACAATCTAGCCACGGTCTGGCTATATCAGGAGGTTTTATGCGTGAAGTTGCGTTGTTTGAGGCCAAGAACAAGTTGAGCGGCTTGCTCGATCAGGTGGCCGCCGGTGAGGAATTTCTCATCACCCGGCATGGCAAGCCGGTTGCGCGTCTCGCGCCGGTCAAGCCGACGTTTGATCGCGCCAAGGCCAGGCAGGCGGCGAATGCGCTTCGGCAGGCCAGCCAGGGCTTGAGCTTGGGCGGGATACCTATTAAAGAGCTGGTTAATGAAGGGCGTCCATGACTTTCGTTGTCGATAGCTCGGTGGCGTTGACGTGGTGCTTTGCGGAGGAGCGCACGCCGGAAACAGCGGCCTTGCTTGAGCGAGCCGAAGGCTCTGGTGCTGTTGTTCCATCTCTTTGGCCGTTGGAGGTTTTGAACGCGCTTCTGATGGCAGAGAAGCGCAAGCGAATTGACAAATACAAACGGTATGCGTTGATTGATGCGCTTCATGCGTTGCCGATCACGCTTGATGCAGAAACGGTTACGCAGGCTTGGGTAACGACTAACCGGCTCGCTGAGCGGTATCGTCTTACGCTTTATGATGCGACTTACCTCGAATTGGCGCAGCGTCTCGACTTGCCGTTGGCAACGCTCGATGCTGATTTGCGTGGTGCGGCGAGCGCGTTGGGTGTGCCGCTTCTGGGAGCGCCGGGGGATTCTGCATGAAGGTTCGCGCAGGGGGCGCAGGCTTACCTCGGTGTGGGCGTTCAAAGAAAAGGGCTGGCGCAAGGGATTTCGAGGGCATAAAGCCTGATTTTTTGAAAATTCCCATAAAAACATCAGGTTATTTCGTGTTTCGGAACGTTTCACCGGCTTGAAAGGTAAGGTGTTACGGACGGGCAGGGCACGTTATAATTATAGTTTTTAATACGGCGGGCGGGCTTTGCTCCCGCTGCCGTGCCGAGCAGAAAGCGAGGTCAATATGGTTGCCAAAACGGTACCGGCCACCAAGAAAATTCGTGAATTGACCGAGGAGCTTGTTCTCAAAGCTCCCGAAAAAGATTATATGAATGAGGAGCAGTTGGCGTTCTTCAAGCAGCGTTTGCTGGACTTGAAGGCGCAGTTGCTGCAAAACGCCGACGACACCGGCGAGCGCTTGCGCGAGACGGAGGTGACGACGGATCCTTCGGATCGGGCGACGCTCGAAGAGGAATATACGCTGGAATTGCGTACGCGGGATCGCGAGCATAAGCTGATGAAGAAGATTGAGAAATCGCTGCGTCTGATCGAAGGCGGCGGGTACGGCTTCTGCGAGGAGACGGGGGAGCCGATCGGTATTCCGCGGTTGCTGGCGCGGCCGACGGCGACGTTGTCGCTGGAGGCGCAGGAACGCTGGGAACGGGTACAGAAGTTGTACGGCGATTGATTCTTCGGTGGTGACACCATGAAACGGGTTGGATGCTGGGCGGTTTTGGCGGCTGCGGTTCTGGGAGCGTTGTTGCTGGGCGGTTGCGCGACGCTTTTCGGCGGCAAGGATCGGGCGATCGCTACGATCATGCCGACTCAGGGGCATCAGGCGAGAGGAACGGTCTGGCTTGAGCAGCGCGGTGCGCGTGTGATGGTGATGGTCGATCTGCAAGGGTTGACGCCGGACAGCGAGCACGGGTTTCATGTTCACGAGCTGGGCAATTGTTCGGCGCCCGATGCGTCGAGCGCCGGTGGTCATTTCAATCCCGATGATCAGCCGCACGGTCATCACGGCGCTTCGCCGCGCCATGCGGGCGATCTTCCCAATCTCAAGGCGGACAGCCGTGGCATTGCCAAGGTGTCTTTTGAGGTGGACGGCATCAGTGTCTGGCCGGGGTCTCGCAGTATTATCGGCCGGTCGCTGGTTGTGCACAGCGCTCCCGATGATTACCGCTCGCAGCCGACCGGTAACAGCGGCGCACGGATCGGTTGCGGCGTGATTGGATTGCAGTAGGCTGGTTACAAAGATTGAACTGCGAAGCACTTTTCGGCAGTCTTTTTGTCGAATCGCAGGCGCCGCCGTTCGGAGTAAAAACGGTGGTATGGAATGTTGGTTTTTATTGTTCATGTCTGTTTTATTGTAGGAGTTTCATATGTTCACGCTTCCCCCTCTTCCTTTTGCCGATAACGCGCTGGAGCCGGTGATCAGCGCCAATACGCTGAGTTTTCACTATGGCAAGCACCATAAAACCTATGTTGACAATCTGAACGGGTTGGTCAAAGGAACGGAGTTTGAGAGCGCCGAATTGAAGTCGCTGATCGAATTGGTGGCCGGAAAAGCCGATCAGGTGGCGATTTTCAATAACGCGGCGCAGGTCTGGAATCACACGTTTTACTGGAACGGGCTGAATCCGCGCGGCGCGCGCAGGCCGGTCGGCACATTGGCGGCGATGATTAACGAGAGTTTCGGCAGCTTCGAGGCGTTGAAAAAGATGTTGGCGGAAACGACGATCGGGCAGTTCGGTTCGGGTTGGGGCTGGCTGGTCAAAAACGCCGCCGGAAAACTGGAAGTCGTCAAAACCGGCAATGCCGATGTGCCGTTCACGCGCGGAATGACGCCGCTGCTGACGATCGACGTTTGGGAGCATGCGTACTATCTGGATTATCAGAACCGCCGCGCCGATCACGTCAAGGCGGTGATCGAGCAGTTGCTCGACTGGGATGTCGCGGCATCGCGCCTCGGTTGATGGAAAGCGCGCGCGCTTTTCGCGGCGCATTTGAAGGATCGTAACAGCGCGAAGCGCAGAACGACGAAGAAATGGCAAAGGAGGAAGTTCGCCACACGCTGACTGCCGTTGAGCAGATGCAGCGTATCGGGCCCCGGCCTCACTCGGTCGGGGGATCGATGTCGTCCGCCTCGGGACTTAATGCGGTGCTTGAAACCGCCGCGCTGATGCACGCGAGCGGCCAGTTGGAAGCTGCCCGAACGGTGCTTGAAGAAGCCATTGCGACCGAACCGGAAACAGCAGCGATGCCTCTGGTGTGGCTCGCGTTGCTTGACTTGTATCAGCAATCCGGTAATCAGGTTGCGTTTGAACGCTATGGGATGGAGTACGCCGCGCGCTTTGAACAATCGCCGCCGGTGTGGGTTCCGCGCGTTTCGTTGGCGTCGGGACAGCGGCCGTCGAGCGCTGAAGCTTCGTCCAAAGTGGAAGTGACAAGCGAGCGGATTCAGCTTGACGGCAAGATTACTGCCGTCAACAAAACGCTGATAGAGCCGTTGCTGCACATTCTCGATGCGCCGGAAAAAGAAGCGTATCAGGTGGATTTGACGTATCTCGATTTGAGCGACGAAGAAGGAGCGCTTTATCTGGCGCAAGCCTTGGCGAAAGTTCGTCGTTTGCAACTGAACATTGTGCTGGAGCCCTGGCCGCAGGATTTGGTTGAAGAAGCGAAAATACGCGCGGTCAACACGGTCGGCAAAGGGGGCGAGGGGTATTGGCAACTGTGGCTCGAATTGTTGCAATGGCAGCAGGACGAAACGCTGTTTGAAGTATGCGCGCTCGACTTCGCGTTGCGTTTTGAGCTTTCGCCGCCGGCCTGGGAGCCGGCCCGAGGATTGCCGTTGCAGCAGCCGACAGCGGCGGCGGAAACGACGAAGGCAACGGAAACCGTCACTGCGGACGTGCAGGAAGAAGTGATTTTGCCGCCGAACATGATCGTCTGGCGCGGCGTGCTGCAAGGCGCGCACGCGCCGCAGTTGGCGGCGATCAAAGAACGGTTGCCGTTGTACGATGAGTTGGTGATCGATATGCACGACGTGCCGCGCGTCGATTTTTCATATGGCGGCGCGCTGGCCAATCTGGTGGCGCGCGCCGAGGGCGCTCAAAAACGGGTGGTGTTCATACGTACATCCCCGATGGTGCTGACGCTGTTGTTGCTGGTCGGCATTCCACCGCGCGTGTTCCGTCGTCGTAAAAAGTGAAAGAATGAACGCGCTTTTTCGGTAAGAAAGCGCCTGCTTGGAGAACGGTAATGGAACCTTTTCATGGGACGACGATTCTTTCCGTCGCGCACGGCGGCAAAGTTGCGCTGGGTGGCGACGGGCAGGTGACGCTCGGTTCAATCGTCGTCAAAGCAACGGCGCGCAAAGTGCGGCGTCTGTATCAAAATAAAGTGCTGGCCGGATTCGCCGGAGCGACCGCCGATGCGTTCACGCTGTTTGAACGTTTCGAGGCCAAGCTCGACAAACATCAGGGACAGTTGACGCGCGCCGCCGTCGAGCTGGCCAAAGACTGGCGCTCGGATCGTGTGCTGCGACGACTCGAAGCGATGCTGGCGGTGGCCGACGCGACCGCGTCGCTGATCATCACCGGCAACGGCGACGTGCTGGAACCGGAAGGACGAATCATTGCCATCGGATCGGGTGGCGCTTACGCGCAAGCGGCGGCGCGGGCATTGTGCGAACACACCGACTTGAGCGCCGACATCATCGTCAAAAACGCGCTGACGATTGCCGGCGATCTTTGCATCTACACCAATCAGAATCATGTGATTGAAGTGCTGGAGGTGTCGGGAGGAGCGGCGTGAGATGAACGGCGCAACGCCGGAGCAAGGTTCCGGGAATTCTCCCACGCTTTCGGTGACGCTTTCGGTGGTGGTGCCGATGTACAACGAAGCCGCCAACGTTCTTGCTTTGTATGACCGACTGCGCGCTGTTCTTGAGGCAACGGGCGAGCGCTGGGAACTGATTTGTGTCAACGATGGAAGCCGGGACGAAACCTTGATGGCGCTGACGGCGTTGCACCAGCGCGATGCCCGTGTGCGGGTGATTGATCTTGCCCGTAATTTCGGCAAAGAGGTGGCTTTGTCTGCCGGGCTGGACTATGCGTCGGGCGATGCGGTCATTCCCATTGATGCCGACCTTCAGGACCCGCCGGAATTGATCCCCGAATTGTTGCGTTACTGGAAGGACTGAGCCGAAGTGGTCAACGCCACACGCCGCTCACGCGAAGGGGAAAGCAGGTTTAAAAAAGCGACGGCAAACGGGTTTTATTTCGTCCTCGAAAAGATGACGCGGATTCCGATCCCGCGCGATACCGGCGATTTTCGCCTTATCTCTCGTCCGGCGTTGCAAGCCTTGCAACGAATGCCGGAGCGTTCGCGTTTCATGAAAGGCATGTTCGCCTGGGTCGGCTTTCGTCAGGCAACGGTGTTGTTTGACCGGTCGCCGCGTCATGCCGGAACCACAAAATGGAACTACTGGCGGCTGTGGAATCTGGCGCTGGAAGGCATTACCTCATTCAGTTCATTGCCGCTGCGCGTTTGGAGCTATCTCGGGCTTGGCGTCGCGGCTTTTGCGTTTTTGTACATGATGTTTCTGATGGTGCGGACATTGGTTTTCGGCATTGATGTGCCGGGGTACGCATCGCTGATGGTCGTGGTGCTGTTCATCGGCGGTATTCAGTTGATCGGTCTGGGTGTTCTTGGCGAGTATCTGGCGAGAATTTTTGAAGAAGTCAAAGCGCGGCCTTTGTACGTGGTGCGCGAACAGTTGGGCTTCTCGCAGGATGTTGTCGATTACGCGAAAACCTTGCCGGGGCGCTAAAGCAAAGCCACCGAATTGCGCATGGAAGAAATAACGAAGCGTCGGATGGTGGCGTCGTTTCCAACGGTGCTGTTGGCGTTTGTCGCTTGCGCCGGGAGTGTTTGGGCTTTCTATCCCGGCTTTATGTCTTTCGACGCTTCTCTCGGTTTGTGGCTGGCGCGGCACGGCGAGGGTTTTGGCATGACGCCGCAGATCGTGACGCTTGTCTGGCGTTTGCTGCTGCCGCTTGATCCTTCCAGCGGCGCGCCGCTTTTTGTGCTCGGCAATGTTTTTTTCTGGTTGTCGCTCTGCATTTTTGCGCTGACGCTTTTTCGGGTCTGGTACGCCCGGCTTCTTTTCCTGGTGTTTTGCGGTTTGTTGTCGCCGTGCGTGCTGACGCTTGCGCATGTGTGGAGCGATGCCATGTTGACCGGCGCCTTGTCGCTGGCGTGTGCGCTGATGTTGTTGTCGGCAACAGGGCGCGGAAAAGGATGGGCTGTTCTGGCGTTGCCTTTTCTGGTGTTCGCGGGCTTGGTGCGCTTCAACGCGTTTCCGGCGCTTTTGCCGATCATCTGCTATTGGTGGTATGTGATGTTGGAAGGGACTTTGAAAAGCTGGCGCTTGCCTGCGCGTTGTGCGGTTTTGCTGGTGGCGGCGCTCGTTTTTTTGGCAGGCATTTTTGCTGTCAACAAGGCGTTGGAAAAGCGTTTTGTGACGATCCCGATGTCGGCATGGGCGGTGGTGGCGTTATGGGATTTGGCGGCGATCTCTCTGGCAACCAACGAAATGCGGGTTCCTTCGTTTGCCTTG
Organism: Pseudomonadota bacterium; assembly: GCA_009786085.1. GTDB lineage: Bacteria > Pseudomonadota > Gammaproteobacteria > Burkholderiales > Casimicrobiaceae > UBA931. Next base: position 21,708 of record WQTW01000016.1, on the reverse strand, counting down.
TATCCATCGACAACATTGAAAGAACTGCGCGAACATTTCCGCGAGGACAGCAACACGCCGATATATGCGGTCGTTTACGATCGCGGCTACCCGCAGCCGTACACGTCAGCGCAATTGAAAGAAATCAACAGGGGTTTGCTCGCGGCAATGATGGAGCATCCCGAAGCGTATCTTGAACACCGTTGGCGATTAACGCGCTATCTCTTTGGGCGTTACAAACACGAAAAAAGCATGACTTTTTACGCGGGCATCCGGCCTTATGCCGACAATCCGCCAAGAGCATTGCCGGAAAATCCGTTGCGCGACAAAGCGCTTGGTTTTTATCAGGAAGCGGTCAAAACATGGTGGTCGGCGCCGATCGTTTCTGTGGCCGTTTCGCTGCTGTTGCTGCCGTTGCTTTGGCGACAGCGGCACCGCGAACAAGGCAAAGTCGCGTTCATGCTCGTGCTTTCTGGTCTTTTATATGTGGCGCCCTTGTGCCTGGTCGCGCCGAGCGCCGAGCTACGCTATTTTTCCTGGCTGTTCTTTACAACCTCCGTGGGTGTTGCGATGCTTTTTTCGGCGATAACCCTAAAAACCCCAGTTGACCGCTCGTAAACCTGTGGAAAACCGCATGGTGGCTTGCTTTCTCACTACTCATCCATTGGGTGAGTGCGCTACGTACTTGCCAGCACTACGCTCGCCGCGCCATGCTGCGTTGCTCCTCCTCGCGGGGTGGCAGCCCGCGTCGTCGTCGCGCCTTGCCTGACACGGCGAGAGCAGCGCTGGCAAGTACGCCCAACTGAGGTTTTCAGGGTGACACAACGCAACAGCCCGACAGGGCGAGTCAATGATGAAAAATTGGTATAAACTACCGAACCGGCAGGGATGCTTGACAGACAATTTGGAGAAGTGATGCAAAAACGGAAAAATGGATTTATCTGGGCGCTGGTATTGCTGGCGTGGACAACGGTAGCGAACGCGCAGTCGCCGGCGCCGGTGGAGAATCCCACGGGCGAAGCGGCGGCAGTCAAAGCGGTGCTGCAAAAGAAATTTCCCGATGCGCCGATCCGGCATATCGAGAAAACGTCGCATCTCGGTGGGCTTTACGAAGTGCTTATCGGCGACCAGATGATTTACACCAACAAAGAGGCGACGCACATTCTGGCGGGCGCGTTGTACGATACGCGGAACATGCCGGACGGCGGGATGCAGAATTTGACCGACAGTCGCATGCGTGAGCTGAACCGTGTTGATGTGGCGGCGATTCCGGTTTCCTATGCGTTCAAGCGCGTCAAAGGAAAGGGAGAGCGCGTGGTGCATCTCTTTTCGGACATCGATTGTCCGTTCTGCGAGAGGATCGAGCAGACGCTGCGTGGTATCGAGAACGTGACGATTTATACCTATCTGCTGCCGTTGGATAGCTTGCATCCGGACGCAGCGCGCAAGTCAAGAACGATCTGGTGCGACAAAGACCCGGCAAAGGCATGGGAAGCGTATTGGACGACCAAGAAACTTCCGGATAACAAGGGTGATTGTGAAACGCCGATCGAGAAGATTCAAAAGCTGGCGTCGGATTACGGTATTCGCGGTACGCCGGGAATGATTTTTGCCGATGGCACCATTGTTCCGGGCGCGTTGCCGAAGGACAAGATGGAAGCAGAATTGACTCGCGCCGAGGTGGCGGCGATAACGTTGAACGCGGCCAAGAAGAAGAAATAAGGAGTCAAAGCCGTGAACGAGTAGGGGCGGGTTTCAAACCCGCCCTTTTGCTTTCTGACTGGTTGACCGAAAAACGGCTTACAGCGGCGGCCAACCCGGCGACGGTGTTGCTTCCGGCGGTCTGCGCGCGGGGATCGACTCGACCGGCATCGGATCCAGCTCGGTGATTTCGCGCGCCGGCCAACGCATGGTGTTCGGCGATTCGGCGCCCAGCCACCACAGTTCATGCCGGTAATTGCTGCGGGGATCGTCGGCGGTGAATGACGCGCAACCGCTCAACAACCATAAAACAGCCAGCGGCAATACGAGCAGATGGCGCGGACGGAATGAAAAGAAACGGGTCATGGCTCAAACCTCGAAAACGTTGTTGTCAACCCTTTCGCGAGCCTTCCCGATGGAAGCGCGGGCACACGCGATGGGATCTGCCAATGAGCTTACCATTGCTGCGGGCATTTGCGTAGCATTTGTCCGAAATTTGTCATTTTTCGAGACGGCTTGTGCCGTTTTTGGCGCGGAGAATCGGGAGTACCGGTCATCGGCGCTCTGCGGCGAATTCCCGAAAATCACGGCTGTAGAGGGAAAAACCGAGGAAAACCCGAGGAAAACCGGGGCAAAAAATAAATCGTGGTTTTTTTGCGACAGTTTCTTAAAAAAGTACTTTCACATTGCGTTTTAACGGCCTATTTCTAAAAGGAAAAGCGGTTTTTTTCTGGCTTGGGGAATTTTCCGGCAAAGCGACACAAACCGTTGACGTTCCTGGAAGCGGGTCGTATAGTGGCGGAAGGTGTGAAAAAGTGGGAAATTGTGGTAAATCGGGAGAGGGAGCTCCTGGTTGGCGTCAGGTAGTTGGCGTCAGGTAGTTGGCGTCAGGTGGTTGGCGTCAGGCAGTTGGCGTCAAGCAGTTGGCGTCAAGCAGTTGGCGTCAAGCAGTTGCCATGTATTTTTCGCTCAGCCATCGCGCCGGTAATGACAACGGCAACGGCAGCGAGTGGCGAAATGATTGTAAGTATTTGTTTTCAGGTCTTTTTTCTTTAAACGGTCGTCGCGTGATGGATGCTTCTCAAACGCCCTTGCCGAAAGTCTCCGCCCCCGTTTTTCGCGGTGTGACGCAACTGGCGCTCGATTCGAAGGGGCGGCTGGCGGTTCCTTCCCGCTATCGGGAGGTGCTGCATCTGCACGGCGAGGGTCATCTGGTGATTACGGCCGATCCCAGTCGCTGCTTGCTGGTCTATCCCCAGCCGGTTTGGGAGCCGATTCAGGAAAAGCTGATGGCGCTGTCGTCGTTCGACGAGCGCATTCGTGCGTTGCAACGCTTGCTGGTCGGTTACGCCGATGATGTCGCGCTCGATGGCGCCGGTCGGGTGTTGGTGTCGCCGGCGTTGCGGCAATACGCGCAACTCGAGCATCGGGTGGTGCTGGTCGGGCAGGGCGGGCATTTTGAGTTATGGGATGAAGGATTGTGGCAGGCGCAGATGGCGCAAGCGGTTTGTTTGACGCACGATGATCTGCCGCCGGTTCTTGATGGTTTTTCGCTGTAAAGCGCGTTTCGATGAGTTTGCACCATGCACCGGTATTGTTGAACGAAGTACTGGCGGCGTTACAGATACGCCGCGACGGTGTTTACGTCGATGGAACATTTGGACGCGGTGGTCACAGCCGCGCGATGTTGGCGCAGTTGGGCGAGAAGGGCAGGGTGATTGCGCTGGATCGTGATCCCGATGCCGAATCTGTTGCTTTCGCGTTGATGCGGGACGACCCCCGTTTTTCGTTTCAACGCGCCTGGTTTTCCGAATTGCCCGAGGTGCTTTCAGAATGTGCGATCCACGAAGTCGATGGTGTGTTGCTCGATCTCGGGGTGTCGTCGCCGCAGATCGACGACGCCGAACGCGGTTTTTCTTTTCGTCACGACGGGCCGCTCGACATGCGGATGGATCCGACGCGCGGCGAGTCGGCTGCGGCGTTTCTGGCGCGCGCCGACCAACAACAAATCACGGAGGTTTTAAAACATTATGGTGAAGAACGGTTTGCTGCATCGATTGCAAGAGCGATTGTTGAGGCTAGGCAGGAACGCCCCATCGAGCGTACCGCTCAACTGGCCGCGCTCGTCGCTCAAAGTCTCGGCGCGCGGGTACGCGGCGATTGGCACCAGGATCCGGCCACGCGCACTTTCCAGGCCCTTCGTATCCAGGTGAACGAGGAGTTGAAGGAAATCATGCGCCTGTTGCCGCGATTGATAGCGCACTTGAAAACCGGCGCGCGATTGGCGGTGATCAGCTTCCATTCGCTGGAAGATCGGCTGGTGAAGCGGTTCATGCGCTGTGCGGCGCAACCGTTCGGCGGCGATGAAACCTTGTTGCGTTTGCCGTTGGCGCAGACGGCGTTGCCGGAACCGCCATTGCGTTTGGTCGGTCGCGCGATCAGAGCGCATGAAGAGGAAGTGAACGCCAATCCGCGGGCGCGCAGCGCTGTGTTGCGCGTGGCGGAACGCACGGCGGCGCCGTGGGGACAGAAGGATGTTGCACACGAGGTTGCGAGACTGCATGCGGCGGCATTCGGCAATGCGGAGGTGGCGTGATGGCGCGTGCCGGCGTTCTGTTGCTGTTGTTGATCGTCTGCGCGTTGTCGCTGGTCACGTCGCGCCATCAGGCGCGCACTTTGTTCGTTGAACTGGAACGCGGTCGTCAGCAGGCGCAGGCGTATGAAGTCGATTACGGCAGACTGCAACTCGAATCGTCAACCTGGAGCGTTCCGGCGCGCATCGATCGTCTGGCGCGCGGCCCGTTGGCGATGCAGTTGCCCGAACCCGGGCGGATTCAGATGATCGACGTGCCGTCGTCGCAACTTTTTTCGCGGGGACGTGAAAAGTGAATGGAAAGCGAGTGGAAAGTGAGCGGGCAATGAACGGGCAAGAAACGGACAAGAGGTGACGCCATGACGTTCAACATCGGTCTGTTGTCCTCACGTCGCAAGCAGACGCCGATGCCGGAATTGTCGCCGGTGCGGGCGCTGCTCGTTTTTGGTGTGCTCGGCGCGCTGTTTCTCGTGCTGATCGGTAAGGCGCTGTACTTGCAATGGGTAAGTGGTGATTTTTTGCAAACGCAGGGCGTGGCGCGTTATGTGCGCGATGTCGAAATTCCGGCGCATCGCGGCAAAATCACGGATCGTTTCGGCGAACCGTTGGCGATTTCGACGCCGGTGAAATCGTTGTGGGCGTTCACCGGCAAACTGAACGCTTCCGATGAACAGATGAAGGCGCTGGCGAAAGTGCTCGACACGACACCGCAGGCGTTGAAAAAAAGAATCGAGGCGGCGGGCGATTTTGTCTATCTGGCCAAAGGCGTGTCGCCGGAAGTGGCGGAAGAAGCGTTGGCGCTCAAAATTCCCGGACTTTACGATGAGCGGGTGTATCGGCGTTTTTACCCTGCCGGAGAATTGACCAGTCAGATTCTCGGTTTCACTGATGTCAGCGATTATGGTCAGGAAGGTTTGGAGTTGGTTCGTCAGGATTGGTTGGGCGGCAAGTCGGGCAGTCGCCGCGTCATCATCAATCGCAAAGGCGAGGCGGTGGAAGACGTCGCCGGTGTGCGGGCGCCGCAGGAAGGACGTCATCTGGCGTTGTCGCTCGACCTTCGTCTGCAATACCTGGCGCAAATGGAACTGAAAGCGGCGATCGCCGAACACAAGGCCAAAGCCGGCAGTCTGGTGATGCTCGACGCGCAAACCGGCGAAGTGCTGGCGCTGGCCAACTGGCCGACGTACAACCCGAATCGGCGCGATGAATTCGTCCCGGCAAAAATGCGCAACCGCGCGTTGATCGATATTTTTGAACCCGGTTCAACATTCAAACCGTTCACGATTGCGATGGCGCTGGACGCCGGTCGCGTGAAGCCGACGACGATGATGGAAACGGCCAGCGGACAGTTGACGATAGGCAAGGCGACCATCCACGACAATTCGGTCAAAGGCGATTTGACCATCGAACAGGTGTTGCAGCGTTCGTCGAACGTCGGGACGGCGAAAGTGGCGTTGATGATGCCGTCCGAAAAAATGTGGCAAGGTTTGTCCAGCGCCGGTTTCGGCATGCCGGTGAATACCGGTTTCCCAGGTGAAAGCACGGGTCGCTTGCGTCCGGCGAAAAGTTGGCGGCCGATTGAGCAGGCGACGATTTCCTACGGACACGGCGTATCGGTCAATCTGTTGCAACTGGCGCGTGGCTACACGATTTTTACAAGTGACGGCGAACTGAAGCCTGTGTCGCTGTACCGGACTTCCGGCGATGTGGTCGGCAAGCCGGTGATTTCACCCAAGACAGCGATGGAGATGCGCCGAATGCTGGAAATGGCGGCGCTTCCCGGCGGCACCGGCGCACGTGCGCAGGTGCCCGATTACCGTGTTGCCGGTAAAACGGGAACGGCGCGCAAGCCGGAGAAGGGCGGTTACGGCAGCAAGTACGTCAGTTCGTTTGTCGGTTTCGCGCCGGTGTCGTCGCCGCGCTTGATTGTGGCGGTGATGATCGACGAACCCTCCGCCGGAAAGTATTACGGCTCGGTCGTGGCGGCGCCGGTGTTTTCCAACGTCGTTGGCAAAGCGTTGCGAATGTTGGGTGTGCCGCCGGATCGCGCTGCGGTTCCGCTGATGTTGCCGTCCGACGGTGAAGACATTGTGGAGGAAACGTGATGTTGCATACACCGTTTTCGCCGGCATTCTCTTTGGGAGCGTTGACCGCATGGTTGACGCAGTTTCCGACGCTGCCGAAAGGCATCACCATCGACAGTCGGCAAATCACGCCGGGCATGTTGTTCGCGGCGTTGCCGGGGACGAAGCACGACGGTCGGCGTTTTATCGCTGAGGCGATTGCGCGCGGCGCTGTCGGTATTCTTCAGGAAGTCGGCGATGGTAACGGCGGTGGCAAAGCAGAAACGATCACGGTGCCGCGCTGGGACATCAGCGGATTGGCGCCTTGTCTGGGCATCATCGCCGACGCGGTTTATGGACAGCCGTCCTGGCATTTGCCGTTGATCGGTGTGACCGGCACCAACGGCAAAACATCGTGCGCGCATTGGATCGCGCAGGCGTTGCAGGCGCGCGGGACGCGCACCGGGGTGATCGGAACGCTGGGTCACGGACTGGTGGAAGAAAAAGCCTGGTCGCCCTCGCTGAACACGACGCCGGACGCGGCGAGTTTGCAAAGCGTTTTGGCGCAACTTCGACAACAAGGCGCTCAGGCCATCGTGATGGAAGTGTCGTCGATCGGACTGGAGCAGGGGCGTGTCAACGGTTGCCGCTTCGATACCGCGCTGTTCACCAATTTGACGCGCGACCATCTCGATTATCACGGCACGTTTGAAGCCTATGCGGCGGCGAAAACGCGGCTTTTCGCCTGGCCGCAACTTCGCCACGCGGTGATCAATCTCGACGATCCGATGAGCGGCGCGATGATCACGGCGGCTCATCTGCGGAAAGCGAACCTGTGGCGTTACAGCAGCAGCGGCGATCCCGATGCCGAGATGACGATAACCGGCGTTGACAGCAACGTTCATGAGACACGTTTTACAGTTCGCACACCGCAAGGCAATGGCGAAGTGCGCACGGCCTTGCTGGGCGAATTCAATCGGGCGAATGTGTTGGGTGTGTTGGGTGTGTTGCTGGCGCAGGAAGTGCCGTTGTCGGAAGCCTTGCAATGCCTTTCGAGATTGACACCGCCGCCCGGTCGTTTGCAACGGTTGGGACGCGAAGGTCAGCCGGTCGTGGTGATCGATTACGCGCACACGCCCGATGCGCTCGACAATGTGTTGCGGACATTGCGGGCGACGCAAACGGAAGGGCAGCAGTTGTTTTGTGTGTTCGGTTGCGGCGGCGACCGCGATCCCGGCAAGAGGCCGGTGATGGGCGCGATTGCTGCGAAACAGGCCGATCGTGTCTGGATCACCAACGACAACCCGCGCAGTGAGTCGCCGACGCTTATTCTGAAAGCGATTGAAGAAGGATTGCGTTCGGTGGACGGCGCTTCGTGGAGCGTTGAAGCAGATCGCGCGGCGGCGATTGCGCAGGCGATTGCGGCAGCGCGCGCCGGTGATCTGGTGCTGATCGCCGGTAAAGGACATGAGCCGTATCAGGAAATCGCCGGAGAGCGTCATCCGTTTCTGGATGCCGACGCGGCGGCGCGGGCGTTGAATGGATGGAGTAGGAAATGAAAGAAAAAGCGATGTTGTCGCTGAGTGATGTGGCCGCGATGACCGGAGGCCGTTTGTTGGGCTGCGACAGCGAAGTGTCGAAAGTCGTCAGCGATTCGCGCACGATTCAGGCGGGCGAATTGTTCGTCGCGCTCAAGGGCGAACGTTTCGACGGTCACGATTTTGTTGAGGACGTATTGCGGACGGGAGCGAGCGCGCTGGTGGACGATGTGCATGCCGCCCGTTTTCACGGAAAACCGGCGGTGGCTGTGCCGGACACGCTGGAAGCGCTCTCGGCGCTGGCCAAACGCTGGCGCAAACAATTCACGTTGCCGGTGGTGGCGGTTGTCGGCAGCAACGGCAAGACGACGGTCAAGGAAATGATCGCGGCGATTTTGCGCGCGCATTTCGGCGACGATGCTGTTCACGCGACCCGCGGTAATCTGAACAACGGTATCGGCGCGCCGCTGATGTTGCTGGAACTACGGAAAACACATCGGGCGGCGGTGTTCGAGTTGGGAATGAACCATCGCGGCGAAACGCGGGCGCTGGCATCCTGGACGCAACCCGATGTGGCGGTGATCAACAATGCGCAGCGCGAGCATCAGGAGTTCATGAAAAGCGTCGAGGACGTTGCGCACGAACACGGCGATGTGCTCGAAGCGCTGCGCCCGCACGGTTGCGCCGTGATCAACGGCGATGATGCGCACAGACCTTTCTGGGAACACAAGGCGCAGGGCTTGGGGCGGACGGTTTGCCGCTTCGGCACCGATGAAAACGCCGATGTTCGCGGTGTTTTTACTGCGGAAGGAACGGGAAGCCGCATTCAGGTGTTCACCGATCAAGGCAAAGTCGAATTTCATTTGTCGCTGCCGGGACAGGCGATGGCGATGAACGCGCTGGCGGCGTTGGCGGTGGCGTTGACGCTCGGTGTGCCGTTGGCGACCGGCGCGGCGGCGTTGTCGTCTTTCCGCGCGGTGTCGGGACGATTGAGCGCGGTTTCGTTGAACGCGCGCTGGACGCTGATCGACGACAGCTACAACGCCAACCCCGATTCGGTTCGCGCGGCGGTCGATGTGTTGACATCGCGCCCGGGTGGAAAAGCCGATGAACGCTGGCTGGTGCTGGGCGATATGGGCGAAGTCGGCGAAGCGGGTGCTGCGTTTCACCGCGAAATCGGCGAATACGCGAGAGCAAAAGGCGTGACGCGCTTGCTGACGTTGGGAACGCTGGCGCGTCACGCGCAAGCGGCGTTCGGCGATGGCGCCGAACATTTCGAGACGATGGAAACATTGCTCGATGTACTGCGAAAAAGCTTGACGCAACATGGCGAAGCGAGCGGAACCGTGCTGGTGAAAGGTTCGCGCTTCATGCAAATGGACAAAGTGGTGACAGCATTGTTGGATGACGCACAACGGAAAGGTTCTCATGCTGCTTTGGCTCACTGAATTTCTGGCGCGCGACGTTCGCGCCTTCAATGTGTTCGGCTACATCACGTTGCGCGCGGTGTTGGCGACGATCACCGCGCTGATGATTTCGTTTGCGATCGGCCCTCGCATGATCGCCTGGCTGGCGCAGATGAAAATCGGCCAGTCGGTGCGTCAGGACGGACCGCAGACGCACCTTGCCAAAGCGGGGACGCCGACGATGGGCGGCGCGCTGATTCTGGTGTCGATCGTGGTCACCTCGTTGTTGTGGTGCGATCTCAACAACCGCTTTGTCTGGGCGGTGCTGTGGGTGACGGTCGGCTTCGGCGCGATCGGCTGGATCGATGATTACCGCAAGGTGGTTTATCGCAATTCGAAAGGTTTGTCGGCGCGCGCCAAATTGTTCTGGCAATCGTTGCTCGGTGTTGTTGTGGCCTTTTATCTGGCGTTGGCGTTGTCGGCGCCGGGGAACGCCGACGTGTTCGATGTGATTGCGCGCTTGTGGCGCAGCGCGGACGTTTGGACGTTGTCGAGCAACGCCGATCTGATCGTGCCGTTTTTCAAGACGGTTTCGTATCCGCTGGGGATGATCGGTTTCGTGGTGTTGAGTTATTTCGTGATCGTCGGCACCAGCAACGCCGTGAATCTGACCGATGGTCTCGACGGCTTGGCGATCATGCCGACAGTGATGATCGCGGCGGCGTTGGGTATTTTTGCGTACACCAGCGGTAACGCGGTGTTTGCGAACTACTTGCAGTTTCCGGTCATCATCGGCACCGGTGAACTGGCGGTGATTTGCGGCGCGATGATCGGCGCGGGTCTCGGCTTCCTGTGGTTCAACGCGTACCCGGCGGAAGTGTTTATGGGCGATGTCGGCGCGTTGGCGCTGGGCGCGATGCTGGGCACGATTGCGGTGGCGGTGCGCCAGGAAATCGTGTTGTTCATCATGGGCGGCGTGTTCGTCGTCGAAACGCTGTCGGTGATTGCGCAGGTGTTGTCGTACAAGTTGACCGGGAAACGAATCTTCAGGATGGCGCCGATTCATCACCATTACGAATTGAAGGGCTGGAAAGAAAATCAGGTCGTGGTGCGTTTCTGGATCATCACGATTTTGTTGGTGTTGGTGGGATTATCAACATTAAAACTGCGCTAAGGCAAAAACGATCAACATGAAAGCATTGTCGCATCGTCGGGTGTTGGTACTGGGGCTGGGGCTCACCGGTTTTTCGCTGGTGCGTTACCTCTCGCGCTGCGGCGCGAATGTCACCGTCGCCGACACGCGCGAGACGCCGCCTTACGCCGAGCATGTCCGGCGCGAATGGCCGCAAGTGAGCGTTCATTGCGGAGCCTTAACACCAACCTTGTTCGACGGTATCGACATGATCGCCATTTCGCCCGGTGTGGCGAAGGATCAGCCGTTGATTCAGCAGGCGGTTGCGCGCGGCGTGGAGCTGGTCGGCGATATCGAATTGTTTGCGCGGGCGCTGCCGAAAGGGCAAAAAGTGCTGGCGATCACCGGCACCAACGGCAAGACGACGACCACTGCGCTGACGCGCGTGTTGTGCGAAGCGGCGGGTTTGACGGCGGTTGCGGCGGGCAACATCGGCGACGCGGCGCTCGACGTGCTGGAAAAAATCGAGCGCAGCGGCGTCTGGCCGGAGGTGTTCGTGCTGGAGTTGTCGAGTTACCAGCTTGAAACGACGACCACGTTGTCGCCGACGGCGGCGACGGTGTTGAATGTTTCGGAGAACCATCTCGATCGCTATCCCGATGTCGATGCTTACGCTGCCGCGAAGGCGATGATTTTCCGCCGTGCGCGACAGCAGGTGTTGAACGCCGACGATGCGCGGGTGGCGGCGATGCGTGCGGCAGGATTGCCGACGCAGTGGTTTGGGCGAAACGCTCCTGCTGATGTGGTGACCTCCTGGCGTTTGGCCGAGCACCGTGGAGAAACCTGGTTGATGCGTGGAACAATGCCGCTGTTGCCGACATCGGCGCTGGCGTTGGCGGGAAGCCACAACGCGATGAACGCGCTGGCGGCGTTGGCGTTGACTTCGTGCGCGGTGACGATGGACGAGATGGTCTTGGAAACGGTGTTGGCGGTATTGACGTCGTTTCGTGGGCTGCAACATCGAATGGAAGAAATCACCGTGATGGATGGCGTGCGTTACATCAACGATTCGAAAGCCACGACGGTGGCGGCGACACAGGCGGCGCTCGACGGCATGCATTCACCGGTGATACTGATTGCCGGTGGTGACGGCAAAGGACAGGACTTTGCGCCGCTGGCGGCAACGGCGGCGCGTTATTGCCGGACGGTGTTGTTGATCGGCCGCGATGCGCCGCAGATCGAAACAGCGTTGGCAAATCAGGGTGCGGCTTTTGAACATTGCGGTACGCTGGCGGCGGCGGTGACGAGGGCGCGCGCGCTGGCGCAAACAGGCGACGTTGTTTTGTTGTCACCGGCGTGCGCCAGTCTCGACCAGTTCAGCGATTACACGGCGCGCGGCCTGGCATTCGGCGAAGCGGTGCGAACGATGGGGGGCACGCGATGAGTCAGGCACGCACGTCGTTCGAACGCATCTTCGGTGGCACCGGCGCCGAGACGCTGAAGAAGAAAGGCCGACGTGCGATGGCGGCTTACGACGCGTCGTTGTTGTGGACGGTGTTGATATTGCTGGCGCTGGGATTGGTGATGGTGTATTCGGCGTCGATCGCGATGGCCGAGGCGAGCAGCTTCACCGGCTACCGTCCCTGGTATTTTCTGGCGCGGCAAGCGTCGTTCCTGATGGTGGCGCTGTTGTGCGCGGCAGTGGCGTTCCAGTTACCGATGGCGACCTGGCAGAAACTGGCGCCCTGGTTGTTCCTGTTCTGTCTTTTGTTGTTGACGCTGGTGTTGATTCCCGGCATCGGCAAAACAGTGAACGGTGCGCGTCGCTGGCTGCCGTTGTATTTCACGAATGTGCAACCGTCCGAATTGATGAAGCTGGCGGTGGTTTTTTACGCGGCCAGTTACGCGGTGCGCAAGGCGGAATTTCTGCCGGCGCATCAGCCGATGGGCAAAACGCTGGTGCGCGGTTTCCTGCCGCTGTTCGCAGCGATGGTGCTGGTCGGCGGTTTGTTGTTGCTGGAACCGGACTTCGGCGCGTTTGTCGTGATCGTTGCGATCGGTTTCGGCGTGTTGTTCATCGGCGGACTCGACGGTCGCATCATCGCCGGTTTGCTTGCGCTGTTGCCGGTTGCGTTGAGCGCGATTCTGGTGTCGGCGCCGTACCGGCTGGAACGGTTGACGGCGTTTTTGAAACCCTGGGAAGACCCGCTCGGCAAAGGTTATCAATTGACGCATTCGTTGATGGCTTTCGGGCGCGGTGAATTTTTCGGTGTTGGACTTGGCGACAGCGTTGAAAAATTGTTGTACCTGCCGGAAGCGCACACCGATTTTCTGCTGGCGGTGATTGCCGAAGAGTTGGGGTTTGTCGGCGTGCTGGTGGTGGTGCTGTTGTTCATGTGGCTGCTGTTTCGCGCCTGGATGATCGGTCGGCAGGCGGCGCGTTTGCAACGACCGTTTTCGGCGTTGACGGCGCACGGGATTGGCATTTGGCTCGGCGTTCAGGCGTTCATCAACATGGGCGTCAACATGGGCGTGTTGCCGACCAAAGGATTGACGTTGCCGTTTTTGTCGTTCGGCGGCAGTGGCCTCGTCGCCAGTTGCGTGGCGGTGGCGGTGTTGCTGCGCATCGACTACGAAAATCGCAGGCTTTTGAACGGACTTAAAGTATGAGCCTGCATGGTGAAAATGTCGGAAAAAACACCGTCAAAGGGACGGTGATGATCACGACCGGCGGCACCGGCGGCCATATTTTCCCCGGCGTCGCGGTGGCGCGACGTTTGCAGGCGTATGGTTGGAACGTGTTCTGGCTCGGCACCCGCGAAGGCATGGAAGCGACGCTGGTGCCGCAGGAAGGCATCGATTTCGAGGGCGTGTCGTTTCGCGGTGTGCGCGGCAAAGGGATCAAGACCTTGCTGCTGGGACCCTGGGCGCTGTTGATGGCGTGCCATCAGAGCCGCAACATTTTGCGGCGGCGACAACCCGATGTGGTGATGGGATTCGGCGGCTTTGCATCGTTCCCCGGCGCGTTCACGGCGGTGGCGAGCGGTTTGCCGCTGGTGCTTCACGAAGCGAACGCGGTGGCGGGGTTGGCGAATCGGGTATTGCGTTACGGCGCCGACAAAATACTGGTCGGTTTTCCCGGCGTGTTCGGCGCCGGACGCAAGATGAACGTTGCCTGGGTCGGCAATCCGGTGCGCGACGACATGATGCAACAGGCGTCGCCGTCGGAACGTTTCGCCGACAGGCAGGGATCATTGCGCCTGCTGGTGGTCGGCGGCAGCCTGGGTGCGCAGGCGTTGAACGCTTGTGTGCCGGCGGCGTTGGCGCAGTTGCCGGTGGAACAACGCCCGTGCGTGGTTCATCAGGCGGGGGCGCGACACATCGAAGCGTTGCGCGCCGCTTACGCGCAACAGGGCGTCGAAGTCGAGTGTGTGCCGTTCATCGAAGAGATGGGACAGGCGTACGCCGACGCGGATTTCGTGATTTGTCGCGGCGGCGCGATGACGGTCGCCGAACTTGCCGCCGTCGGCATCGGCGCGTTGGTGGTGCCATTGCCGGGGGCGATTGCCGATGAACAAAGCGCCAACGCGCAATGTCTGGTCGATGCCGGTGCTGCGATCAAGAAAACGCAGGACGCGCTGACGCCCGACGTTCTGGCGGAAATACTGCGCGCGTTGACGCGCGAGAAGGCGCTGGCGATGGCGGAAGCGGCGTTTGCATTGCGCAAAACCGATGCGGCGGACGCGGCGGCGCAGGTATGTATGGCGCTGGGTTCGGCGTATCGGAGCAAAGAGCGACGGGACGAAGGTAAAAGCGGAGAGACTTCATGAAGCACAAAGTGAAACAGTTGCACTTTGTCGGCATCGGCGGCGTCGGCATGAGCGGTATTGCCGAAGTGCTGGTGAACCTCGGCTATCAAGTCTCGGGATCGGATCTCAGCGATAACGCCGCAACGATGCGCTTGCGCTCATTGGGCGTCGAAGTCTGGAAAGGGCACGCCGCCGAACACATCCGCGACGCCGACGCGGTGGTGGTGTCCACAGCGGTGGCCGCCGACAATCCGGAAGTGGTCGCGGCGCAACAGGCGGGCATTCCGGTGGTGGCGCGGGCGTTGATGTTGGCCGAGTTGATGCGCTTGAAGCGCGGCATCGCCATTGCGGGAACGCACGGCAAGACGACGACGACGAGTCTGGTCGCGTCGGTGTTGGCCGAAGGCGGTTTTGATCCGACCTTCGTGATCGGCGGTCGTTTGTTGTCGGCGGACGCGAACGCGCGTTTGGGCAGCGGCGATTTTCTGGTGGCCGAAGCGGACGAATCGGATGCGTCGTTTCTGCATCTGTCGCCGGTGTTGTCGGTGGTGACGAACATCGACACCGATCACATGGAAACCTATGGTCACGATTTTGCGCAACTCAAGAAAGCGTTCATCGAGTTTCTTCAACGCCTGCCGTTTTACGGCGCGGTGGTGGCGTGTATCGACGATGCGCATGTGCGCGAAATTTTGCCGCAGGTGGGGCGTCCTGTGGTGAGTTATGGTTTTTCGGAAGACGCGATGTTGCAGGCGCGGCATGTGGAAAACAAACGCGGCACGATGTATTTCACCGCGACGCAGCGCGGCTTTACCGATTTGCCGGTGGTGCTGACGTTGCCCGGACGGCACAGTGTACAGAACGCGCTGGCGGCGATTGCCGTCGGACGCGAAGTCGGCGTGGACGAGGCGGCGATTGCGCGAGCGCTCGCCGGATTCAAAGGCGTCGGACGGCGTTTTCAGCGTTACGGAGAAATTTCGCTATCGGGTGGTGATCAACGGAAGGGCGGCGCTTATACCTTGATCGACGATTACGGTCATCACCCGAACGAAATCGCGGCGACACTGGCGGCGGCGCGCGGCAGTTTCGATGGGCGGCGGTTGGTGCTGGTGTTTCAACCGCATCGCTACACGCGCACCCGCGATCTGTTCGAGGATTTTGTCGCGGTGTTGTCGCAGGTCGATGTGCTGGTGTTGGTCGATGTGTACCCTGCCGGTGAAGCGCCGATTGTGGCCGCCGACGGGCGCGCATTGGCGCGGGCGTTGCGGGTGGCGGGGAAGGTCGATCCGGTGTTCGTCGAGCGGGTTGACGATACGCCGCAGGTGTTGGCGTCGCTGCTGAAAGACGGCGACGTGGTGTTGACGATGGGCGCGGGCAACATCGGCACGGTGGCGGCGCGCTTGCAACAAAACGCCGGAAAGCAAAATACCGGAAAGGAAAATGCCGGAAAGGAAAACACGCGATGAAATCGTCGTTTACTTTCGACGGTTTGCGCGGTGATTTGCGCTTCGATGTGGCGATGGCGCGTCACACGAGTTGGCGCGCCGGTGGTTTGGCGGATGCGGTTTATGTGCCCGCCGATGTCGAAGACCTCGCGCTTTTCCTGCGGCGCTTGCCGCTGGATGTGCCGGTGACGGTGTTGGGGTTGGGCAGCAATGTGTTGATCCGCGATGGCGGCATACGCGGGGTGGTGGTGTTGATGCGCGACAACGAAGCGGTGGTGCGAACGGAAGACGACGGAACGATTTACGCATCGGCTGGTTTGACCTGTGCGAAACTGGCACGTTTTGCAGCGGCGCAAGGCAAGACCGACGCGGCGTTTCTGGCTGGCATTCCCGGCACGGTCGGCGGCGCGCTGGCGATGAACGCCGGTTGTTACGGCGGCGAAACCTGGAATCATGTGGCGCGCGTCGAAACGGTGACGCGCGACGGTGAGCGCAACGTCCGCGCGGCGGATGAGTATGAAGTCGCTTACCGCGAAGTGGCATGTAAAATACCGCACAAATCGTCGCCGGAATTTTTCACCGGCGCCTGGTTTCATTTTTCGTCGGGCGATGCGTCATCGGTCGAGGCGGCGCAAACGGACATCAAGGCGCTGCTGGCGAAACGGTTGGCATCGCAACCGCTGGAATGGCCGAATGCGGGCAGTGTGTTCCGCAATCCGCCGGGGGATTACGCGGCGCGGCTGATTGAATCCTGCGGTTTGAAAGGGCTGACGATGGGCGGCGCGTCGGTGTCGGAGAAACACGCGAATTTCATCGTCAATCCGAAAGGCGCGGCGCGAGCCGCCGACATCGAGGCGTTGATCGTGCAGGTGCAACAAACCGTGGAAGCGAAAACCGGCGTGCGTTTGCAGCCGGAAGTAAAAATTCTTGGAGAAGCAGTGTGAGCAGCAGGGAAAAAAGTGCGGATTTCGGCAAAGTGGCGGTGCTGCTGGGCGGTCGTTCGTCGGAGCGCGAGATTTCGCTGATGTCGGGGCGCAATGTGTTGTTGGCGCTGCAATCACAGGGGGTCGATGCCCATGCGTTCGATCCGGCGGAAAAACCGTTGTGGGCGTTGAAGGACGAAGGATTCGCGCGGGTGTTCAACATGTTGCACGGTCGCGGCGGCGAGGACGGAACCGTGCAGGCGGTGCTGGAGATGCTGGGCATTCCTTACACCGGCAGCGGCGTGGCGGCATCGGCGCTGGCGATGGACAAGTGGCGCACCAAGATGGTGTGGCTGTCGGCGGGGATTCCGACGCCGCCGTATCAAATCGTTGATGCGCGCACCGACTGGATGGAGCTGATCGACACGCTGGGTCTGCCGTTGATCCTGAAGCCGGTGCGCGAAGGTTCGAGCATCGGCGTGACCAGAATCGACCAGGCCGATCCGGCGCGTCTGGCCGAAGCCTACGCCGAAGCGGCGCGTCACGATCCGCTGGTGATCGCCGAGACCTTCATTCACGGCGCGGAGTTGGCGGCGGCGGTGGTCGATCATTGCGCGTTGCCGCTGGTGCGCATCGTCGCACCGGACAGCAATTACGATTATGAGCACAAATATTTTTCGGACGACACGCAGTATTTCTGTCCGTCCGGGCTTCCCGAGGCGCTGGAAGAACGGATACGGGCGCAGACGTTGGCGGCGTTTCGGGTGTTGGGTTGTCGCGGTTGGGGCAGGTTGGATGTGATGCTGCGCGACGACGGACAATGGTTTTTTCTGGAAGCGAACACAGTGCCGGGAATGACGTCGCACAGCCTGGTGCCGATGGCGGCGCGGGCGTCGGGTCTATCGATGGAAGCCTTGTGTTTGATGATTTTAAGAGGAGCCGTTTCGGAACATGTGGCATGACCCGAAAACGATGAACGCGGTGGCGTTGACGCTGATGATCGTGTCGATCGGCGCGTTGCTGTGGGCGGCAGGACACTGGCTCGTGCGGCAGCCGTCGTTCGCGTTCCGGCAGGTGGTGGTGCACGATCTGCACCGCGCCGATCCGGCGCACGTCGCGGCGGTGATTCGCCGTGAGCTGAAGGGAACGTTTTTCACGATGGATCTGGACGGCGCGCAACAGGCGTTGCGGCAGGTGCCCTGGGTGCGCAACGCCGGACTGCATCGGGAGTGGCCGGATCGTTTGGACGTGTCGATAGAGGAATTTGAACCGTTTGCAAACTGGAACGGGACGGCGCTGGTGGCGCGCGACGGCAAAGTGTTTGTGGCGCCCTACGACGGCGATTTGCCGGAACTGGGCGGACGCGACGATGAAGCGATCACGGTCGTCGAACGTTTCGAGCGCTGGGCGACGAAACTGGCGACGCTGGGATTGGCGCTGCACGCCGTGCGACATTCGCCGCGCGGCAGTTGGCAGATCGAAACGGTGGACGAAAACGGCAATACGCAAGTGATCGAACTGGGGCGCGACATGGTGGACGCGCGCTTGGAGCGCTTCGTTTCGGTTTATCGGAAAACGGCGGACGTGCTGGCGCGCGCCGGTCGTCAATCCGACTACATCGATTTGCGGTACCAGAATGGATTGGCCGTCCGGACAACGGCAAGCGGCGAAAGGCGATAGAAACAGGGAGCATCATGGCAAAAGAGCATCAGGATTTGATCGTCGGACTCGACATCGGAACGTCAAAGACGATGGCGATCGTCGCGGAAATGTCGCCGGAACAAGAGCTTCGGGTGATCGGTTTCGGCATGCAGCCCTCGCGCGGACTGAGAAAAGGCGCGGTGGTGAACATCGAAGCGACGATGGCCTCGATCCAGCGGGCGCTGGAAGAAGCCGAGTTGATGGCGAACTGCCACATCTCGGAAGTCTATACCGGAATCGCCGGCAACCATATTCGCGGCCTCAACTCGGGCGGCACGGTCGCGATCAAGGAAAAAGAAGTGTCGCAGGCCGACATCGACCGGGCGCTGGAAACGGCGCGGGCGATCCCGATTCCGAACGATCAGCAGATTCTGCACATTCTGCCGCAGGAGTTTCGCGTTGACGATCAGGACGACGTACACGTTCCGCTCGGGATGAGCGGCATCCGGCTGGAAGTCAAAGTCCATGTGGTGACCGGCGCCGTGTCGGCGATCGAGAATGTCGTCAAATGCGTGCGCCGCTGCGGGCTGGAAGTGCGCGACGTGTTTTTGCAGCCGCTGGCGGCGGCGACGGCCGTGCTGAACGACGACGAGAAAGAACTGGGCGTGTGCCTGGTTGACATCGGCGGCGGCACCACCGATCTGGCCGTGTTCACCGGCGGCGCCATCCGGCACACGGCGGTGATCCCGATTGCCGGCGATCAGGTGACCAACGATATTGCGATGACCCTGCGCACGCCGACCAAAGAAGCGGAAGATCTGAAAATCCTGCACGGCTGTGCATTGCGCCAGTTGGCCAACCAGAACGATTTTGTCGAAGTGCCGGGCGTGTCCGGCCGCGAGCCGCGCAAACTGTCGCGGCACACGCTGGCCGAAGTGATCGAGCCGCGGATCGAGGAACTGTATTCGCTGGTGCAGCGGGAATTGCGCCACTCCGGTTACGAAGAACTGATTTCATCGGGACTCGTGCTGACCGGCGGCACCGCGCAACTGGCGGGGATGGTCGAACTGGGCGAGGAAGTTTTTCATTTGCCGGTGCGCATTGGCGTGCCGATGTACGAAGGGCCGTTGTCCGAGATCATTCGGAACCCGCGTTACGCGGCGGCAACGGGTCTGCTTTTCGCCGGACGCGAGCACTGGCTGCGTACCCAAGCTGCGCGAATTCAGACACCTGGCCTTTTTGGCAGCATGCAAAGAGTCAAACAATGGTTCAAAGCGAACTTTTAGGTATTACAATGCGCATTGTGGAGAATCGAAATGGACGATTTACTCAATCGGAAGTATCCGGACTTCGGAAAACAAAGTAATCAAAAAACCAAAGGCAACGCCAGACAGGAGAGCAACATGAACGCAAGTTTTGAATTGATTGAACAAGCCGTGGACGGCGCCGTGATCAAAGTGATCGGTGTCGGTGGTTGTGGCGGCAACGCGCTTGAGCACATGATGGCGCGTGGACTTTCCGGCGTGGAATTCATCTGCGCGAACACCGACGCGCAGGCGCTGAAACGTTCCGGCGCGCCGATTCAACTGCAACTGGGTTCGACCCAGACCCGCGGACTGGGCGCGGGCGCGCGTCCCGAAGTCGGGCGCAACGCCGCGCTGTCCGATCGTGACCGTCTCGTTGAACTGATTCGCGGCGCCGACATGTTGTTCATCACGGCGGGCATGGGCGGCGGCACCGGCACCGGCGCGGCTCCTGTGATCGCCGACATCGCCAAGAGTATGGACATCCTGACCGTCGCGGTCGTGACCCGTCCGTTCTCGTTCGAAGGCAAGCGCCTGAAAGTGGCGCAACTGGGCATTGAAGAACTGACGCAGAAAGTCGATTCGCTGATCATCGTTCCCAACGACAAACTGATGCAAGTGCTGGGCGACGACGTTTCCGTCCTCGACGCCTACGCGGCGGCCAACGACGTGCTGTACGGCGCCGTGTCCGGCATCGCCGAAGTGATCAACAACCCGGGACTCGTCAACGTTGACTTCGCCGACGTGCGCACCGTGATGGGCGAAGTCGGGATGGCGATGATGGGATCGGCCACCGCCCGCGATGTCGAGCGCGCCCGTGACGCAGCCGAAGCGGCCGTGAGAAGCCCGTTGCTCGAAGACGTGAACCTGATGGGCGCGCGCGGCGTGTTGGTCAACATCACCGCCTCGACCGGACTCAAGATGCGCGAGTACCACGAAGTGATGAAAGCCATCAAGGAATTCACCGCCGAAGACGCAATGGTGATCGTCGGCACCGTGATCGACGATTCGATGGGCGACGACCTGCGCGTGACCATCATCGCCACCGGCTTGGGCGGCGTTGCCAAACAGCGCATGCCGAAACTCGAAGTCGTTGAAACCGTGCTGGAGCGAACCGGCACCGACGGCGGACCGGCCATCGACATGGTCGATTACGACCAACCGACTGTCGCACGTCGCCGCGTCGGAACGTCGGGAGGAAGCGTCGCCGCGTTCGACACCTCCGACATCCCGGCGTTTTTGCGCAAGCAGGCGGATTGATTTCAACAGGCTCAAAGAAAACCTTTTAACCACGAAAAGGCACGAAAGATACGAAAAGCACGAAAAATTGCCTCACGCGGAGACGCGAAGGAACGAATCTCCCCTCTCCCCTTGTGGGAGAGGGGCGGGGGAGAGGGGTTATCAGAGGTCAGCGCGTAGGCTGGCGATAAGCGAAGCGAATCCCAGCAAAAACAATTTCACCGCAAAGAACGCAAAGAAACGCATAGAGCGCAAAGAATAACCGTCATTCTGCGCGTGTAGGGGCGGGTTTCAAACCCGCCCTGTTTGTTCTCACGCGAAGCCGCGAGGAACGCGAGTTCCTTCCCCTTCAAGGGGAAGGTTAGGATGGGGATGGGGTTCAGAGGTCAGAGGTCAGGGATCAGGGATCAGAAAAACCTCTTCTCACGCGGAGGCGCGGAGTGCGCGAAGAAGGGGCGGGGGAGAGGGGGCATTTTGCACGGTAACGGGAAGCAGATTGCTTCCCCTACGGACAGAACGCGCCGATAGCGGCGTAGGGGCGGCAATCTGCCGCCCGTAACGCACGTCCCGGACTGCGCCACTTTGCGGCTTGTCCAGGCTACGACGCTGATCCCTGATTGCGCCTTCGTGTGAGACCGCCTATTCTCCCCTCGCCCCGTCATTCCCGCGAAAGCGGGAATCCAGTGCCAGACAGGGGCGGGGGAGGGGGCAAAAAGAAAATGCTGGGTTTCGCTTTTGGCTCAACCCAGCCTACAGCGTTTCAAAGCGCCTCTCCGCGCCGCCGCGTGAGACCGCTCGTCGCGGTTCGCTACGCTCACCAGCGACCTATACCACCGCCCCATGAACTCTGATAACATACCGAACATCTATTTCGCATCTGGAAGGACGCATCATGAACGCCGCTACCCGTCCTGCCAACTGATAATTCAAAATAA
>WQTW01000015.1 GCA_009786085.1 Pseudomonadota bacterium | reverse complement strand
ATCCACCGGTTGGGCATCGACGAAGAACACCCCATGAAAAGCGCGCTCTTCCGAATGCCCACGTTGTTCAGGTACATGTGCAAAAAGCGTTCTTTGTCAGCATAGGTAAACTTCCGAACCTTGTCGCTGAAGGCCCTGCCGCAGTCTTTGCAGCGATATCGCTGAGAGCCTTTGTAAGAACCATTCTTTACGTAGCTCGTGCTTCCACAGTGCGTGCATTGCATGAGTGTCCTCCTTTGTCTTAAGAAGAACTGTACCATCCATTACAAAAAATGTCAATATATAGTGTGCGCTCCGGTTTTGAAAGGGGGCTTTTTTCTCCGCGCCTTCGCGTGAGGCCAAAACGTCGCGGTTCGCTGCGCTCACCAGCGACCTATGCACTTCGTTCCTCGCGATGAACGCATTTCTGACCTCTGACCTCTACCCCCCGAGCAAGTGGCATGAATTATTAAAATCGTGCTATTCTTGTGTCCGTGCAAAGAACGGTATTGCCGGAGAAAAAAAATGACACTTGATGAGCGCGCAAGACTGTGGAACGAAGCTGTCCGTTTTCACGGTCACCGTTGTCCCGGGCTGGCCATTGGGGTCAGGATGGCTCTCGACTATAAGGAGCGGATCGGTTTGCGCGAACGCGCGGGAGATGAGGAAATCGTCGCGGTGACGGAAACCGATTCGTGCAGTGTGGACGGCATTCAAAGTGTGTTGGGTTGCACGGCAGGGAAGGGCAATTTGCGGATTTGTCGTCGGGGGAAGCATGTTTTCACTTTCTTCCAGCGGTCGGGCGGCGAAGGTCTGCGTTATTCCTGGAAAAGCGCCGGTCTGGAAGGCATGAGCCGGGAGGAGAAAACGGAGTATTTTTTGAACGCGCCCAATGAGGTGTTGTACAACGTGGAACCTGCCCGCTGCTCGTTGCCGCTCAAGGCCGCCATTTATGCTTCCGTTCCTTGCGCGTTGTGCAGAGAGCTGACCGCCGAACCGCAGCTTCGCGTTCGAGAGGGGCAACCGGTTTGCCGTGAATGTGCGGGTGAGGCGTTATAACATTTCCTGAAAATGTTTGTTCACATGGCTCTTGATTCGACGCCCCTCTTTTCCGCCCCTCTCCCGTGGGCAAACCCCCGTCCGCCTTCGGCGTCCACCCCCTTTGAAAAGGGGGCGGGGAATGGACTAACGTCCTCGCACGGTACTACATCGAGGGTGTCTACCCCCTTTGAAAAAGGGGCGGGGAACGGAAGCCCTCTCCTTCAAGGTGGAAAAATCCCCTCCCCTTCAAGGGGAGGGTTAGGGTGGGGATGGGTTCATGGAGATGTGGTTTCAGTCTTTTCCTCTTCTTCAATCGTTCTTCCGCTCTTGCTGGCAATCACTTTGGCCATCACTCTCTGGCCGCTTCAGGCGATGGCGGATACGCCCAAAACAAGAACCATCGTTGACATGAGAGGGAAAGAAATCACTTTTCCGGCGGGGTTGAAAAAGGTCGCCACCATGAGCGACGGGTTCGTTGAGGGGATCATGACCCATCTGGGCGTGATCGACAAAGTCGCGGCGATCGGTTCCTGGAGCATGAAGCGCGATTACAAATATAACTTTGAAACGTCTTCCGGCGAAACGTATTCTTATCAGGGCTGGAACACCATGAAGTACCTGCATCCCTGGCTGGATGATCTGCCGTGTTTCAATGCTCCGCAGGGCAGTGTTTTGAATTTTGAAACGCTGGCGAAAGCCGAGCCGGAGCTGGTCATCATGCGGGTGGGCGACTGCACGGTGAGCGCGGACGACAAAGAGAAAATGGCGCGGACGATACGGATGATTGAAGACTTGGGTTTGCCTCTCGCGGTGATCTATGCGCCGGGTTATTTCCGCAAGGCCGACTTGGCGTCGCTCAAAGATGAAATGGCGGTGGTGGGCGATATTTTCGGGCAGAAGGAAAAGGCGCTGGCTTTGGCGGACTATTTGACGGGAACGGAAAAGTTGATTCGTGAGCGCACCGCCGGCATCGGCGAAAACAAAAAACCGCGACTGCTTTATTTGGGGCTCAATCCCGATTTGCGAAAGAAAGGTTCGTCCGGCGCTGTTTTCGGGGTGAATACGCCTGAATCCTACATCATTGAGAATGTGGCGGGTGCGAAAAACGCTTTCAGGAGCCAGGGCGATAGAATCCCTTTGAGCGCCGAGCAGATTTATGCGCTCGACCCCGACGTGATTGTTCTTCCCACGTCCAACGGTTATCACCCGCCGAGAGAGCTTTACGAAGCCGCGTATTTTGAAAACCTGCGCGAACTTCGCGCCGTCAAAAACAAGCGGGTCTATGCAATGCCCTGGACGCCGATGAATTGCGCCCGACGGATGGAATATCCATTGGATATGCTGATTATCGCCAAAGCCGCTTACCCGGAGCGTTTTCGTGACATCAAAGTGCATGAATTCGCGTTGCAGTTTTACCGGGATGTTTACGGCGTCGATGCGGAGAAGGCCAAAGGGCTGCGCAACACGCAGATGCTGGATTGGATGATCGAACATGATTTTTAAGCGCAAACTCTTTTCAAGCGTTGCGCTTCTGTTGCTTCTTGTCGCGGCGCTGTTTCCGGCGCTGCTGTCCGGCGCGTATGAGATAGAAGCGGGCAGGGTGTTCGCGCTGATCTGGAGCAAGCTGTCCGGCGTGCCTAACCCGGAGATTGCCCGCGCCGAGGAAGTGATTATCTGGCAGATTCGTTTGCCGCGCCTGATTCTGGCCGTGATGGCGGGTTTGGCGCTGGCGGTTTCGGGAGCGGCGTATCAGGGGTGTTTTCGCAATCCGCTGGTGGAACCTTATATTTTAGGCGCATCTTCCGGCGCGGCCTGCGGCGCGGCGTTGGCGATCGTTTTTCCCCATATTTTTCCGCAGGGACAACTCACGGCGTTTGTTTTTGCGCTGGCCGCTGTTTTCCTCAGCTACAGTCTGGTCGCCAGCCGTGGCAGGATTCCGCCGCTGGCGCTGGTGCTTTCGGGCATCATTGTCGGGGCACTGTTTTCGGCGATGGTCGGCATCATGAAATATGTGGCGGTCGATACGCAGTTGCGTGAGATCACGTTCTGGATGATGGGCGGACTGCATTACGCAACCTGGGGCGACGCCACGTTGAATATGATCGTCATCGTTCCGGTCAGCCTGCTGTTGTGGTACTTCAGTTGGCACTTGAACGTGTTGTCGCTGGGCGATGAAGAAGCCCGCAGTCTGGGCATCAACCCCGTGGTTTCCCGTTTTCTCGTGATCGTGGCGGCAACTCTCATCGCCGCTGTTTGCGTGTCCACTTGCGGGATCATCGCCTGGGTGGGCTTGATGATGCCGCACGCAGCCCGCCTTCTCTTTGGGCCGGATCACCGCTGGGTCATTCCCGGCGCGGCGGTGCTGGGCGCGATTTATCTTTTGCTTTGCGACACCATCGCTCGTACGTTGACGCCGGCGGAAATCCCGCTGGGAATCGTCACGTCCATCATCGGCGCGCCGTATTTGCTGTGGTTGCTGCGTTCGAAAGGGAGAAGTCTCTATGGTCTGTGACACCCATCTTCCGTTTCAGCGCGGCCAGACCGCGATGTCGATAAGAAACCTCTCGTTCGCCTATGGCGCGAAAGAAGTTTTGCGAGACGTTTCGCTGGAGATCACCGCGGGCAGCCTTTGCGGATTGCTGGGACCCAACGGCAGCGGAAAGACCACGCTTTTCAAATGCTGCCTCGGCTTTCTCAAACCCGGCGGCGGCGAGATTCGTCTGGGAGACGCGCTTCTTTCAAGTTACAGCCACAAGCATCTGGCGTCCCATGTGGCCTATGTTCCTCAGGACCATCAACCCGCGTTTCCGTATCTGGTGCGCGAGATGGTGGAAATGGGACGCACCCCGCACCGGGGCGCGATGCCTGTGCTGTCGCGGCGCGATCATAAGGCGGTCGATCATGCACTGGAACGGGTGGGCTTGCGTCAATTGGCCGGCGAGAGCTACAACCAACTTTCCGGAGGACAACGGCAACTGGTGTTGGTGGCGCGTGCGCTGGCTCAGGAAGCCTCGCTGATGTTCATGGACGAGCCAACCTCATCGCTGGATTTCTCCAACCAACTCATCGTATGGGAAACGGCGCGCGCGATGGCGGCGGAAGGATTGGGCGTGGTCATCTGCTGCCACGATCCCAACCATATCCTGTGGTTCTGCGATAACGTGGCCGCGTTGAAAGAAGGGCGCTTGCTGGCGGTGGGGCACGTGGGATCGACCATGACGCGGGAACTTCTGGGAGAATTGTACAACCGCCACATCTATACGGGGCAGCTTGGGGCGCGCACCTTCATCTATCCGTGAACCAGGGGGGCAGAGAACAGAAAACAGATGTCAGAGATCAGAAAGGCGTCATTGCTTTGTCGTTTTCGCTCCTCGCATTTCTGATCCCTGATCCCTGACCCTGCTATACTTGCGCGGATAACCTTTGAAGGGGAAAACCCCAACCATCATGACCAACACCATTTATCAGATCGAAGTCAATCCGCAGTTGCCGGAACGGCTGGAACGCCTCGAAGAAGTCGCCAACAACCTGTGGTATAGCTGGAGCCGCCCGACCCACGGTCTGTTCGCCAGTTTGTCGCGTCCGCTGTGGCATCTCACCAACCACAATCCCAAAGCTTTTCTGAAGTGCTCCGATCAGAAATTGCTCGAAGCCTCTGCCGAGAATCCGGTTTTTCTCGGTGCGCTGAACCGCATTCTGTCGGCCTATGACGGCTATCACGAGATGCCCGGTCTGGCGCATGTGCACGGTCAGTCTTTCCGCGACGACGATTTGATCGTCTATTTCTGCGCCGAGTTCGGTTTTCACGAAAGCCTGCCGATTTATTCCGGTGGTCTTGGCATTCTCGCCGGCGACCATTGCAAGGCGGCCAGCGACATGGGGCTGCCCTTCATCGGCGTCGGTCTGCTTTACCGTCAGGGTTATTTTTCCCAGACGCTGGACGCCAACGGCCAGCAGCAGGCGACTTATACGGATTCGAACTTCGACGATCTGCCGGTGTCGCCGGTGCTCGACGCCGAGGGCAACGAATTGCGGGTCGTCGTTAAACTGCAAGGGCGGGCGGTACAGGCCAAAGTCTGGGAAGTCCGCGTCGGCCACGTCCGGCTGATTCTGCTCGACACCTGGTTGCCGGAAAATTCCGCCCACGACCGCGAGATCACTCATCGCCTGTACGGCGGCGACGAAACGACGCGCATCGAGCAGGAAATCCTGCTCGGCGTTGGCGGCGCCCGTGCGCTGGAAAAGCTCGGTCTCAAACCGACGGTCTGGCACGTCAACGAGGGGCATGCGGCTTTCCTGATCCTCGAACGTGCGCGCAGTCTGGTCAGCGGCGGCCTGCCGGTCGCGGCGGCGCTGGAAGCGCTGGCGAGCAGCACAGTGTTCACCACGCATACGCCGGTGCCCGCCGGTCACGATCATTTTTCCGAGGACATGATCCGCAAGTATTTCTCGGCCACTTGTCAGGAACTCGGTCTCGATGAAGCGATGCTGCTGGCGCTGGGCGCGGAGCCGGGCAAGAGTGACTTCAACATGACGGCGCTGGCGCTGCGCGGTTCGCGCCACCACAACGGTGTGTCGCGTATTCACGGTGGCGTCTCGGCCAGTATTTGCCGCTATGTGTGGCCGCAGATCCTGCCCGCCGAGAATCCGATGGACTATGTGACGAACGGCGTCCATCTGCCGACCTTCCTCGCGCCGGAGTGGTTCGACACCTTCGAGCGTTATCTGGGCATCGGCTGGCAGGTGCGGCAGGCCGAACCGAAAAACTGGCAGGGCATCGCCGAGATTCCCGACGCCACGTTCTGGAGCATTCGCCAGCAACTGAAGGCCAAGCTGTTGCGGCTGGTGCGCGAACGCATCTGCGCCCAGCACAAGCGCAATCAAGGTTCACCGGCGCACCTCGACCGGCTGTTGAAACTGGTCGATCCCGACACCCCGAACATTCTGACCATCGGTTTCGCCCGCCGTTTCGCCACTTACAAGCGGGCGGCGCTGCTGTTCCAGGATCCGCGCTGGCTGCACGAGTTGATCAGCCAGACCGATCGCCCCGTGCTTTTCCTGTTCGCGGGTAAAGCGCATCCCGCCGATCAGCCGGGGCAGGAGATCATCCGCCACATCACCCACATGGCGCGGCAGCCGGAATTCGAGGGGCGCATCCTGCTGGTCGAAGGCTACGATCTGCATCTGTCGCGCACGCTGGTCGCCGGTGTCGATGTCTGGCTCAACAACCCGATTTACCCGCTGGAAGCCTCCGGCACTTCCGGGATGAAGGCAGCGATCAACGGCGCGCTCAACCTGTCCGTGCTCGATGGCTGGTGGGGCGAGGGCTACGACAACAGCGGCGAAGTCGGCAATGGCTGGGCGATCAAACCGGTGCCCGCGCACCTCAACGAAGCACAGCGCGACGCCGAGGAAGCCCGTTCGTTGTACGAAATTCTACAAGATCAGGTGATCCCGACCTATTACCGCACCGGACCAATGGGCTACTCGCCGGAATGGGTTGCGATGGCCAAGCGCTCGATCATCTCGATTGCGCCGCGCTTCAACGTCACGCGCATGGTCGCCGAATACGTCCGCAAGTTCTACGCGCCCGCCGCCGAGATCGGTCGCCGTTACGCCGCCGACAACTTTGCCGTCGCCCGCGATGTCGCCCAGTGGAAAGCGCGGGTTCACGCCGCCTGGTCGGGTGTGCGTCTGCTGCGCCTGGATCAGCCGGAGCGGCGACTGAAGTTCGGCAGTGCGCTGCGCATCGAAGTCGCCGTGCAGTTGAACGGCCTCGTCCCCGGCGATGTCACCGTCGAGGCGCTGGTAGGTCGTTCCGGCCTCGCGGTCGGCAACGGCAAGCTGCGCCGCTACCCGCTGCAATGCACCGGCGCCACCCAGAACGGCGAGGCGCTTTATACGCTCGACCTGACGCCGGAACAGTGCGGTCGGCTGGAATACCGCATCCGTATCTTCCCGACCCACGCCGCCCTCACCCATCCCTTTGAAACTGGCTTGATGTTATGGTTATAATTCCTGTTTACCCTCTCCCCTCGCGGGAGAGGGTGCCCCGAAGTGCAGCGTGCCTTTACGGAAATGTGTCCCTTTAATTCGAAATCCGAGCCGACATGACCCTGACCCAAACCCCCGCCTGGCAAGCC
This sequence comes from Pseudomonadota bacterium, assembly GCA_009786085.1. GTDB lineage: Bacteria > Pseudomonadota > Gammaproteobacteria > Burkholderiales > Casimicrobiaceae > UBA931. The sequence goes on along the minus strand of WQTW01000015.1, from coordinate 22,182 downwards.
TTGACGGCGCACGCCGCCAGCCTGCGCCAGCGTCACCTGCGCGATTTGTTCGCCGAGGACGCCCAGCGCTTTGCCCGTTTTTCCCGGCAGCACGACGGTTTGCTGCTGGATTTTTCCAAGCAGCGCATCACCGCCGACACCCACCGCCTGCTGCTTGATCTCGCCGCCGCCGCCGACATCGACGGCTGGCGGCAAAAAATGCTGTCGGGCGAGGCGATCAACCACACCGAAGGCCGCGCCGTCCGCCATGTCGCACTGCGCGCCGGCAGCGCCGCGCCGCCCGAAGCCCGCGCCGTGCTTGAACGCCTGCAAGCGTGCTGCGAGCGCATCCACAGCGGCGCTTGGCGCGGCTACAGCGGCGAGCGCATCACCGATGTCGTCAATATCGGCATCGGCGGCTCCGATCTCGGCCCGCGCATGGCCGCCCGGGCGCTGGTCGCGCAGCATCAACCGGATCTGCGCGTACATTTCGTCGCCAATGTGGATAGCGCCGACATTGCGCCCCTGCTCGCCCGCCTCGACCCGCGCACCACGCTGTTCATCATCGCAAGCAAGACCTTCACCACCCAAGAAACGCTGATCAACGCCGCCAGCGCCCGCGCTTGGCTGCTCGCCGCCGCAAGAGAAGAGGCGGCCATCGCCCGCCACTTCATCGCCCTCTCGACCGCCCGCGAACGCACCCGCGCCTTCGGCATCGCCGACGACAATGTTTTCGAGTTCTGGGACTGGGTCGGCGGCCGCTTCTCGCTATGGTCGGCCATTGGCCTGTCGCTGGCGCTGGCCGTCGGCTGGCCCCGGTTCGAGCAATTGCTGGCCGGCGCTCGTTCGATGGACAAGCATTTCGCCAGCGCTCCGGCAGCCGATAACCTGCCGCTGACGCTCGCGCTGTTGAGCCTTTGGAACACCCATTTCCTCGGCGCGCGCTCCGCCGCCGTGCTGCCCTACAGCCAGTCGCTGGAACGCCTGCCCGCCTACCTGCAACAGCTCGAAATGGAAAGCAACGGCAAACAGACCGACCGCGAAGGCCAGCCGCTCGCCGGCATCGCCTGCCCCGTCGTCTGGGGCGAACCCGGCACCAACGGCCAGCACTCCTTCTACCAGTTGCTACATCAGGGCGGCCAGCTCATCCCCTGCGATTTCATCGCCCTGCGTGACAGCGACTTTCCGCTCATTGGCCACAACGACGGCTCCAGCGGTGACCATCACAAGGCGCTGCTCGCCAACTGCCTCGCCCAATCGGCGGCGCTCGCCTTCGGCCAGACCGCCGAAGAAGTGCGCGCCGCGGGCGTCTCCGAAAGCCTACTGCCCTTCAAGCTCTTCCCCGGCAATCAGCCATCGACCACCCTGCTGCTGCCAGCGCTCAACGCCTATACGCTCGGTCAATTGCTGGCGCTGTACGAACACAAAACCTTCTTCCTCGGCGCGCTGTGGAATATCAATTCCTTCGACCAATGGGGCGTCGAACTGGGCAAAACCCTGGCGCGCCGCATCGAGCCGCTGATTAACGCGGTGGGCGACGATAGCGCCTTCGATAGCTCGACTCGGGGGTTGTTGGCGGCGGTTAATGGGCGTTAGTTTGCTTATGTTTGCCCGGCTCATGAACCTCTATCGGACGTTTCAAAAGGCGCGTCACGAACCAAACTGGCACATCATCAAAGCAGCCAAGCCAACCAAGTCTCACCCACTCGGGGGATTCTGGAAGAGAAACACCCGCCATGAATTCGGGCTCGCCATTGGCTCCGCCGGTAAAGGGTTGTATTTCGTTTCGTTTTGCGGGCCGGGAGGCTGCTTCGCTAAAGGAAAGTATCGTCCCAATACGACGATTTTTGGAGACCCCGATTACAAGGTTATAGACGAGAACACTATCGAAGTGAAAGGAAGATATGGGTTTAGACGATATGTGCGTTGTAACTGGTCTGATGTTGCCTAATGATTCAATCTTGGCGCTGCGATGAAAAATCCAACCATTCTCTTTGCCACTTCCGAAATGGCGCCCTGGGTCAAGGTCGGCGGTCTTGGCGATGTTGCCGTCGCTCCAAATCCCTCCCCTTCAAGGGGAGGGTCGGGGTGGGGATGGGGTTGTTTCTGTTTAACGGGTGTCAGACACCACTCTTCAAATGTCACGAGCAGCAGTAAAGTACCCAACCAAGGATGAGCTCCGCGCTATGAGCGTGGCCGAGCTCGATCAATACATCCGTTGGCTCAAGCAGCGGCTTTCTTTCTTCGTGTCCGGTCCTGGGCATAAATTCACACTGAAGCGCCTTGAAGTTGCCGAAAAGGTTCGCGAAATCCAGCGCGGAAAGGAAGAGGCCGGCGATGTCTAACATCTCATTCATCCCGAATGCGCTAGAGCGCTTTGGGCTCGGTTTGACACCTCTGGATTCCCGCTTCTGCGGGAATGACGGAGAAAGCGCGGCCTTCTCTGGCGTCATCCCCGCGAAAGCGGGGATCCAGAAAATTTACGTGTGAGACACCATGCCCACTGATCGCATCCACCAACTGCTCCAGGATATACGCCTGCACGACAACACACGCTTTGAGCTTGTGACATCGCTGCGGGAATTGGTGCTGAGCTTGAGCCCCTCCATCTCTGAAGAAGTCAAATACGGTGGTTTGCTGTTCTCTGCAAGCAAGCCGTTCTGCGGCGTTTTTTCTTACACCCAACATGTTTCGCTCGAATTTGTCGAAGGCGCATCGCTGCCGGACAAATTCAAACAGCTTGAAGGCGAAGGCAAACTGCGGCGCCACATCAAGCTATTCTCGTTTCAGGACATCACGACCAGGCATGTGCGCGAGTATCTATTGCTGGCGTTGAAGTCATCCGAAAAATCGTAAGAACTCACTTTTCCAACCTACCATGAACCATCCAAGCATTCTCTTCGCCACCTCCGAAATGGCGCCCTGGGTCAAGACCGGCGGTCTTGGCGATGTCGCCGCCGCTTTGCCGGCGGCCTTGCGTCGCGCCGGTCACGATATCCGCGTGCTGCTGCCCTTCTATCCTGCGCTGCGTCAGGCTTTCCCGAAGGCCAAAGTCATCGCTGAACTGCCTGCGCTGGCGTCGGCGCTACCGCCCTCCCGGCTGCTGATCGCTAAAGCCACTAAGGAGGCTGACGGTCTGCCGCTGCTCTTGCTCGATTGCCCATCGTTGTTTGAGCGTCCGGGCAATCCCTATGTCGCCGCCGACGGCAACGACTGGCCCGACAATGCCATCCGTTTCGGCCTGCTCTCGCGGGTTGCCGCGCTGCTCGGCCAGGCCGCCTCGCCACTGGACTGGCGTCCCGATGTGGTGCATGTCAACGACTGGCAAACCGCGCTGGCGCCAGCCTGGCTGCGTTACGAGGGCGGCGCGGCGTCTGTCGTCACGGTGCACAACATCGCATTCCAGGGCTGTTTCGACGAGTCGCTGCGCCACGCCCTCGGCCTGCCGGACGCCGCCTGGCGTTTCGACGGCGTCGAGTACCACGGCCTCTTGTCCTTCCTGAAGGCCGGCCTGCAACTGGCAACGCGCATTACCACGGTCAGCCCGAGCTATGCCCAGGAAATCCAGGATCCGGCTTTCGGCTACGGTCTGGCCCCGCTGTTGCGCCACCGCCGCGACGCCTTGCACGGCATTCTCAACGGCATCGACCCTGTCCTCTGGAACCCCGCCACCGATCCGGCGCTGGCCGCGCCTCATTATGCACACTACGCGGCCAACCGGCTGGCCGCCAAGCGCGCCAACAAGCTGGCCCTGCAACAGGAAATGGGGCTGGAACCGGCCACCGACCGGCCGCTGTTCGGCGTGGTCAGCCGCCTGACCGAACAAAAGGGGCTCGATCTGCTGCTCGCTCTCGGCGATGCCCTGCCCGAACTGCCCGCCCAACTGGCGCTGCTCGGCAGCGGCGATCCAGGGCTCCAGGACGGTTTTCTGGCGCTGGCGGAAAAACTGCCGGGGCAAGTCGCGGTCAAACTCGGCTTCGACGAGACCCTGGCCCACCGCATCGAGGCGGGCGCCGACTGCTTCCTGATGCCCTCGCGCTTTGAACCCTGCGGTCTGAACCAGATGTACAGCCTGCGCTATGGCACGCCGCCGCTGGTGCAAGCCACCGGCGGCTTGGCCGACACCGTGGTCGATGTCAATGACGCGACCCTGGCCGAGAAGACCGGCAACGGCTTCGTCATGACCGATGGCAGCATTGACGCACTGTGGCAAGCCATGCAGCGCGTCACCGCGGCCTGGCAAGACAAGCGGCTGTGGCAACGCATCCAGCAGAACGGCATGCGCTGCGATTTTTCCTGGCGCCATGCCGCGGCCGAATACAGCCAGTTGTACCGCGAGGTGCTGGGGCAGTAATCAGAACACGTAGGTTGGCGGTGAGCGCAGCGAACCCCAACATCAAGGGTGAGCTACAATATAGCCCATGAATGAAGGTTGCCCCATGTCTACAAACACCGTTGTTCGCGCCCGCATCGACGAGCACATCAAGGAAGAAGCATCGACCGTGCTGGCGGCGATGGGTCTTACCGTATCTGACGCTTTCCGCATCATGCTGACTCGCGTTGCGCACGAGAAGGCTTTGCCGTTCGAGCCACTGATCCCGAACGAAACCACCATCGCCGCCATGCGCGAGGCTCGCGAAGGAAAGGGCTTGGAACTCGTAACTTTGGACGACTTGATGGCTGATCTCAATGCGGTCGATTGAGCATTTCCTTAAACAAGTAACACCACCACCCGGAGAAATCCCATGACCTCCTCTCTGCCTCCCGAAATTTTCAAAGCCTACGACATTCGTGGCATCGTTGACAAAACCCTGACGCCCGCCTTCGTGCAAACCATCGGACAGGCGCTCGGCACGCTGGCGTTTGAACGCCAATGCCACACCATCGCCGTGGGTCGCGATGGCCGTCTCTCCGGCCCCGCGTTGTCCAAAGCGCTGATCGACGGCATCCGCGCCAGCGGCATCAACGTGATCGACCTCGGACAAGTCGCCACACCGATGACTTACTTCGCCGCGCGTCAACTGAACACCGGTTGCAGCGTGATGATCACCGGCAGCCACAACCCGCCCGAATACAACGGCCTCAAAATGGTCATCGCCGGGGAAACGCTGTCCGGCGAAACCATCCAGGCGTTGCGCGAACGCATCGAACGAAACGACCTGCGCACCGCAACCGCGCCGGGGTCTCTGACAACGCACGACATCGCACCGGCTTACATCGACCGCATCGTCGGCGACATCAAACTTCATCGCCCACTCCGCATCGTCGTCGATGCCGGAAACGGCATCGCTGGCGCTTTCGCGCCGACATTGTACGAGCGCCTCGGCTGTCAGGTGACGCCGATTTTCTGCGACGTCGATGGCACTTTCCCGAACCACCATCCCGACCCGTCGCAACCCAAAAATCTGAAAGCGCTCATCGCACGGGTGCAACAGGAAAACGCCGAACTCGGGTTGGCGTTCGACGGCGACGGCGATCGTCTCGGCGTCGTCACCCGCGACGGCAACATGATTTTCCCCGACCGTCAGTTGATGTTGTTCGCTGCCGACATGTTAAAACGTGTCCCCGGCGCCACCGTGATTTTCGACATCAAATCGACACGTTTGCTGAACCCGTGGATTCAGAAACACGGTGGCGTTCCGCTGATGTGGAAAACCGGCCATTCCCTCATCAAAGCGAAAATGAAAGAAGTCGGGGCGCAACTCGCCGGCGAAATGAGCGGCCACACCTTCTTCGGTGAACGCTGGTACGGCTTCGACGACGGTCTCTACGCCGGCGCCCGTCTGCTCGAAATTCTTTCGCAGCACGCCGACGCTTCGGCGGTGCTCAACGCGCTGCCCGACAGCCTTTCCACACCGGAACTGGCGATTGCCTGTGCGCGCGAAGGTGATCAGCACGCGCTGATCGCGCGTCTGCAAAAAGAAGCCAACTTCCCCGCCGCCCAGGAAATCATCCGCATCGATGGCGTACGCGTCGAATACGACGACGGCTTCGGCCTGGCGCGCGCGTCAAACACCACACCGACCGTCGTACTGCGATTTGAAGCCGACAACGACGCGGCGCTGCAACGGATACAACGCGACTTTCGTGAACAACTGCGCGTTGTGGCGGGCGATGGAATCGAATTGCCGTTTTAGAAAAACCTTTTAACCGCAAAGAACGCATAGATCAGGTATCAGATAGCAGCGTCATTGCGAGCGCAGCGAAGCAATCCAGAAAATTCTCTCACGCAAAGGCGTAGATAGATAGGGGCGGGGTTCAATCCCGCCCTTTTTGTTTCACGCGAAAGCGCGAAGCCGCGAAGCCCCCCCCCTTTTTAACCACGAAAGGCACGAAAAATTCTCTTTGCGCTCTACAAACATCTGCGCCACCACATCAACTTGGCAAGATATATCAATTTTTGGTATGGTACACAAAAACACGGCAGGAGGTCTTTATTATGCAAACACGCCCCCGGAATACCTCGGTTTATCTTGGCGACCATTTCGCAGGATTCATCGACAAGCAGGTACAGACAGGCCGGTATGGAACGGCCAGCGATGTCGTGCGGGCGGGGTTGCGTCTGTTGGAGGATCACGAAACCAGAGTGAGGGCGCTGGAAGCGGCCCTGATTGAAGGTGAGAACTCCGGCAAGCCTCGCTCATTCGACTTCGATGCGTTCAAGGCCCGCAAGCGGGCGGAGTATGAGCGCGGATGAAACTTTTTTACGCAGGTGCGCGAAAAAAATAGCCGTCATTCTGTGCGAAGCGAAGTCGCAGAATCCATAGGAACGTCAGGATTCGTTTTGTCCAACGCTAATCTATACGAGCTACCTTGTTGCAGCAACCAAAGGTACCGCTTTCTGGCAAAGAGCGCGTAATAAAACACCAAAAGCCAGCGCCAGCCACGAAGATTACTGCCACAGGTAAAACGTAAGCCACGGTCAGCGTCGATATCGAAGTGAATCTCGTTGGAGCTGCACCAATCTATCTTCAGGATCAAGCAATGAGACCCCGGAGAGATGGTGAATTCTGCGGATGAGCCATAGGAAATTCGCCCTATTTCTATTCCATCGCAAATAACGCGGTATTTGCGCAGTATCTCTCTGTCGTCGCGTTCGCGAGAGATTGTGATAAGCGCCGACTTCTGACTATACGCCGGCTCTTTCCTTTCGGGGCGCGTTCGTTCGCGTAAAACTTTCAGCATTATCATTGAGCAAAAAGAAAAAAAGGCTAAAGCAATCAGGCCGATAAGGACAGCACTTGATATGTTTACCTCGCGCGACGCCATCCACTTCTCCCAGTCAAAGGAAAATAAAAGCAGAAAGTTTATAAGGAAAACCAAAAGAATTTGTACCCATCGTGTGCGAGCAACACTAAACGATATTGCGGCGACACCGGTGCAGACAATCAAGAAAAAAAGCAACGCCTTAATTAAACTCATTTTCAAATCCTTCGCTGGCCAAACTCAACAAACCAAAACGCCATGTCCCAAAATCACGCCTTAAAAAACTCCGCCTTGTCACCCAGCCACCGCTCGATCAATTTGACGGCGGCAGCTTCGCCTTCCTCTGTTTTCAATAACTGTTCGGCAACGACACTGGCGCGTTCGAGTATCGCTTCATCACGTTCGGGATCGGCAAAACGCAGCAACGGCACACCGGATTGTCGCGCCCCCAACAGTTCACCCGGTCCGCGAATGCGCAAATCCTGACGGGCGATTTCAAAGCCGTCGTGGTTTTCAAAAATCACTTTCAGCCGCTCTTTGGCGATTGCGCCAAGCGGCGTTTCAAACAACAAGATGCACTGGCTCTGCCGTGCGCCGCGCCCGACCCGTCCGCGCAACTGATGCAACTGCGCCAGTCCGAAACGTTCGGCGTGTTCGATCACCATGATCGAAGCGTTCGGCACATCGACGCCGACTTCGATCACCGTCGTCGCCACCAGAATATGAATGTCGCCGCGCACGAACGCTTCCATCGTCGCCGTTTTGTCCGCCGGCTTCATTCGACCGTGCAGCAAACCGACGTTGAGTTTCGGCAATGGCACGCCGTGGGTTGCTCCCCTCTCCCCTTGCGGGAGAGGGGTTGGGGGAGAGGGGATTAAAGCTCCATTTTCGCTCCCATCTGAACCCATCCCCACCTCCTGCTCCTCCCCTTGAAGGGGAGGAGAGNTTCCATCAAACGCGGCAACCAGTTCTTCGTACAAGGTTTGCGCCGCCTGTAAACTGAGCTTTTCCGATTCTTCGATCAGCGGACACACCCAATACGCCTGCGCGCCTGCCCCCTTTTCAAAGGGGGTGGCCGTCGAAGACGGACGGGGGTTTGCTTCGGCGCCCCTCTCCCGCAAGCGGGAGAGGGGAGGATTGTCCCCGCCCCCACCAAGAGAAACCGCTCCCGCACAACGCTTACCAACATGCGCGATGATCTCGGCGCGACGCATCTGATTGACCAGCCGCGTCGTCACCGGCGTGCGCCCCGGCGGCAAGGTGTCGATCACCGACACATCAAGATCGGCATAAAAACTCATCGCCAGTGTCCTCGGAATCGGTGTCGCGCTCATCATCAGTTGATGCACCTCTTCGACGCTCGCCCCTTTGTCGCGCAACGCCAACCGCTGCGCGACGCCAAAGCGGTGTTGCTCGTCAACAATCGCCAGCGCCAGATTCGGCATCACCACGTCTTTCTGAAACAGCGCGTGCGTGCCGATCACCAGCGCGGGTTCGCCGTCGGATAAACTGTCCAACGCTTTTTTATGCTGCGCCGCCGTCAGCGATCCCGACAACCACACCAGACGCACCGGCAAACCGTCAAGCCAGGCCGACAGTTTGTGATAGTGCTGCTCGGCGAGAATTTCCGTCGGCGCCATCAACGCCACCTGCCGACCGTTCTCCAGGGTTCGCAGCGCCGCCAGCGCCGCCACCACGGTTTTGCCGGAGCCGACATCGCCCTGCAACAATCGGTGCATCGGGTTGGTGCGCGCAAGATCCTCGCCGATTTCTTTCCACGCGCGCTGCTGCGCTTGCGTCAACGTGAATGGCAAACGTTGCATCAACGCATCCGTCAAATGGCCGCGATGCGTCAACGCTTCGGCGTGACGACTGGCGCGCGCCGCTTTGTGCCGTTTCAACGAAAGCTGCTGCGCCAGCAATTCATCGAACTTGATGCGCTGCCAGGCCGGATGCGTGTGCGCCGACAACGCTGCTTGCTCCTCCGCTGACAATCCCGGCGGCGGCGCGTGCAGAAAACGCAAGGCCTGCGACCAGTTCCATAAACCTTCCTGTTGACGCGCCGTTTCCGGAAGATCGTCGCGCAACACCGCTTCGTGTTGCAGAACTTTCGTAATCTGCCTCGTCAATACTTCTTGCGACAAACCGGCTGTCGTCGGATAAATCGGTGTCAAGCGGTTCGACAGCGGCGCCTCGTGACCCGCTTTCGCGCCCAGCACGATGAACTTCGGATGCACCATCTCCAAACCGAAATAGCCCTCGCGCACTTCGCCGAACACGCGCACCCGCGCGCCAATCGCCATCGCTTTTTGCTGGCTCGGGAAAAACGTGAAAAAACGCAGCACCAACGCAGCGACGTTGTTCTCGTCGTCGCTTTCAATCATGCAAACCCATTGCCGCCGCGGACGGTAACGCATCTCACTCGCCGTCACCACACCCTCGGCGCACACCGACATCCCGGCGCGCAACTGCGCCAGTGGCACCCGATCCGTGTAATCCTCGTAACGCAGCGGCAAATGCAACGCCAAATCCGCTTCGCGGGCAATGCCCAACCGCGCCAGCCGCGCCGCCAGCGAAGAGGCTTTGCTCCCGGTTTTGTCGTTGGTGTTCATTTCAAAACTTCAGCCACAAGGAACGCAAAGAATACCTCACGCGAAGGCGCGAAGAAAAATCTCCCCTCTCCCGCTTGCGGGAGAGGGGCGGGGGAGAGGGTTTTCATCTTTTGGCTTCGCTGCGCTCATATTGACGCCCCCCTTCGCGTGAGAAAATGCTTTTCCGATTCCTGATCTTTGCGGTTCATTTGTTTTTCCCGACCCGCACCACCTACCCCAAAAACAACACCGCCTCGACTTCCAGCGCCGCCGACTTCGGCAATGCCGCCACCTGATACGTCGCCCGCGCCGGATACGGCGGCGTGAAATACGACGCCATGATCTCGTTCACCAGCGCGAAATCATTGAGGTCTGCCAGCAGAATCGTCAGCTTCACCATATCGTCCAGATCGCCGCCCGCCGCCTGCGCCACCGCCCGCAAGTTGCGGAACACCTGATGCGTCTGCGCCTCGATCCCTGCCGCCAGCACGCCACTGGCCGGATCGAGCCCCAATTGCCCGGACAAATAAACCGTCTGCCCCGCTGCGACCGCCTGCGAATACGGCCCCAGCGCCGCCGGCGCCTGCGCGGAATGAAACGCCCTCTTGCCCTTTTTGCCTGTCTCAGCCATCACCACCCTCCTTTAAAACACACGAAATGACGTAAGTGTAGCAGTTGGCGGCTGGCGAATCATCTGGCCAGACCCTGAAAGCAGCGAATGATTGTCGGAACGCCGGAAATTCGGTAATATCTCGAACCTCATGGGCCGATAGCTCAGCTGGGAGAGCGCCGCGTTCGCAATGCGGAGGTCGGGAGTTCGATCCTCCTTCGGTCCACCATTTGTCAAAAAACCAACTACTCTCGGTTGGTTTTTTTTCGCCCGGTCTCCCCAGATGATATGATCCTAAAAACCTCAGTTGACCGCTTGTGAACTTATGGAAAATCGCACGGTAGCTTGCTTTGGAGCCTTTTTTGGTATTCACCCATTGGGTGAGCGCGCTACGTGCTCTCCAGCACTACGCCCGCCGCGCCATACTGCGTTGCTCCTCCTTCGCGGGGTGGCAGCCCGCGTCGTCGTCGCGCCTTGCCTGGCACAGCGGGCGCAGCACTGGCGAACACGTCCAACTGAGGTTTTTAGGATGATCGCAACCTGCCATCGATTTTTGGTTATGGGCAAACATCCCACAGACTGAGTGATACCGATGACCGAAAAGAAAACGACCGTTGCGCCGCAAAACCATGTTGGGTTCCATAAAAATACGGCTCGATGGCTTTTTCGACTCCGCGAGTTAGCGCTGTGAACCACGCCACCCTTGCCACGCTGCGCGACCGGCACCCTGCCTGGCGTTTGCTCGCGTCGCCGCACGCGCCGCTGGTGGCGAGTTTTCTTCATCGGGTATTCGTCGCGCCGAATGTGCGCGTGATCAACGAAGCGGATCTTGCGGAGGCGTTGGAGGACGAACTGTTCGCATTGCGCGAGCAACTCGGCCCTGATGCGTATCCCAATGCCAAGGGTGCGTCCGGATTTTTGAACGACTGGTGCGCGCCCGACAAGGGCTGGTTGCGCAAGTTCTACAAGCCGGGCACCGATGAGGCGCAGTTCGACCTGACTCCGGCTACCGAGAAGGCCATTGCCTGGCTGCTGTCGCTGACCGAGCGGCCTTTCGTCGGCACCGAATCGCGCTTGCTGACACTGTTTGCCTTGCTGGAGCAAATCAGCGCCGGCACCGAGGCCGACCCGATGAAGCGCGTGGACGATCTGCGCAAGAAGCGCGACGAGATCGACGCCGAGATGGCTCGCGTGCTGGCGGGTGATGCTCCGCTGCTGGACGATACGGCAGTCAAGGATCGTTTCCAGCAGTTCCAGCAATTGGCGCGGGAACTGCTGGCCGACTTTCGCGAGGTGGAGCACAACTTCCGGCAACTCGACCGCAAGGTACGCGAGAAGATTGCGCTGTGGGAGGGCGCCAAGGGCGCGCTGCTCGACGAGATCATGGGCGAGCGCGATGCCATCGGCGACTCCGACCAGGGCCGCAGCTTCCGTGCCTTCTGGGACTTTCTCATGTCCAGCCAGCGGCAGGAGGAACTGTCTCGGCGCCTGGATCAGGTGCTGGCATTGCCGGCTGTCGCCGCGCTGAAACCCGAACCGCGCACTCGTCGTGTGCATCACGATTGGCTGGAAGCTGGCGAGCACGCGCAACGCACAGTGGCGCAACTGTCGCAACAGTTGCGCCGCTTTCTGGATGACCGTGCGTTTCTGGAGAACCGCCGCATTCTGGATCTGCTGCGCGGTATCGAGAGCAAGGCGCTGGCGCTGCGTGGCGATGCGCCCAATGGCGTGGTGATGAATCTCGACGCGATGAACGCCGATATCGAATTGCCGCTGGAGCGACCGCTGTTTACGCCGGGCATGAAATCGCGTCTGGCCGATTTCGCGCTCGTGGCCGGCGAGGAAGACATCGACACCGCGCGGCTGTTCGATCAGGTCGTCGTGGACAAGGCGCGTCTGCGTTCGGCCATCCTGAGCGCATTGCGCCGCCGGTCGCAGATCAACTTGGCTGAGTTGCTGGCGGACACGCCTTTGCAGCAAGGGCTGGCGGAACTGGTCGCTTACCTGGAGTTGGCGCATTCAGGCGATGACAGCACGGCACTGGATGGCTTGGATGCTCTTGTCGACGAAGCCGTGGAGGAACCCGTTCACTGGCCGTCTTGCACGGCGTCCGGCGAACCGGTGATACGCCAGGCGCGTTTGCCTCGCGTGATCTTCACGCGCCAAGGTTCGGCGATCAGGGAGAAAAGCACATGAACGACACGCTGCGCGAGGATGATTCGAGCCAGGCGCCAACCAGCGATGCGCCGGTCGTCCCCGAACTGTCGCAACTGATGGTGCTGTTGCTCAAAGGCGTGCTCTACCGCGACGACGACGAACGTCTGTGGGGCAGCCTGTTGCGCTTGCAGGCGCGAGTGCGCGAACATTCAGCAGTGTTGCTGCTGGAGTTGATACTGGATGAAGCGGAAGGTTATGCTTTCCTGAAAAGCCGCCCCGACCCGGACGAATCCGAAGGTGCGTCGCGCCTGCCGCGGCTTGTCGCGCGGCGGCCACTGTCTTACGCCGTGAGCTTGATGCTGGCCCTGCTCAGAAAACGCATGGCCGAATTCGATGCGGGCGGCGGCCAAGATAGTACGGGTGGGCGGCTGGTGCTCTCGCGGAACGAAATCGCCGAACTGATGCGGGTATTCCTGCCCGAAGGAACGAATGAGGTCCGGCTCATCGACCAAGTGAATGCGACCATCACCAAGGTGGCTGACCTGGGATTTCTGCGCCGACTCAAGCCTGCGGCAGGCAGCGAGCAAGACAGTGATCGTTACGAGGTGCGCCGCATCCTGAAGGCTTTTGTCGACGCCCAGTGGCTGGCCGATTTCGATGTACGGCTGGAAAGCTACCGCACGGCGCTGTCGGGGGAAAGTACGGCGCGGGAGGCCACGGATGTCTGATGATGCCCTGAGTCTTGGCCTCGACTTCGTGGCCGACGACAGCCGCGTGGGATTCCGTCTGCAACGGCTGGAGGTGCTGAACTGGGGCACTTTCGACAAGCGCGTCTGGCGCTACGAACTCAATGGCCGCAACGGTCTGCTCACGGGCGACATCGGTTCGGGCAAATCCACACTGGTCGATGCCATCACCACCCTGCTGGTGCCGGCGCATCGCGTGGCCTACAACAAGGCGGCCGGAGCGGATGCGAAAGAGCGTTCATTGCGCTCCTACGTGCTTGGCCACTACAAGAGCGAACACAACGATGTCACCGGCAGCGCCCGTCCCGTGGCGCTGCGCGACGCGTCGAGTTACTCGGTCATCCTCGGCGTTTTCCGCAACGAGGGCTACGACCAGACCGTGACCTTGGCGCAGGTTTTTTCCTTGAGGGAAGCGCACGGCAAGCCGATACCTGTCTATGTCGTGGCCGAGCGGGCGCTTTCCATCGTGGCTGACTTTGGCGGCTTCGGCAGCGACATCAGCGGCTTGAAGAAAAAACTGCGCGCCTCGGGCTGTGATCTGTTCGATACCTTTCCGCCCTATGGCGCCTGGTTCCGCCGCCGTTTCGGCATCGAGCACGAGCAGGCGCTGGAACTGTTCCATCAGACCGTGTCGATGAAGTCGGTGGGCAATCTCACCGACTTTGTGCGTCGTCACATGTTGGAGCCTTTCGCCGTAGGCAGCCGCATCGAGTCGCTGATTCGTCACTTCGACGATCTCGACCGCGCCCATCAGGCGGTGCTCAAGGCCAAGCGGCAAGTCGGCTTGCTGACGCCGCTGGTCGAGGATGGACGCCACCATGCGATGCTGGCAGCGCAGAATCAAGACCTGCGCGACGACCGCGATGCGTTGCACGTTTATTTCGCGCAGTTGAAAGCAGGGCTGTTGAAGCGGCGGCTTGAGTTATTGGAGCAGGATGCCGCTCGGCTGGATGCCCAAACCACGCGCCTGACTGCGGAGCGCGACGCTGGACGCGAAGACATCGGGCGGATTGAGCGTGCATTGCGCGATAACGGCGGCGATCGGCTTGAGCAATTAGCAACAGACATTCGGCGCAAGGAAGATGAAAAGACACTGCGCTCGCAAAAAGCCAACCGTTACGCCGAGTTGCTTGCGCGCATCGATGAAACGCCGCCGGAAGATGAAGCGACCTTCCTCGCGCGGCAACAGTCCATCGACACCCGCGCCAAATCCTTGCGTGATCGCATCGCCGATCTGGATAACCGCATCAATGAAGACAGCTATGTTTTGCACAAGGGGCGTGAGCAACATGCCGCGCTGACAGGGGAGATCGACAGCCTCAAACAGCGCAAAAGCAACATCGACGCCGCGCAGGTGCGTATCCGTGACGCATTGTGCGCGGCACTGAATATCAGCGAGGACGAATTGCCCTTTGCTGGCGAACTCATTCAGGTGCGCGAGGATGAACGCGACTGGCAGGGCGCCGCCGAACGGCTGTTGCGCAACTTCGGCCTGTCACTCTTGGTGCCCGACGAACACTACCCAGCCGTCTCGACCTGGGTGAATCGCCAGCATCTGGGCGCGCGTCTGGTGTATTTCCACATGCGCCCGAAGAAAGCGCAGTCCACAACGTCGCCGCATCCGCAGTCATTGGTACACAAGCTGGAAATCAAACCCGATACGCCGCACTACGATTGGCTGGAACACGCATTGCGTGATCGTTTCGATGTGGCCTGTTGTGACAGTGACGAACAATTCCGCCGCGAAGCGCGCGCCATCACCCGTGCCGGTCAAATCAAGGAACCCAGCGGACGCCATGAGAAGGACGACCGCCACCGTATCGACGACCGTGGCCGCTATGTGCTGGGCTGGAGCAACGCGGACAAGTTGCGCGCCTTGCGCGGCCAGCGCGAAAATCTGGAAACGCAACTGGCCACGCAGGGCGGGAAGATTGCCGAAACCCAGCAAGCACAGACACAGCTTCGCGACCGGCTCGAAGCGTTGGCCAGACTCGAAGAATTCCCGCGCTATGCCGACCTCGATTGGGCAAGCATCGCTCGGGAAATTGCTCAACTCACCGAAGAGCGCCAGCGACTGCAAGCCGCTTCCGATGTGTTGCAGGAACTGAGCCGGCAATTGAACCTCGCACGCACGCGCCTGGATGAAGTTCAGGCCCAGCTCGACGATGCACTCGGCAAACGCGGCGAAATCAAGAGCAAGACTGAAGCCGCGCAAGACCTGTATCGGGAGGTGCGGCACACGTGCGACACCACGCCGCTTGATGATGCCCGCATCGCACATCTGGAGGGGTGGCGCACGCAAGCGCTCGGCGAACATCAGTTGTCGGTCGAGTCCTGCGACAACCGTGAACAGGACGTGCGCAAATGGCTGCAAGACCGCATCGACGCGGAGGATAAACGCCTGGCCCGCCTGACCGAACGCATCGTCAATGCCATGCGCGGCTTCAAGGAAGAATTCAAGGCCGAAACCGTTGACATGGATGTCAGCCTGGCGGCGCGGCCGGAGTACGAACGGATGCTGGGCGTCTTGCATGGCGATGACCTGCCACGCTTCGAGGCGCGCTTCAAAGAGCTGCTCAACGTCAACACCATCAACGAGATCGCCAACTTCAACGCCCAACTGGCGCGCGAACGGGAGACGATCAAGGAGCGGGTCGATTTCATCAACAAGTCGCTCGAAGCCATCGACTACAACCCTGGCCGCTACATCAGGCTGGTGGCGCAACCCAGCCCGGATGCCGAGATACGCGACTTCCAGCAAGACCTGCGGGCATGCACCGAGGGCGCGCTCACCGGCTCAACGGACGAGCAGTATTCGGAAGCCAAATTCCTGCAAGTCAAAGCCATCATCGACCGCTTTCGTGGCCGCGAAGGGCTGTCGGAAGCCGACCGGAAATGGACCGCCAAAGTAACCGACGTGCGCAACGGCTTCCTGTTTTCGGCCTCTGAGCGCTGGCGCGCCGATGAGGCCGAATACGATCACTACTCCGACTCCGGCGGCAAGTCCGGCGGGCAAAAAGAGAAGCTGGCCTACACCGTGCTCGCCGCGAGTCTGGCCTATCAGTTCGGCTTGGAGTGGGGCGCGGTGCGCTCGCGCTCATTCCGCTTTGTCCTCATCGACGAGGCGTTCGGGCGCGGCTCGGACGAGTCGGCGCAGTACGGGCTGCGCCTGTTCCAGCAACTCAATCTGCAATTGCTGGTCATCACGCCCTTGCAGAAAATCCACATCATCGAACCTTTCGTCGCCAGCGTGGGGTTTGTGCATAACGAAGGCGGGCGGGACTCGCGGCTGCGCTGCCTGTCGATCGAGGAGTACCGGGCGCAAAAAACCAGGGACGGCATCGAAGCATGAATTGGACGACACCGGCAGACCTGAAGAAGCAGGTTCAGCGCTTATGGGATCGCGGCGACTTGCTGCGCGCGGCGGTGTCGGATACCGTCTCGTGGCCGCTGCGACTGACTCTAAAAACCCCCTCCGCCGCCGACCTGTCCAGCCGCTTCGAAGCCGTGCGCGATTGGGTGCGCACCATCACCGAAACCCCGCATGTACGGATCGACTGGCGTGACTGGAATCATCGCGTGCAGGGCATGCAGCGGCTGCCGGCCGCCATCCATATCGATACGCTGCACGATGCCCTGACCCTGACCGGAAAGCTTCGCCAGGCGCAATGCTTCGAGGCGCTGTGGCAGCAGACCGCAACCGGGCAACCGGCGCTGTTGGCGTGGATGTCCAGACGACCGCTGCAAGCCCTGGAACTGGCCGATCAATGGGATCGGCTGCTGGCCATCGTCGCATGGCTGCAAGCCCGCCCGCGCCCCGGCGTCTACCTGCGCCAGGTGGATGTGCCGGGTGTGGACAGCAAGTTCATCGAAAACCATCGTGGCGTACTCACCGAATGGCTGAACCTTGCCTTGCCGCCCGAAGCCATCGACACACAAGCCAGCGGAGCCGCGCAGTTCGCACGCCGTTTTGGTTTTCTGGACAAACCCGTGCGGATTCGCTTCCGTCCGCTCGACCCATCATTGTTCCATCTGCCCGGTTGCGCCGGGCTGCCTGACATCACCCTGGACGAATCAAGTTTTGCCGCGTTGACGCTGCCCGTCGAGCGCGTCTTCATCACCGAAAACGAAACCAACTTCCTCGCCTTCCCTGCGGCAGACCGCGCCATCGTCATCTTTGGCGCTGGCTACGGTTGGGAGGCACTGGCACGCGCCGCCTGGCTGCATCGCTGCCGCCTGCACTACTGGGGCGACATCGACACCCACGGTTTCGCCATCCTCGACAGCCTGCGCGCGCATTTTCCGCACACAGACTCCTTTCTCATGGACAGCCGTACCTTGATGGCTCACCGGTCGCAATGGGGCGATGAGCCGCCTGGGAAGCGCCACAAACACCCTCTGCCCCGGCTCACGGACCAGGAAGCGCGACTCTACGATGACCTGCGGCTTGATCGCATCAGACCACATCTGCGGCTGGAGCAGGAACGCGTTGGCTTCAGTTGGCTGAACGAGCAACTGCCGGGGTTACCGCGGCAATGTGTTGATGACGGTGCTCAGCTAAACTAAGAAGGTGCAAATTCGTTATAAATACCATCATGGACACTTTGACCCTTGGCCCCAAAGGCTCGCTCATCCGCCGCGACTTTGATCGCGATGCCGACGAACCCGTTGTTCGCAATGTTGCCGAAGATGCGGTGGCGTATCTGTTCGAGCCGGTCGATCTTCACCCGGACTTGACGCTCGGGGACATCCTCACTCTGTTCGATGCCTGCCCCGAGTTGCATGCAGTGTTTCGCAGGAACTGGTCAGTCCAGTTGTGCGAGGAAGCCAGCAAAGGGCCGGCACCGCCAAAAAAACATGGCAACCCCGCCGACGATGCAGGCATCGAATACCTTGAACTGTATTGGGCGTGGGCACTCGATACCCATTCGCAGACCTGGCGCTCGGTGCATGGTCTGGGACTTCACGGCATCGGGCCGGTGCTGGAAGTGAATGCCGACACCTATGGCGTCAAGGCCGGAGAACGCATCAAGTGGTCGGTATCGCTGACGCCAGTGCGCGAATTGCTGGAACTGCCGCTACGTCTTTCTGAAGAACTAAACATCACCGAAGATGATATTGATGCGAAAGGCTATGG
Organism: Pseudomonadota bacterium; assembly: GCA_009786085.1. Taxonomy (GTDB): domain Bacteria; phylum Pseudomonadota; class Gammaproteobacteria; order Burkholderiales; family Casimicrobiaceae; genus UBA931. The sequence goes on along the minus strand of WQTW01000015.1, from coordinate 3,756 downwards.
AAACGCCGTCATGAAGGGCCGATGCAACGAGGTTTTGCTTGGGCAGATCATCCAGGGCATTCTGGACGACTTGTGTTTTCACGGCGGCCCCGAAAAGACAGCAGAAATCAGTGACTCGCTCAGAGCACAGATGGCAGAGATCGAAGCCGGAACTGCGATGCTCACGCCTGCGGATGATCTGTTTGAAGAGCTTGATCGACCAGGGTTCGACACGCTGTTCGAGACACTGGGCGATGTTCGCCCGGCAGAGGTTCGTCACGCCATGCGCGACATTGAGGACGATGCACCAGTCGGCCCGGCGCTGGACAGTGCATTCAACGGCAAGGTCGTGGTCAAGGAGCCGTTTCGCAACCGCCCTGGCCGTGAATTCCGCAAATTGTTCCGCGCCGCAGGCCGGTGATTGAAACCGCGATGACCGAAAAGAAAATCACTGTCGCGCTCCGGCGTGTTGAACGCTGTCGGATCAACCGCCCGTGCCGCCCGTTGCAGGCGCGGATCGCCCATTCTGACAATTTCACGAATCATCGGTACCTCCGTCGCTCTCAATCGCGCCGTTTTAGCCACGATAGAGCATTCTTGATTACAATGGACGCCATACGCCATTCACCCATCGCCTGATCTGTTATCGCGCTGTCTCGCCATTATACGCTTCATGCCTTCCACGCCCGCCTCTGCTGCCATGTCTTCTACTGCATTTTCCACGACTGCATTTTCCACGACTGCATCTTCCACGACAGCGCTCGCCTGCGAACTGGTGCGCCGCGCTTCGATCACGCCCGACGATGCCGGATGTCAGGCGCTCATCGCCGAACGGTTGACCGCGCTGGGTTTCGATTGCGTCTGGATGCCTCGTAACGCCGTCACCAATTTGTGGGCGCGGCGTGGCAACACCGCTCCGCTCGTGTGCTTTGCCGGCCACACCGATGTTGTTCCTCCCGGCCCGTTGGAAAACTGGCGCAGCGATCCGTTCACGCCCGCTCTCGTCGATGGCCAGCTTTGCGGACGCGGTATCGCTGACATGAAAGGTGGAATCGCCGCGTTCATCACCGCGCTCGAACGTTTTATCGCCGCTCATCCCGATGTGCCGGGTTCGCTCGCCGTGTTGCTGACCTCCGACGAAGAGGGCGACGCCGTTGATGGCACCGCCCATGTCGTCGAGCAACTCGCGCGCCGTGGCGAAGCGCCTGATTATTGCATCATCGGCGAACCTTCTTCGCATGCCGTTTTGGGCGACACCCTGAAGAACGGGCGGCGCGGTTCGTTGTCCGGCGCTTTGACGGTTCACGGCATTCAGGGGCACATCGCCTACCCGCAACTTGCCGACAATCCGATTCACGCGCTGACGCCGGCGCTGGCGGAACTCATCGCCACCCGCTGGGACGAAGGCAATGCCGATTTTCCGCCAACCAGCTTTCAATGCTCCAACATTCACGCCGGTACCGGCGCCACCAACATGATTCCCGGTGCGTTGACGCTGAATTTCAATTTTCGCCATTCGACGGAAAGCACAGCCGAATCGCTGAAAGAACGTGTCGCACATCTACTGAAAAAACACGATCTGAAATACACCTTAACCTGGCAACCGGCAAGCAAACCGTTTCTGACAGTACGCGGTGCGTTGCTCGATGCCGCCAACGCCGCGCTGACCGATGTCCTCGGCGCGCCCGCCCAAACCTCGTGCGAGGGCGGCACTTCCGATGGTCGCTTTCTCGCCGACATCTGCCCGCAATTGATCGAACTGGGGCTTACCAACGCCAGCATCCATCAAGCCAACGAATGCGTCCCGATAAAAGACCTCGACCGCTTGTCTGCTGTGTACGAAAGATTGCTGGAACGTCTGTTCGGTCTTGTCGATAAACCACAGTGAAAAAAACCTGCTCATGGATACTTTTGAAGAACTTTTGACGTTACGCGACTGGCTGCGATGGGCGGTGACCCGATTCAACCAGGCGCAACTGCACTTCGGACACGGCAGCGACAACGCCTTTGACGAAGCCGCCTATTTGATCGCTCACACACTGACGCTGCCGCTCGAACGGCTCGACACCTTTCTCGACGCCCGATTGACGCAGCCCGAAAAAACGCAGCTTCGCAAAATCCTCGATCGGCGAATCGAAGAGCGCATCCCCGCTGCTTATCTCACACAAGAGGCCTGGCTCGGCGATTTTCGTTTTTATATCGACGAGCGCGTCATCGTTCCGCGTTCTTTCATTGCCGAACTGATGCCCGACGGCTTGTCGCCTTATTTTCCTGATCGTCACGATGTCAAAAACGCACTCGACTTGTGCAGCGGCTCCGGCTGCCTCGCCATCCTGCTGGCCGATGCGTATCCCGATGCAGACATCGACGCCGTGGATATTTCGCCGGATGCCCTTGCCGTCGCGCAACGCAACATCGACGACTACCACCTTTCCGACCGCATCACCCTGATTCGCTCCGATTACACCGATAGCCTGCCGAGCGGAAAACGTTACGACCTGATCATCAGCAACCCGCCTTACGTCACCGGCGACGCGATGCAAAACCTGCCGCGCGAATACCGCCACGAACCGGAACTGGCGCTGGCCGGTGGCGACGACGGACTCAACGCCGTTCACCATATTCTGAAAAACGCCCATCGGCTGCTGCGACCGCACGGCATCGTCGTCGTCGAAATCGGCCACAACCGCGCGCTCGTCGAAGCCGCTTATCCGAATGTGCCTTTCGTCTGGCTTGATACCGGCTCGTCGGAAGAATCGGTTTTTCTGTTGACGCGTGAAGATCTCTCCGAACACCTGAATACATTAACCGCAGAGAACGCATAGAACACAAGAGAGGCGGGAGGTGAAGCCCTCCCCGTCAAGGAGTCGGTATCTACACAGGCGTGGCGTCATTCCCGCGAAAGTGGGAATCCAGGAAAGCCCCCTTTGAAAAAAAAGGGGGGGGGGCGCCGAAGGCGGACGGGGGTTTGTTCTTCTTCACGCCTTCACGTAATGCACAAGGGCGGGTTTGAAACCCACCCCTATATTTCCGCGCTTTCGCGTGAGAATTCTTCTTTGCGTTCTTTGCGTTTAAAATAAAAGGGTAAACACGTTTACAGGAGACACGACCATGATGAGAGACCCGGCTCAAACCATCGGAAACCTGATCGACCATCAGAGCGTTTCCATCATCAGCTCTATCGACAGCGAAGGCTTTCCGAACACAAAAGCCATGCTGCCTCCCAGAAAACGGGAGGGCATAAAAACTTTCTGGTTCACCACCAACACCTCCTCGATGCGCGTTGCGCAGTACCGCGCGAACCCGAACGCCTGCCTCTATTTTTTCGACAAGCGGTTCTTTCGCGGCGTGATGTTGAAAGGCACGATGGACGTAATGGAAGACGCCGCGACCAAGGAAATGATCTGGCAGGAAGGCGATACCCTGTATTACGCCGAAGGCGTCACCGATCCCGATTATTGCGTGTTGAAATTCACCGCGCGCAGCGGAAGATATTATGCGAATTTTCACTCCGAGCGTTTCGAGATTGCGTAACGTGTGGCGTCATTCCCGCGAAAGCGGTTTAACGCCCTCCCCTTGAAAGCATAGGTATCTACACAAGTGCTGCGTCATGGTCTCTGATGACATGTGTTCTGCTTTTTTCTCACGTTCCAGGCAGCGCCGCAAGCGCGCGACATGAGTAACCGTCGGTGGAGCGTGAGCGTAGCGAACGCGGAACCGGCGGAGACAGACGGTACCATCGTCCAGCCCTGCAAGGGCTGAACAGACATTATTCAG
>WQTW01000014.1 GCA_009786085.1 Pseudomonadota bacterium | reverse complement strand
CCCCCCCCCCCCCCCTCCAGCCTTTTCAGTTTATCTTCCGTGTTGGATTTTGCGACGCCGCTTCGCTTTGCGCAGAATGACGAATCCGAGGCATCGCTCCTGAACGACGCCTCAATGCAGAGAAGGGCGGTGCGCTACGCCAAACCTCTCTGCCATCGCGCTCAGTCGCTTGTCCAGCGTCCAGAGTTCGGTTTGCGGTGTCATCAGGGTGGAGGCCAGCAGGAGCATGTCCACCAGTCCGCAGCCCAAACCGAACAGACGTTCGCGCTCGATGAAGTCCATGACTTCCTGAATGCTGGCTTGCCGGGGCTGGCGCAAGCTCTTCAGGTCGGATAGCGTTTGGGTTCGATTGGGCGGCGACCCGCAGGCGATTTCGCCCAGGATCAAGGGATGCACCATCACAAGGTCAAGCTCAAGCAAGGCGACCAATGCGTCGTTGTGCTGGCGGAAGTGATCGACCCACACGGAGGTATCGACGAGAACGTCCTTCATCGTTGGACTTCTTCACGGCGGCGGGGAATTTCTTGCATTTCAGGCTGGCTTGCGCCAAGCGCAGCGAGCCGCTTTGCCGCCTGCACACGCACAAAGGTTTTGACGGCCTCGCGGAAGAGGTCTGCCTTGTCCATCGCCGGATCGGCGACCTCCAGTGCTCTTTCGTACAAGACATCGTCAATCGTTACGGTGGTTCTCATGATTGTTCCTTTGCGTCAATAGTGATGTATTATTGCATCATTATTGATGGCATAGCAAGAGCCGATCACGGGTGTTCGTTGAAGTAGCTATAATCAGGGGCACGCCGCATTTCCCGCAGCCGTTTTCTTCTAAAAAGTGATTCTCATGACCACCCGTTCGTCATCTTCCCGCCGTTTGCATCCCCTTTTGCCCGATGAGGGCCGGATTTTGAATGCAGTGCGCGAGGCGGGGGTGCCGCTGTTGCCTGCTGCGTTGGCGAAGCGCTTGCAGGTTGACGCTGCCGACAAGGCGGCTTTTCAGACGCTGTTGGCGCAGTTGGTGAAGCGCGGTGCGTTGTTTGCCAACCGCAAGGGCGCGTTGTGTTTGCCGGCGGCGCTCGATGTGGTGGTCGGAACGGTGCTTGGGCATCCCGACGGCTTCGGTTTTTTGAGGCCGGACAAGGACGAGAGCGGGGGCGGCGACGATTTGTTTTTGCCGCCGCAGGAGATGTTCAAGGTTTTGCATGGCGACAAGGTGGCGGCGCGGCGAATCTCTCGCGGCGAACGCGGTCGCGTTGAGGCGGAAGTTCTCGATGTGCTCGAACGCGGGCAGCGCGATATCGTGGGGCGTTTGCACCAGCGGCGCGGCGTGTGGTTTGTGGTGGCCGAGGATCGTCGGCTCAATCAGGATTTTCTGTTGACGCCGGAAGGGCGGGGCACGGCGAAAGCCGGTGATGTGGTGGTGGTGGAAATCGTCGAGCCGCCGACGGCGTCGCATGAGGCGATTGTTCGGGTCAAGGAAGTTCTGGGAGCGGCGGACGACGACGGTATCGAGATCGCGATTGCGCTGCGCAAGCATGCGTTGCCGTTCGCGTTTTCCGAGGCGGCGGAGCGTTGCGCCGAAAAATTCGGGGATGGTGTGAAGCCGTCCGATCTCAAGGGACGGCGCGATTTGCGCGATGTGCCGCTGGTGACGATTGACGGTGAGACGGCGCGCGATTTTGACGACGCGGTGTATGCAGCCAAAAGCGGTCGCGGCTTCCGATTGATCGTGGCGATTGCCGACGTGTCGCATTATGTGAAGGACGGCAGCGCGTTGGACAAGGCGGCCAGAGAACGCGGCACGTCGGTGTATTTTCCGCGCCAGGTGATTCCGATGTTGCCGGAAACCTTGTCGAACGGTTTGTGTTCGCTGAATCCTGCGGTGGATCGGCTGGTGATGGCGTGCGACATGACGGTTTCCGCCAAGGGGGTGGTGCAGGATTACACATTTTATCCGGCGGTGATTCGTTCGCGGGCGCGTTTGACGTATAACGAGGTATGGGATTATTTGTCGCGCGGCACAGCGCATCCGGCGCTGAAAGCGGAAGACGTGCGGACATCGCTGGATACCTTGTATGTGTTATTCAAACGCTTTTTTGAACAGCGGCAAAAGCGCGGCGCGATTGATTTTGAAACCACCGAAATGGAGATGCACTTCGACAAGCGCGGCAAAATCGAAAAGATAACGCCGCTGGTGCGCAACGACGCGCATCGCCTGATCGAAGAATGTATGTTGGCGGCCAACGTGTGCGCGGCGGAGATGGTTCGGGCGCATCACGCTCAGGCGTTGTTCCGCATTCATGAGGGGCCGACGGCGGAAAAACTGGCGGCGTTGAAAGCGTTTCTCGCATTGTGCGCGTTACGTTTGGGCGGCAATGAAAAGCCGACGACAAAAGATTACGCAAAACTGCTTCAACAAATTCAAACACGCGAAGATAAAGATTTGCTGCAAACGCTGCTGTTGCGTTCATTGCAACGCGCCGAATACAGCCCCAAAGAAGAAGGGCATTTCGGGTTGGCCTATCCGGCTTATACGCATTTCACCTCGCCGATCCGGCGCTATCCCGATCTGCTGGAGCATCGGGCACTGAAAGCGATTCTCGCCGGAAAAACCTATCAGCCGAAAGGCGATTCCTGGGAGGCGCTGGGAACGCATTGCTCGATGACCGAGCGCCGCGCCGACGAGGCGACGCGCGAAGTGGAAACCTGGTTAAAATGTTTGTACATGCAGCGGCATCTGAACGACGTGATGATGGGCACGGTTTCCGGCGTGACGAATTTCGGTTTGTTCGTCACATTGGATGGTCTGGCGATTGACGGGCTGGTGCATGTGACCGAGTTGGGGCAGGATTATTTTCGTTTCGACGCCACCCGCCACACTTTGACCGGACAGCGCAGCGGCGTTGTCTATACGCTGGCGCAACGGGTGGCGGTGCAAGTGATTCGCGTCGATCCCGACGCGGGCAAAATAGATTTTGCGTTGTGGGATCAGGAGTCAGAGGGCAGAGGGCAGAAGTCAGGGATCAGAGGTCAGAGGTCAGGTATCAGAACGTAGGGGCGCGATTTATCGCGCCCTGTTTGGCCTCACACGAAGGCGCGAAGCCTCGAAGGAGAGCGAAAGCTCCTTCACCACTCACCCCTCTCCCGCAAGCGGGAGAGAGGAGGGGGAGAGGGCGCTTTTCTCCCTCCCCTTCAAGGGGAGGGTTGGGGTGGGGTTGTCAGGAATCAGAGGTCAGAGGTCAGGTATCAGAACGTAGGGGCGCGATTTATCGCGCCCTGTTTGGCCTCACGCGAAGGCGCGAAGCCGCGAAGGAACGAAAGCTCCTTCACCACTCACCCCTCTCCCTGTCATTCCCGCGAAAGCGGGAATCCAGTACATGATAAGGGGAGGGGGAGAGGGCGCTTTTCTCCCTCCCCTTCAAGGGGAGGGTTGGGGTGGGGATGGGGTTTTCAGAGGTCAGAGGTCAGGAATCAGGTATCAGGTATCAGAAAAGCCCCCGACTTGCCCCCTTTTCAAAGGGGGTGTCGGCGAAGCCGACGGGGGTTTGCAGGGGTGGCCGCCGAAGGCGGTCGGGGGTTTGTTCTTCTTTGCGTTTTCGCGCCTTCGCGTGAGATAACGCCCCACTGATTTCTGATAGCGTTAAAACAGGAACAAAAGAAAATGAGTAAAGAAAACGAAACAGGATTTGATCTGGTCTTTCAAGCGCCGACGGCGTTGCCGCTTGATCTGGACGGCTGGACGAAAGACGCCGGCGCCGATGCCTGGGAAGAAATTCGGCCACTGCCTCCGGTCTATCGGCTGCGCCATGTCAGAACGCCGTCGCAAACGGCGGCGGATTTGTCGCAAAGCGGATTCGATGTGGCGCTGGTGCCGCATGCGCGTCGTCTGAAAGATGTATGCCTGGTGGCGATGGACATGGATTCGACCTTGATCACCATCGAGTGCATCGACGAAATCGCCGACATGATCGGCATCAAACCGCAAGTCGCGGAAATCACCGAGCGGGCGATGCGCGGTGAACTCGATTTCAGGGAAAGCCTGATGGCGCGGGTGGCGTTGTTGAAAGGCGTGCCCGAATCGGCGCTGGCGGAGATATACGACACCCGTCTCTTTCTGTCGCCGGGAGCTGAAACGATGTTGGAAGCGTTTCACACAGCAGGCGCGAAGAGCATTCTGGTGTCCGGCGGCTTCACGTTTTTCACCGAAAAATTGCGGGCGCGTTTGGGATTCACGCACGCCGCCGCCAACACACTGGAAATCGTCGATGGAGAATTGACCGGGCGCGTCGTCGGAGAAATACTCGGCGCTGCCGGAAAAGCGGCGCAGTTGAGCGCGTTCAAGGCGAAATACGCAACACCGGACAAACCGTTGTCGGTTGCTATCGGCGACGGCGCCAACGACCTGATGATGTTCCAGGCGGCGGAACTGTCGTTTGCGTATCACGCCAAACCGAAAGTGCGCAGCGCCGCCACGCACGCGATTGACCATTGCGGGTTGGACGCGATAGTGAATTGTTTTTGTTGATGCGTTTGCAGATGTCAGAGGTCAGCGCGTAGGCTGGCGATGAGCGAAGCGAATCCCAGCAAAAACCATTTCACCGCAAAGAGCGCAAAGAAACGCATAGAGCGCAAAGAAAAAACCGTCATTGCGAGCGAAGCGAAGCAATCCAGAAAATGTGCGCAACGAAAAAACGCTGGATTGCTTTGTCGCTTACGCTCCTCGCAATGACGCATTTCTGATACCTGACCTCTGACCTCTGATCCCTGCCAACCCCATCCCCACCCCAGCCCTCCACTTGAAGGGGAGGGAGCTTTTTTTCTTCGCGGCTTCGCGCCTTCGCGTGAGACCTCTCCCCCTCCCCTCTCCCGCATGCGGGAGAGGGGAACATTTTTCTCCGCGCACTCCGCGTCTCCGCGTGAGACCGACCCGTCGCGGTTCGCTGCGCTCACCAGCGACCTATGCGTCTTTGCGGTGAATCGTGTTTTTGATTCCCGGATGGCGCTTCGCTTATCCGGGCTACGCTTGCTTTTTCAACCAACCCCCGCCCGCCTTCGGCGGGTACTCCTGCAAACCCCCGTCGGCTTCGCCGACACCCCCTTTGAAAAGGGGGCAAGTCGGGGGCTTTCGTTCCTTCGCGGCTTCGCGTGAGACAAAACGTTGGTGTTCCCGCCACGCTTCGCTCGCGGCTAAAGGCCGCTCACCGCCAACCTACGCTTCGCGCAGAATGACGGTTATTTTTTTCGTGCCGTTCGTGTTTTTCGTGGTTAAAAAAGATTTTCTCCGCGCCCTCTGCGTCTCCGCGTGAGAATTTTTCTTTGTGCTCTATGCGTTCTTTGTGGTTGAATTGTTTTTTCTTCCCGGACGGCGCTTCGCTTGTTCAGGCGACACGCCGGGATTCCCGCCACGCTTCGCTCGCGGCTAAAGGCTGCTCACCAGCGACCTATGCGTTCTCTACGCGAATTGCGGTTAAAATATGGGCGATCATGGCGATAAACTTTTGCAGTCAATGCGGTGCGGCTTCGCCGGAATTTCGGATTCCGGAGGGGGATTTGAAGCCGCGCCACGTTTGTCGGCAGTGCGGCCACATTCATTATCTGAATCCCAAAGTCGTCGTCGGCACCTTGCCGCGCTGGAAAGATCAAGTGTTGTTGTGCCGTCGTGCGATCGAGCCGCGTTACGGTCTCTGGACGTTGCCCGCCGGTTTTCTCGAAATCGGCGAGTCGATTGACGAAGGCGCGCGGCGCGAAACATTGGAAGAAGCAAACGCGGCGGTTGTTCTCGATCGTCTTTACACAGTGATCACCGTGCCGAGAATCGGCCAACTGCATTTGATGTTTCTTGCCGACTTGCCGCATCCCGAATTTTTCGCCGGAGAGGAAACGCTGGAAGCGCGGCTTTTTGACGAAGCGAACATTCCCTGGGAAACCATCGCTTTTCGCACCGTCAGCCGAACCTTGCGTTGTTTCTTTTGGGATCGGCAGCACATCCGGCGGAAGGCATGGGATGGTTTTCCGTTGCGGGTATCGTCGTTGTGAAACAATAAACGAATCGTGATCATGAATGATTGGGCAAACGATTCTGTGCCATTTGCGGCGCGCGGGTTTTTGTTGGCGTTGGTGGCGTGTTTGCATGTCGCCGGTGCGGTGGCGCTCTTGCGATTGTCCGGATTGCCGCAATTCGATGAAGAACGCACGGTCTTGCAAGCGCGTTGGATCGAAATGCCTCCGCCTGCACCTTTGCTGTTGCCTGCGCAGTTGCCTGTGCAGTTGCCCGTCGCGCAGCCCGCGCGTATGCCGGAACAACGTCAGGCGTTGCCCAGGATTCCGACGCCGCCCCAGCCGATGCAACCCGCGCCGACGTCTATCACGGTGAACATTCCTCTCGCAACGCCGATGGAATCGTCGGATTCTCATCCGCAGACCGATGTTGCAACGACGACGGCGAAAGGAGACGAGGATTATGTCGAGCCTGATTTCAATGTACGTCATTTTTCCAATCCGAAGCCGGAATACCCGTTTCAATCGCGGCGTTTACGCGAACAGGGTTGGGTCAAACTGCGCGTTCATGTCACGGCGGAAGGATTGGCGAACGAAGTGACCTTGCATACGAGCAGCGGTTTTGAGCGACTGGACAAAGCGGCTATCGATGCCGTGAAGCGTTGGCGGTTTCGTCCGGCGCAGCGCGCGGGCAAGGCAGTCGCGGGCTGGGTGGTCGTGCCGGTTCGGTTTGAATTACAATAACGAATTACAAAAGCAAGCAATATGTCTCCATCTTCTCAAGGCTTTGCCCATTTTCTGACACAAACGGACGCCGTCGGTTATGGTGTTTTGGCGGTTCTGACAGCGATGTCGTTCCTGTCCTGGTATTTGATCGCGTTCAAGTTATGGCGTTACATCGTGATTCGCGTACGAAGCCGCGCGTTCATGGCGAGCTTCCGGCAAGTGCGCCAATGCGCTGACGCGGAACATCTGCGCGTTTCTGCGAACGGCAGCAATCCTTTCGCGCGACTTCTGGATGAGGGGTTTCGAGTGTGTCAGTCCCTTCGGAAAACGGAAGCGGCGGGATTCAAGATGACGTCGCCCGACGATTACGTCAGCGCTGCGCTGGCGCATGGCGTTGCCAAAGAAGCGCAACGCTTGGAAAGCGGCATGACATCGCTGGCGTCCGTGGCGTCAACGGCGCCGTTCATAGGGTTGTTCGGCACCGTCTGGGCGATCTTTCACGCGCTACAAAGCATTGCGCTCTCAGCGCAGGCCAGTCTCGATAAAGTGGCGGGACCGGTCGGCGAGGCGCTCATCATGACGGCTTATGGTTTGTTTGTTTCCATTCCCGCGTTGCTGGCGTATAACGCGTTCGTGCGCTTGAACCGCAATGTGATCGGAGAGTTGGAACGCTTCGCGCATACGGTGTTCGGCCTGCTGGGGTTGGGTTTGCCTGCGGGTGACACAGCGTTGAACGAGACGAAAGCGAACGAGTAAGATCATGGCTTACCATCCTCAGCTCAAGTATGATGCGCCGCGTTCGGAAATCAACATGATTCCGCTCATCGACGTGATGCTGGTGTTGCTCATCATCTTCATCATCGCCGCGCCGCTTTTGACCCACGCTGTCAGAATCGACTTGCCCGTGGCCGACAGCGCGGCGACGAACATGAAGCCGGAAACCATCCAGCTCGGCATCAAGGCCGACGGACAATTTTTATGGAACGGCGAATTCGTCGAGGAAGCGGGACTGGAAACGCTGATGCGGGAAGCGGGCCATCGCACACCGCTTCCGGAACTTCATCTTCAGGTGGATGCGACCGCACCTTATGAGTTTGTCGCACGCACGATGGCGCGGGCGTCTCGCGCGGGGCTGGAAAAAATCGGCTTTGTCAGCAAACCGGAAGGGCAAGCGCCGTGATCCTCAACAAGAGAGCGCAAAAACTTTCTTTGTGGCTGGTGTTTTTCGCCATCTTGTCGGCGTCGCTGGTGCCGACGATTTCGCGCCTCGTGTTCGAAAAAGACATTCCCATGCCGGGGATGGTTCAATCCGCGAAAATTTCCGAAAGCGCACTCCCTGATTGCCATTCGGTTTCGGATTCGGATGGCGGTGCTCCTTCCGGGCATTGTTTGTTCTGCTTCATACCGGGCTGTCCGTTTGAACTGAAATCGGTTGCGCTGATTTCGTTGTTGTTCAAGGTGGCAGAAAGGCAGTTGTCTTTTCTGTATGTGCTGCCTGTTTTTTCTCCTGCTGTTTGGAAATCCCACAGGGCGCGTGCGCCGCCCGTTTTTCTCTGATTCCCAAGTGTTGTTTTTAAGACGGCGCGCGAACGATAGCCCAACAGCCGCGCCGTATCATCTTGCGCGCTTTATTTTCGCGCAGGGGGGAAATATTTTTGGAGGAAACAAATGAGATTTTTATTTCAGCACAACCCGGCTTGGCGCAAGCAGCGCTTCCGGTTGTTCAGCCTTTCTTTGCTCGGCCTTTTTGTGGCGATGCCGACGCTGGCCGCAGAAGAACAAACGCCAAAAACACCGGCGGCAACGGCAGAAGAACAAACACTCGATCCGGTCGTTGTCACCGCAGCGCCGATGTCCGATCCGCTGACCGTGGTCACCGATGCCAAAGCGCCGCGTCAACCGGTGCCGGCGCATGATGGCGCGGATTATCTGAAAACCGTTCCCGGTTTTACCGTGATCCGCAAAGGCGGCAGCGATGGCGATCCGGTTTTTCGCGGCATGGCCGGTTCGCGTCTGAACATTCTGGCCGACGGCGAGATGATTCACGGCGGTTGCGGCGGACGGATGGATCCGCCGACCGCTTACATTTTTCCGGAATCTTTTGATCGCATCACCGTTCTCAAAGGCCCGCAAAGCGTGATCTGGGGGCCGGTTTCAGCGGGCACCGTCCTGTTTGAACGCGATTTCAAACCCTACACAGCGCCGGATTATCGGCTGTTCGGCGGTTTGATGCTCGGCAGTTACGGTCGCAACGATCAAGTGCTCGATGCGCAAGCGGGTAACGCCACCTTTTACGCCCGCATGATCGGCACACGTTCGAGCATGGACGATTACAAAGACGGAGACGGGAAGCGCGTACACTCGCAATACATGCGCTGGAGCGGCGGCGCCACGTTCGGCTTTACGCCGAATGAAACGACACGGCTGGAATTGTCGGCAAACGTCAGCGATGGCGAAGCCGCTTACGCCGACCGGATGATGGACGGCGCCAAATTCGCGCGAGAAAATTACAGCCTGAGATTCGAAAAGAAAAACATCTCCGCGTTTGTCGAAAAGCTGGATGCGCTGGTTTATTACAACACCATCGACCATGTGATGGACAACTACAGCCTGCGCCAACCCGGCAGCACAAAAAACGTCAGCAATCCCGACCGGCAAACCACCGGCCTGCGGGTGAGTGGCGACCTCGTTCCGGGCGACACGTCGTTGCTCAAAGTGGGGGTTGACCAGCAAAGCAATCGGCACCGCTTCCGTTCCGGCAACAACCTGACGTATCGAAGCGCCAAACGTGTGGAAGATGCGAACTTCGACAACTACGGACTCTTTGCCGAATGGACGCAGTCGTTGACTGAAAAGGATCGGCTGATTGCCGGACTGCGTACCGATTTCTGGCGGGCGGAAGACAAGCGCAGCGGTTTTTCAACGTCGGGAAAAACCCGGCATGAAACACTGCCCAGCGGTTTCATTCGTTATGAACGCGATTACGGCGAAGGCTCGACCGTTTTTGTCGGTCTGGGACATAGCGAGCGCTTCCCCGATTACTGGGAAGTCATTTCGCAAAACAAGCAGAGCGAAACCAGCGACAGCGCCTTCAACACCAAGCCGGAAAAAAACACGCAACTGGACCTCGGCACGGTTTACCGGATCACGCCGGAACTGCAAGTCGCCGTGTCGGCGTTTTACAGCCGGATGCGCGATTACATCCTGATCGACAACACCAGAACGCTGAAACCCGCAATCCTGGTTCGCAACATCAAGGCGACAACCTATGGCGGCGAAGTCGGCCTCAGCTATGCGTTGACGCCTCAGTTGAGAAGCGGCGTCAGTCTGGCGTATGTGCGCGGCAGCAACGGCACCGATCACACACCGCTCGCGCAGATGCCGCCGTTCGACAGCCGTTTCACGCTCGACTACGACAACGGTACCTGGTCGTTCGGCGCACTGTGGCGTCTGGTGGCTGCACAAAACCGCTTCGATAAAGGCAGGGGCAACATTGCCGGTCAGGACATCGGCGAACCGACAGCGGGATTCGGCGTGTTCTCGGTCAATGGCGGCTATCGTTTCCGCAAGGAGTTGTACATGACCGCCGGGATCGACAACCTGTTCAACAAAACCTACGCAGAAGCGATCAGCCGTTCCGGCAGCATGGTGCCCGGCTACATCCAGACCATGCGTATCAACGAACCGGGACGCTTTTTCTGGCTCAAGCTCAATCTCAATTTTGATTGAGGTTGAGGGTCAATGGATGGTGGATTGCGCTTCGCTTATCCACCCTACGCCCTCTCCNCCCCCCCTCTCCCGCATGCGGGAGAGGGGGATTCTTTCGCGCTTTTTCGTGGTTAAACGCTTTTCTTTGCGTTCTTTGCGGTCAATGTGTTTTTGCTCAAACCACGATGCCGGTGCGAGAGATCAGCGCTTCGGACGCCCGGATTATTTCTTCGCAGTTGGCGTCCTTCACCCAATGTGATGGCAGGATGGCGTTGCCGTTTTTGTCGAAGTGTTTTCCGCTTTGTCCGGTGAGTTCCGGCACAATGAAAAGGGGCAGGACGCGCTGCGCGTAGTCCTCCGGCGTGCTCGTCAGAAAAGCGGTGAGCCAGTATCCAATGCGATTCAGAAATCCGCCGCGCTTGAAAAAAATTTCGTCGCGTATGTCGGTTTGCACAAAACCGGGATTGAGTCCAAAGACGTCGATGTTCGGATAACGTTTTGCGGCGTCGTAAACGAGGGCTTCATTTCCCGCGACGGAATTTTGGTGTGCTGTCCAGCGGGCGTAGTTTTTTTCGCTGTTCAAGTCGTTAACGACAGCCTGCCGCCCCGTGCCGGGGTAACCCATGATGAACACGCGCGGTCTGTTGCGATCCGGCCGCGGTTGGTCGAGACGGGGCGCCGTGTTTCGCAGGATGACCAAGCGGTTGAGATAGCCGATGGCCTCGTCCTGTTCCAGCCCGTCTGCCGTTTCCTGACGAACATAGTCCGCAAAGATGCCGGTCGTGAAGAGGAGAATGTCCAACGTATCTGCAGGCAGCATCCGTCCCACGCGCTCGGCTTCTTTCATTTTGCTCAGGTCGGCCAACAACGGATTGATTCCCGCGATGCCTTCGTCGCGGAAGGTGCGCCCGACGGCGATGACTTGCGCGCCTTTCGCGGCAAATGAATGCGCGAGCGCGCGGCCAATGCCGCCTGTTCCTCCGACGATGGCGATCTTCTTTCCGATGAAGTCAATCGTCGCCGGTGGCGTCCATGTCAACGTTTTGTCGCGCTTCATTTTTGGCTCCAGACGTTTCAGCAATAGGAGCGTAGAAGTGTATCAGAGGTCAGCGCACAGGTCGCTGGTGAGCGCAGCGAACCGCGACGGGTCGGTCTCACGCGGAGAAGCGGAGAACGCGGAGAAAAAAAACCGTCATTCTGCGCGGCGCGAAGCGGCGCCGCAGAATCCACAAAACAAACAGGGCGCGATAAATCGCGCCCTTACGAATGGTGGATTGCGCTTCGTTTATCCACCCTTGTATTACGCGATAATGGTTGGGATTCCCGCCACGCTTTGCTCGCGGCTAGAGGCCGCTCATCCCAACTTACAACGCTTCCGACGCGTAGTCGGACAGTCTCGAACGTTCGCCGCGCGCCAGTGTGATGTGGCCGGCGTGTTTCCAGTCTTTCATGCGGTCAACGACGTAGGTCAATCCCGAACTGCCTTCGGTGAGGTAGGGGGTGTCGATCTGGGCGAGGTTGCCGAGGCAGACGACTTTGGTGCCGGGGCCGGCGCGGGTGATCAGGGTTTTCATTTGTTTGGAGGTCAGGTTTTGCGCTTCGTCGATGATCAGGAATTTTTTGACGAAGGTGCGACCGCGCATGAAGTTGAGGCTTTTGATTTTGATGTGGGCGCGCAGCAGGTCGCGGGTGGCGGCGCGTCCCCAGGCGCCGGCGTCTTCTTCGGTGTGGTGCAACACTTCCAAGTTATCTTCGAGCGCGCCCATCCACGGCGTCATCTTTTCTTCTTCGGTGCCGGGTAGAAAACCAATGTCTTCGCCGACCGGAATAGTGACGCGGGTGATGATGATTTCGCTGTATTTCTTGAATTCGAGCGCCAACATCAACCCGGCAGCCAGGGTCAGCAGGGTTTTGCCGGTTCCGGCCTGGCCGGCCATGGTGACGAGATCAATCTCCGGGTTCATCAGCAGGTTCAACGCGAAGTTTTGTTCGCGGTTGCGGGCGGTGATGCCCCATACGGCGTTTTTGGCGTGGGTGTAATCTTTGATGGTTTGCAGGACGACGCCTTTCGCGTCGATCTCTTTGACGGTGGCGTAGAACGGCGCTTCGCCGGTGCGTTCGAGATAGACCATTTCGTTGAGGTGCAGCGCCGTTGTCAACGGACCGGAAACGCGGTACAGGGTATGGCCGCCCAGTTGCCAGGACTCCATGCCTTTCCCGTGCGTGTCCCAGAAATCCTGCGGAAGCTCAGTCGCGCCGGTGTAGAGCAGGTCGGAATCTTCGAGAACTTTGTCGGTGAAATAGTCTTCGGCGTTCAGGTTCAACGCCTGCGCTTTGATGCGCATATTGATGTCTTTGGTGACCAGAAAGACATCGCGTTCCGGGTGTTGCGCGCCGAGGTGTTTGACGATGGCGAGAATCTGGTTATCGGTGCGCGTCGAGAGAAAGGGAAGCGTCGATGGCGGGATCAGGTCGGTTTGCAGGAAAAGCAAACCGGACGCCTGAAAAGCGCCGCTGGGCGCATTGGGCGGCGCGAGCGCGATGCCGGAAGCGATGCCGTTGTTTTTCTGCGCGATGTGCCGGTTGATCAGTTCGTCGAGAAAACGGGACACCTGTCGAGCATTGCGCGCTGTTTCCGAATTGCCCTTTTTGTGGGCGTCGAGTTCTTCAAGCACCAGAATCGGCAGGTAAATATCGTGTTCCTGAAAGCGGAACAACGACGTCGGGTCGTGCAGCAGTACGTTGGTGTCGAGGACGAAAAGACGGGTGGCTTTGGGGGCGTGTAAACGGCGGCGGGCAACTTTGGCGTTCATGGTTCAGGATTGGCAATGCAGGTGGGTTCGGTTCAGGTGTGAATGGTAACACGGCATTTCAGGGGCAGGGGTCAGAGGTCAGAGACCAGAGGTCAGAAAAGCATCTCACGCGAAGCTGCGAAGGCGCGAAGAAATCTCCCTTTCCCGCTTGCTGGGGGAAAGGGTTTCAAACCCCCGCCCGCCTTCGGCGGGCACCCCCTTTGGAAAGGGGGCTTTTCATCTTCGCGGCTTTATATGAAATACAAACCCGCCCCGCCGTGATTGGCGCGTCCTGCAAGGTCATCTGTTCTGATCCCTGACCTCTGATACCTGATTCCTGAGTCTGGCGCGGAGCCGGCGGCTTTCTTTGGGATCGCAGCGCAGGGGTTGCAGCAGTTCAACGCGGTCGCCGTCCTGGAGAACGGTGGCGGGATCGGCTGTTTGTCCGAAAATGGCGTAACCCCAGGAAGTTTCCTCATTTGACGGGAAAACGCCCGAAGCACGCGCCGCAATGAGTGCGTCGGCGACGGTGCTACCGGGCGGCAGCCGGAAATCGCACGTAATGGATTGGCCTTGCGCGACGCAGACGACGGAGACAGCGATCATTTCACTTGTATTTAGGATCATGCGAGGAACTATTTTGCTAAGAAGTGGTCTAAATAAGGTTTATCTTTGACAAAGAAATATCACAACGGCGAGAAGTTGCGGTTACAATGAAAAGGTTTTGAGGTCTGTACCATCATGTCCATTGTTGATAACCGTAAAGCTTTTCACGACTATTTTATCGAAGAACGCTTCGAGGCGGGCTTGGTGCTTGACGGTTGGGAAGTGAAGGCGGTGCGCAATGGCCGGGCGCAACTGAAGGAAGCCTATGTGGTCGTTCGCAACGGCGAATTGTGGCTGCTGGGCGCGCATATTACGCCGCTGACATCGGCCTCGACGCATGTTCGCGCCGATCCGACGCGCACCCGCAAGCTGCTGATGCACGCAAAGGAAATCCAGCGCTTGATCGGGCAGGTGGAGCGCGCCGGATACACATTGGTGCCAATCAATCTGCATTTCAAAAGTGGCCGGATCAAGCTGGAAATCGGTCTGGCCAAAGGAAAAAAGCAGCACGACAAGCGGCAGACGGAAAAAGAGCGCGAATGGAACCGCGAAAAGCAACGGCTGTTGCGTGATCGCCCGGGGAAATAAACTGATGAAAATTCTGGTGCCGATAAAAAGGGTGATTGACCCCTCGTTCAAAGTGCGTTTGAAGCCCGACCATTCGGGGCTTGACATGGCATACATGAGGATGGTGATGAATCCCTACGATGAGGCGGCGCTGGAAGCGGCGTTGCAACTCAAAGAGCAGGGCTTGGCGACGCAAGTGCTGACGGTCTCGTGCGGTACGGACGATTGCCTGGAAACGCTGCGCACGGCGCTGGCGATGGGCGCGGATGAAGCGTTGCTTGTCGAAGCGCGTTATGCGATGTCGCCGCTGGTGGTGGCGCGGTTGCTGAAAGCGGTGGCGGTGCGCGAGGGGTGCGGTTTGGTGCTGATCGGTCGTCAGGGAATGGGCAACGATGGCAATCAGGTGGGGGCGATGCTGGCGGCGCTGCTTGGCTGGCCGTGCCTGCCGTTCGCCGAAACGCTCACCATCGAAGGAACGAACGTGCGCACCCGTTGCAAAACCGATCATGGTTCCGAGGTGCTTGAAGCGACATTGCCGACGCTGGTCGTCGTTGAAATCGGGCTCGCCGCGCCGCGCTACGTCTCCATGCCCAATCTGATGAAAGTCAAAAAGCAGAAGATTCCCGCTGTTGCGGCGGAAACGCTTGGCGTCGATATGGAAATGGGCGTGGCCGTCGTTCAGCTGCGCAGTCCGCCGGAGCGCAGTCGCGGCGTGATGCTGCCTGATGCGGCGACGCTCATCGAACGGCTGCGTACCGAAACGCGAATCATCTGAAGGCACACAAAGAGAGAAAACACGATGGCGATTTTGGTACTGGCCGAGCATGTGGACGGGCGATTGGAGGAGACCACGCACAGCGCCGTAACGGCGGCGCGCTTGTTGGGACGCGACGTTCATGTTTTGGTGATGGCGTGTGAAACCCAGGGTGAAACGCTGTCGCAACAGGCCGCTTCCATCGAAGGCGTTACCCGCGTGTGGAGCGTCGCGGCGCCTCATCTCGAAACGCAGTTGACCGAGGACATGGCGGCGCAGGCGCAAGCCTTGCTGGAACGCGGCGGTTACCGCTATGCGCTGATGTCGAGCAGCTACAAAGGCAAACGGGTGATGCCGTACCTGGCGGCATTGCGCAACACCGATCTGGTGACCGACCTGACGAAGATCGAAGGGGAAGACACTTTCGTGCGACCGGTGTACGCCGGGAGTTTGCTGGTCGTGGAACGGTTGAAGAGTGCGGTCAAATTGTTGAGCATTCGCGCCAGCGCCTTTCCTCCTTCCGGTTCGCAGACGCCGGCGGCGCCGATCGAAACATGGGAAGCATTGCCGCCGAGGTGCGCTGTCCGCTGCCTGGAGCGCCGCCGTAAAAGCGCGTTGCGTCCGAAGCTGTCGCGGGCGCGAATCGTGATCGGCTGCGGTCTCGGCGTGGAAAAAAAGGACATGCCCGACATCGAAAAACTGGCGGACAAACTCGGTGCGGCCATCGGTGTGACCCGCGCCGTCGTCGAGGAGGGCATCGCAACGAGCGACTATCTGCTCGGGCAAACCGGGAAAATCATCGCGCCGGAACTTTACATCGCCATCGGCATTTCCGGCGCCGTTCAACATCTGGCCGGGATCAAAGACAGCAAAGTGATCGTGGCGGTGAACAAAGACCCTTCCGCGCCGATATTCCAGATCGCCGATTATGGGATCGTCGGTGACGTGGGTGAGATTGTTCCGGCGTTGATTGAGTTGGTTTGAGCTTGGTGGAACGTTGGCGTCTGGCTCCCGTTTACACGGCCGCCATTGCCGGGCGCACCAGAAAAGCAGGCTTGCCGGAATGCGCGGCTTGCCACAGATCGTAGCTGGTCTGCATTCGGAGAAACATCTCGGCGCTCGGCCCGCCGCCCTCAGGCGTTCTCAACCATGCTTCCAGGCGTAGCGCCATTTCTGCGCTGATTCCCGCCCGCTCATTGATGAGCCGGGAAAGCATGACCCGACTTACACCGAGTTGGCGCGCAGCTTCTGTCACAGACAACCCAAGCGCGGGCAGCACCTCATCGCGCAAAAAAACGCCGGGGTGCGGAGGGTCAAACATCTTGCTCATAATTTCTCCATGTCAGTGATAATCCTGATAATCCACAAGGATTGCGTCCTTATTCTCAAAGGCAAACGTCAGCCGCCAATTTCCGTTGACCGTTACCGCCCAATGGCCTGACAAGTCATGCGACAGTCGGTGCAACTTCCAGCCCGGCACGTCCATCCCGGAAGGCGAAGAGGCCGCATCCAGAAACGCAAGCTGTATCTTGAGTCGCTTCGCATGATCCGGTCGGATACCGGCTTTGCTGCCGGTCTCAAAAAACGCCTGAATGCCTTTATGGAGAAAGGATTTGATCATGGCGCATTGTAAACTATGAATTTACAGTTATCAAGCGATAGGCGCCATGCCGCTGAGGGGCGTTTCATATGGCCGCCGGAAGGGAGATAACGTTTTACTCAAGAGACTGAGTATTTTTACTCAAAGTTTTGAGAAAAGCATACTGGTTTCGCTCCGCGCAGAATGACCTGGCGAGCACGTCCAACTGAGGTTTTCAGGTTAAAAACAAAAAGGGCGGGTTTGAAACCCGCCCTGTGAGGTTTGAATGGTGGCAATCAGGGATCAGAGAACCCCATCCCCACCCAAACCCTCCCCTTGAAGGGGAGGGCTTCACGACTTACCGAATGACCAGCACCGGCAACGAGGAGTGCGTCAGCACTTTTTGTGTTTCGCTGCCGAGCAGCATTGCGGAGATGCCGCGGCGGCCGTGCGAAGCCATGACGATCAGATCGCAGTTGTTTTCTTTGGCGGCGTCAAGAATGGCTTCCCAGGGGGTGGCGGCAAGCACATGGAGGCGGCCGCATTCCACTTTGGCTTTCTTGATTCTCTCTTCCGCTGCCGAAAGAATTTTCTCGGCTTCTTCGGTGACAAAGGCGGCGAATTCTTTTTTGGAAATCGGTTCGTACACAACGCCGCCGGCATAGGCGGGCAACGGGTAGCTGGGGGAGGCGTAGAAAACGTAGAGCTTGGCTTTCAGTACGACTGCCAAGTCAATCGCCTGGTCGATGGCTTTGTCGGAAAGCGGCGAACCGTCGGTGGCGACCAGTAAGTTTTTGTACATGCAGATCTCCTTTAAAGGGTTGGAAAAACGTTCAAGGCAACACCCAGTATGCTGGCCGTTTTGCGCTGTTTGGTCAAGGGGTTTCCGGCGGAATTCCAATGAATGTTTGGGTCGGCAAAGTTTTAACCTAAAAACCTCAGTTGGACGTGTTCGCCAGTGCTGCGCCCGCTGTGCCAGGCAAGGCGCGACGACGACGCGGGCTGCCACCCCGCGAGGAGGAGCAACGCAGTATGGCGCGGCGGGCGTAGTGCTGGAGAGCACGTAGCGCGCTCACCCGATGGGTGAAGGGTGAAAAAGGCTTTAAAGCAAGTTTCCATGCGGTTTTCCATCGTTTTATACGCGGTCAACTGAGGTTTTTAGGTTCAAAGTTGACCGGATGGGGCGGGTACCGTAGAGTTCGCCCATGTCGAAACCGGTTGAACCCTCTTTGTCGCCAGCGGCGGAAGCGCGTTTTTGTTACCACTGCGGAACGGAAAATCCGCAGGGGGTGCGCTGGCAGGCGGTTTTGAAGGGGGAACCGCGCACGTTTTGTTGTGCCGGTTGTCAGGCGGTGGCGCAGACGATCCATGCGGCAGGTCTGGACGCGTTTTACGCGACGCGCACGGTTTTGGCGCAGGCACCGGAGGAAACGCAGGACGAATGGGTTGCTTATGACGATGAGCGCGTCGTGCGCGATTTCGTCCGGAAGCGGGGCGTCGGGCCGGACGGCAAAGAAGAACATGAGATCGCGCTGTTGCTCGAAGGGTTGACCTGCGGCGCCTGTGTGTGGCTGATCGAGTCCTGGTTGATGAAGCAACCCGGCGTCGTCGAGGCGCGGGTCAATTTTGCGTCGCGGCGGGCGACGGTGGTCTGGCATCCGGAAACAGCGCCGCTCTCGCAGTTGTTGCGGGCGGTGGCGCGCATCGGTTACCGCGCCTATCCTTACGACCCGGCGCGGCGCGACATTCAGGCGCGGCGCGAACGCCGCACGATGCTGTTCCGGATGGGCGTGGCGCTGTTCGGGATGATGCAGGTGATGATGATGGCGGTGCCACATTACATCAGCAACGAGGTGCCGGCGGACACGACGGTTTTGTTGCGTTGGGCGAGTCTGGTGCTGACGCTGCCGGTGCTTTTTTATTCGGCGCAGCCCTTCTTCAAGGGCGCCTGGCGCGATTTGTCGATGGGACGCGCCGGCATGGATGTGCCGGTGGCGCTGGGGCTGTCGGTGGCCTTTGCGGCGAGTCTGTGGGCGACATTCCGCGGAACCGGCGCGGTGTATTACGAATCCGTCACGATGTTCGTGGCGTTGTTATTGGTCGCGCGTTATTTTGAAGCGATGGTTCGGCAGCGTTCCGGCGACGCGATCGAGGCGATGGCCAGACAACAGCCGGTGTTGGCCGACCGCTTGACCGAATGGCCGCGTTTGCAGACCACGCAACCGGTTCCGGCGACGACCTTGCTGGCCGACGATTATGTGTTGGTGCGACCGGGCGCGGTGGTGCCGGCGGACGGTGTGGTGGTCGAAGGTAATTCACATGTCGAGGAAGCGGTGCTGACCGGCGAAAGCTGGCCGGTGCGGCGCGTTCCGGGCGATTCGGTGTTTGCCGGCGCGGTCAACCGCGAGAACGTCTTGATCGTGCAGGTTCAGGCGGTTGGTGAGGGCACCCGGCTGGCGACGATTCTGCGGCTGGTGGATCGCGCCGCCAGCGAACGGCCACGGGTGGCGCAAATCGCCGACCGCGTGGCGTCCTGGTTCATCGCCGCGCTGCTGGCGCTGGCGGTGGTCGTCGGGGTCGTGTGGTGGCTGATCGATCCGTCACGCGCTGTTGAAGTGGTGTTCGCGCTTCTGGTGATCACTTGTCCATGCGCGCTGTCGCTGGCGACGCCGACGGCGTTGTCGGCGGCTGCCGGTGCGCTGGGTCGGCGGCGCGTGGTGCTGGCGCGCAGCGATGCGCAGGAAGCATTGGCGCGGGTGACGACGCTGGTTTTCGACAAAACCGGCACCCTGACCGAAGGAAAGGTCACGCTCAACGGAATGTGCGCTGTTGCGGGGAGCGGCGGCGCGGAACTGTTGTCGATCGCTCAGGCGCTGGAAGCGCCCTCCGAACATCCGTTGGCGCGGGCGTTCAGGAGCGAGGGGAAAATAACTGCGGAAACGGTGTTGCCTGCGGTGTCGGATTTGACCATCGTGTCCGGCAACGGGATCGAAGGGACGGTGGCCGGTACGCGTTGGCGGATCGGCCGCTTCGACTTTGTGGCGGCGTTGAGTGGCGCAGATGCAACACCGGTGCTGTTACCAGAATCGTTGGCGCGTTTCATCGAGCAACGGTCTTTCGACGAAACGATGGTGTTCCTCGGGAATGGGAATGGCAACGGCACTGGCAACGGCGCTGGCAACGGCATTCAGGCGGTTTTTGCGCTGGGCGATGCGCTGCGACCGCAGGCGCGAGAAGTCGTCGCGGCATTGCACGCGATGGGAATTCAAACGGTGCTGCTGTCGGGAGACCGCCACGAAAACGCCGAAGCATTGGCGAAAACACTGGGCATCGAAACGGCGCACGGCGGCCTGTTTCCGGAGGACAAGCGCCGCTACATTCTCGAGCGGCAGGCGGCGGGCGAAGTGGTGGCGATGGTCGGCGACGGCGTCAACGACGCGCCGGGATTGGCGCAGGCGCAAGTGTCGATCAGCCTGGGCAGCGCCACATCGCTGGCGCAGTGGACAGCCGATGTGGTGATTCTTTCCGACGAGCTTCCGCGTCTGACCGATGCGTTGCGGCATTCCCGCCGTGCGTTGAGGGTGGTTCGCCAGAATTTGAGTTGGGCGGTGGGCTATAACCTGATAGCGGTACCGGCGGCAGCGCTGGGTCTGGTGACGCCGCTGATCGCGGCGCTGGGGATGTCATTATCGTCGCTGACCGTGGTGCTGAACGCGCTACGGATATCAGGGATCAGAGGGCAGGAATCAGCGGTCAGGGATTAAATCGTAGGGCGGATAAGCGAAGCGCAATCCGCCAAAAGGGAGCGCGGGCGTCCCGCCCGCTTTTTCATGGATTCTGTGACCCTGCTTCGCTTCGCGCAGAATGACAAGTTCTTTTTTTGTGTTCTTTGCGGTTAAATCGGATTCCTGATTGCCGCGCGGGATGGTATCCTGAGACCTGATTTTGGGTAGGGTTATTAAAAACGATGGAAATTTTGTGGCTGCTGATCCCGATGTCGGTTTTGTTGGTGCTGATCATGGGCAGTATTTTTTGGTGGAGTGTTCGGAGCGGGCAGTTCGATGATCTCGACGGTCCGGCTTACCGGATTCTGGCCGACGACGACACGCCAAAGCCGGAAATGGCTTCTGGAGAGGTTTTAGAGGGAGAAAGAGAAAGGAAAGGGATGGGAGGGTAGCAGTTGAATCAGTCAATGAATCAACATATTCCTTGCTGATCATGTAATAATAATTTGAGCTACATCATACTTTGGCGCTTTCGTTTGGTTACAATGGCGCCACCACTGGGTTAACAACATCAGGGACAACATCAGGGACACTTACGATGGCTATGACATCAAAAGCAGAACTATTTAACTACACTGTAGTCCGCCAGTTTGCAATCATGGCGGTGATTTGGGGAATCGTTGGGCTGTTGGTAGGGGTGGTTATTTCCCTCCAGTTAATCTGGCCCGCGTTTAATTTTGACCTTCCGTGGCTGACCTATGGTCGGCTGCGTCCACTGCACACCAACGCAATCATCTTTGCGTTCGGAGGTTGCGCGTTGTTTGCAACATCGTATTACATCGTGCAGCGTACTTGCCAGACGCGACTTTTCGCTAACGGGCTGGCGTCATTCACCTTCTGGGCCTGGCAATTGGTTATCTTGCTGGCCGCGTTGTCGTTGGTGTTTGGCATCACTTCCGGCAAGGAATACGCTGAACTGGAATGGCCGATCGACTTGCTGATCGCCGTGGTCTGGGTCTCGTATGCAATTGTGTTCTTCGGCACCATTGTCAAACGCCGTACGCCGCATATTTACGTGGCGAACTGGTTTTTCGGCGCGATGATTCTGGCGGTTGCGCTGTTGCACATTGTCAACAGCGTCGCCATACCGGTCACGCTGTTCAAGTCGTACTCGGCTTATGCGGGTGTTCAGGACGCGATGGTGCAATGGTGGTACGGCCACAACGCGGTCGGGTTTTTCCTGACGGCGGGCTTCCTGGGCATGATGTACTACTTCGTGCCGAAGCAGGCCGGGCGTCCGATCTACTCCTACCGGTTGTCGATCGTGCACTTCTGGGCATTGATCTTCACCTATATGTGGGCGGGTCCGCACCATCTGCTTTACACGGCCGTGCCTGACTGGGCGCAGACGCTTGGAATGATCTTCTCGGTGATCCTGCTGGCGCCTTCCTGGGGCGGTATGATCAACGGTATCATGACGTTGTCCGGCGCCTGGCACAAACTGCGTTCCGATCCGATTCTCAAATTCATGATCGTGGCGCTGTCGTTCTACGGCATGTCAACCTTCGAGGGTCCGGCGTTGTCCGTCAAGACGATCAATGCGCTGGCGCACTACACTGACTGGATCATCGGTCACGTTCACTCGGGCGCATTGGGCTGGGTCGGCTTCATCACCATGGGCAGCCTCTACTATCTGATCCCGCGTTTGTACGGTCGCACTGAAATGTGGTCGGTCAAGCTGGTCAACACCCACTTCTGGATAGCGACGATCGGTATCGTGCTCTATGTAGCGGCGCTGTGGATTGCCGGCGTGATGCAGGGTCTGATGTGGCGGTCGATTCACGTTGACGGTTCGCTGACCTACACCTTCATCGAAAGCGTCAAGGCGAGCTATCCGTTCTACTACATTCGCTTGCTCGGCGGCGTGCTGTACTTTTTGGGGATGTTGTTGATGTTATACAACGTGTTGAAGACGATAGGGCAGGGCAAGTCGGTTGATGCCGCCGTTCCGACGGCAACGGCGCCTGCAAACGCTTGATTACGGGGAGCGCAAGAATGAAATTCTTCTCTCATGAAACACTGGAAAGCAAGCTGCCGTTGCTGATTATCAGCATCGTGCTTGTGATAAGCATCGGCGGGCTGGTTCAGTTGCCACCTATGTTCTTCCAAACCTCGATGACCGAGCCGGTGGCGGGACTGAAACCGTACACGGCGCTGCAACTGGAGGGGCGCGATGTTTACATCCGCGAAGGCTGCCACGGCTGCCATTCGCAGATGATTCGTCCCTTCCGGTCGGAAGTCGAACGCTATGGGCACTATTCGGTTGCCGGTGAGTTTGTTTACGATCACCCGTTCCAGTTCAGCTCCCATCGCCGGGGTCCGGACTTGGCGCGTATCGGCGGCAAATTCTCCGACGAGTGGCATCGCGAGCACATGATCAATCCGCGCGCTTTTGTGCCGGAATCCAATATGCCGAATTATCCGTGGTTGGATAAAACGCCGGCGAACGGAAAGATCATTGCGACCAAGATGAAAAGGTTGCAGATGCTGGGCGTGCCTTACACGGATGCGGACATCGCGGCGGCTCCCGGCGCACTGGCCGGAAAGACGGAGATGGACGCGCTGATCGCCTACATGCAGGGGCTCGGCATCCACGTGAAGAGCGTGAGGTAATTCGGTGAGCGGGCAAACACTTTTCGGCACAGCCATGTTGTTATTGGCGGTAGCCGCTTTTGCAGGCGTCGTGTTTTGGGCCTACAGCAGCGGACGCAAGAAGCGTTTTGAGCAGGCGGCACAAGCGCCGTTTGCTCTGCCCGACGATGCCGAAGGAACAGGTAGCGACAATTCAATCAAGCAAGATATAGATCAACGGGGACGTCAACCATGAGTGACTTCACATCCAATTTTTGGAACCTTTACATTGCCATTACGACGGTCGTGGCGCTGGTTTTCTGTGCCTGGCTTCTCATCGCTGTCGGCAGAGACAAAGGAAAAGCCAGCGAAACCACCCACGTCTGGGACGGTGATTTAACCGAACTCAACAACCAGTTGCCCAACTGGTGGCGTGGGCTGTTCTGGGCATTGCTGATTTTCTCAGTCGGCTATCTGATTTACTACCCGGGGTTGGGCAGTTTCAAAGGCCTCGGAAACTGGACGCAGGTCGGTCAGCTCGAAAAAGAGATGATAGCGCTTGAGAACCAGACCAGGCCGATGTACGACCGCTTCCTGGCGATGAGCGCCGAGGACTTGGCAAAAGACCAGAAGGCCATGGTCACGGCGGAGCGTATTTTCCAGAATACCTGCGCTCGTTGCCACGGTTCCGACGCTCGGGGCTTCATCGGCTACACGAACCTCAGGAGCGGCGCCTGGAGCTGGGGCGGAGATCCGGCGGACATCGAGTATTCCATTGCCGAAGGGCGTACCGGAATCATGATGCCGATGGGCGACGCGCTGGGCGGTGAGCCGGGGGTCAAGGCAGTCGTGGCCTACATGCGTTCGCTGTCGGGGCTCGACCATGATGCAAGCAAGGTCGCGCAAGGTGAGACGCTGTTTGAAGAAAACTGCGTTGCTTGCCACGGCATGGACGCCAAAGGCATGAAGGATATCGGCGCCCCGGATCTGACCGACAACGTTTGGGTTCATGGCGGCACAGAGCGGGCGATGGAGAAGGTTGTTGCGCTTGGGCGCAACAGCGATTTGGCCGATGGCGATTTTGCGATGCCGCCGCATAAAGAAGTCTTGAGCAAAGGCCAGATACATTTGTTGACGGCGTATGTGTGGGGCCTGACCAACAAATAAAAAATCGCGGCAGGTGAAAAAATAAAAAGAAGGCGTAACGATGGCCGCGGGCGAACAGTAAGATCGCCCGCGGTTTTTATTTTTCAGCAGATATTTTTTTCTTTGCGGGACGAAGGCTGCTAATATAAATAAACAGGCGGGGCAGCCGCCAGCTCTCAAGTTCAGGGGACACTTATGAATGATTCTTCCGCCGATAAAGGCGCTCAAACGGCACAGCCGATGTTTGCTTCGCGGCGCAAACTGTATTTGCGTACCGCCCAGGGGATTTTTCAGAACTGGCGGATTGCGCTCGTCGTTTTGACCCAGGTGATTTTTTACGGTTTGCCCTGGTTGAACTGGGGCGACCGGCAGGCTTTCCTGCTTGAACTGGTGACGCGAAAATTTTATTTGTTCGGTGTGGTGTTCTGGCCACAGGACATTATTTATCTGACGGCGTTGCTGATCCTCAGCGCCTATTCGCTGTTTTTGTTTACGGCTGTCGCCGGTCGCTTGTTTTGCGGCTTCGCCTGTCCGCAAACCATTTATACCCAAATGCTGATATGGATCGAAAATGCGATTGAGGGTGGCCGCAACGCGCGGATGAAACGTGATGCGGCGCCCTGGTCGGCAAACAAAATCGTTCGGAAGTTAAGCAAGCATGGCTTGTGGTTGCTCTTGGCCTGGTGGACCGGGGTGACGTTTGTCGGTTATTTCACGCCGATCCGTGAACTGGTCACAGAGTTGCCGTTCGGCGTTTCCGGCTGGGCGCTGTTCTGGATTCTTCTCTATGGCGGCATGGTGTATGCTCTGGCGGGCTTGTTGCGCGAGCAAGTCTGCAAATACATGTGCCCTTATGCGCGTTTCCAATCGGTGATGATCGATCGCGACACGATGGTCGTCACGTACGATACGGCGCGCGGCGAACCGCGTGGCGCGCGTGGACGAAAAGCCGATCTGAAGGCAATGCAGTTGGGACACTGTATCGATTGCGAACTGTGTGTGCAGGTGTGTCCTACCGGCATCGACATTCGCAACGGTTTGCAGTATGAGTGTATCGGTTGCGCGGCGTGCATCGACGCTTGCGACGACGTGATGAAAAAAATGGATTACCCGTTGGGGTTGGTTCGTTACACCACCGACAATGCGCTGGCTTTCGGTTACGGTAAAAAAGAAATCTGGAAGCGCGTGTTTCGTCCGCGCACGTTGATCTACACGGCGATTTTGCTGGCGATCACCGTTGCGGTGGCGGTATCGTTGTGGACGCGCAATCCGTTGAAGGTCGATGTATTGCGCGACCGTGCGATGATGGTGCGCGAAGCCACGCCCGGCGTGCTTGAAAATGTTTATCGTTTGCAGATCATGAACACGGAGGAGCGTGTGCATCAGTTCGTGATCGAAGTGGCAGGATTGCCGGGAATCGAAGTGGGCGAACTCGAACAACCCATCCGTATTGATGGCGCCAGTGCGCGGATGGTGCCGCTGTCGGTGCGGTTCAAATTGCCGCGCGACGGCTTTGAGGCCGGCATGCATCCGATCATGTTTACGGTACGGACAGAGGACGGCAAGACCTTGCGACGCGACGAGAAGTCAACGTTCATGGTGCCCAAGAATTAAGCGTTTTTAAGGAGAGAAAAAAATGGAAAGAGAAATCAAACCCTGGTACCGTGAACCCTGGCCCTGGGTGGTCATCGGCGCACTTAGTTTCGTTGTGTTGGCAAGTTTTGTCACGCTGGGCATTGCGATCTGGTCTTACGATGGCCTGGTGGCGGACGACTATTACAAGAAGGGCAAAGAGATCAACGTGGTTCTGGAACGTCAGGAGCGCAGCGCTGCTTTGGGATTGAGCGCGTTGTTGACGCTATCGCCTGACGACGAAACGGCGCAAGTCGTTTTGCAAAGCGGGGTTGCGGGATTCAAGCCGCCGCAAGCTTTGCATCTGTGGGCAGTGCATTCCCGCTTTCCCGGTCAGGATCGGGAAGCGATGCTGATCTCCGGGGAAGACGGTATTTATCGCGGACATTTTATTGCGCCGACGGAAGGGCGCTGGGAAATCGTTTTGGAGGGAGACAATTGGCGGTTGCCGATTCTTAGAGCGCAAGCGCCGGTGACCGAAGTGCGCTGGGAAAGAGCGGTGAGAGAGCCATAACCAACACGAACAGGCTCACTTGTAGCGGGTGGCAAATTGTCGCCCGCTACAAACCGCGCTAACATTTTTCAGGCAGTTTCGGCAGCACCGTTTTGTTGTCCACCCAGCGCCCTGAGCGCCTCCGGATTCAGAATTTTGATCGCGCGGCCTTGCACCAGAATCAGCCCTTCTTCCTGAAAGCGCGAAAACAAACGGCTGACCGTTTCAAGTTTGAGACCCAGATAACTGCCAATTTCTTCGCGGGTCATTCGCAAAACAAATTCAGTCGAAGAATAACCGCGCCGACAATAACGATCCGACAGGTTCACCAGAAAAACAGCCAGTCGCTCTTCGGCGCGCATACTTCCCAGCAGCAACATGATCGAATGGTCGCGGACGATTTCCTGAGCGAGCACTTGATGGAGGTTGTGTTGCAAGGTCGGAAGCTCACGCGCCAGCGTTTCAAGTTGCTCGAACGGCATCACACAAATTTCCGTATCTTCGAGCGCGATGGCGTGACAACCGTGATAACCGGAGCCGATACCGTCAAGACCGATCAGCTCGCCGAGCATGTGATAACCGGCGACCTGCTCCCGTCCGTCCTCCGCGAGCACCGTCGTTTTGAGCGAACCGAGCCGCACGGCGTAGAGCGCGGTGAACGGCGTGCCGGTTCGGAAAAGCGTCTCGCTTTTTTTGAGCTTGATGTGGGTATCGACCAACGCACTGACTTGCTGAAGAGCTTCGGGAGAAAGTCCGACGGGAAGACAGAGACCGCGCATACCGCAGATGTTGCACTGCGCTTTGACTTCGCGCAGTGAAGTGACGGAGTTCAACGAAGCCGTTTTAGGGGACTCGGTGAAGACTGCTGAGTTGTTGTAACCGGGCATGAAAACCAATCCAGAAAAAGTACGTTACAAACGGCAGAAATACAAACGGCAGAAAGTATCTAAATCACGACAAAATCCGATTGCGGCAAGTTTAGTTGAGTTTTTTTGATCTGACAACAATAAAAAAACTTGACACAATATGAAATCTGTGATTGAAAACACAAAAATTTGAAAAAACGTAGAGAAAACAGGGTCTAGCGGTCGAAACGCAAAAAACGCGGCGCGTTTTTTTGCGATTCCATCTGAATCGTCGCTGCAAAAACGTGTTGCGGCGTTGCAACGATACCGATTTAGAATGAACGCGCCGCTCAGTTCGACCTATAATGCTGATAGATTTTTCAAGGGGTCGTGATGATGTGCAGAAAAACATGGATGACAGCGACAGCTTTTTTGTTGTGCTGGGCAAGCGTTGCGCTAAGCACTTCTCTTTACGCGGCGGAACCGGCGCGATTGCCGTTTTACGAAGCGCAAAAAGGCGATGTTCGTCTCTATGTTTTGGGGACACTGCACGTCGGTAAAGCGGGAGAACCGTTGCGTCAGGAAATTGCTCAGGCGCTTTTCCGCTCCTCGCAGTTGGTCATGGAATTATCGTTCGACGATCTGCCTAAAATGGCGCCGTTGATGGCAGCGCGAATGTGTCAGGACGCCTGTTTGCGAAAGCAGATTTCGTCCGAAACGTTCACCAAACTGGAAGCGCGTATTCCTGAAATGAAGATCGGCATGGAGCGTATTCCTGCCTGGATGATCTCATCGCTTCTGGTTATCGCTGATTACGCAAAAGCAGGATTTTCGCCGGAATTGGGAACAGAAATACGCTTGATGAAAATCTGGGGAAATCGCCCCACGCGAGGATTGGAAACGCCGGAAGAACAAGTTGAAGCGTTGGCCTCAATGAACGACAGCGCCCAGCGCGAAAGCCTGGAAAGCTATCTGGCGTTGCCCGAGGAGAAACGCTTGTCGTTATTCAGGGAACTTCATCAGACCTGGAGAGGCGGCGACGCGGAGGCTTTGTACGCCTGGTATCAAAAAATGAACAAAGAACAGAAATTGTCACCGAACGCGGTGAAAGAATTCGATGAAAAAATGATTCTTTCGCGTAACCAACGTCTTGTCGAACGGCTAAAGCCGTTCTTCGCTGCCGACAAGCCAGTGTTTGTGGCGGTGGGAGCGTTGCATTTGGGCGGCGATCAGGGCATCCTGGCGTTACTGCGCGCGCAAGGATTCAGCATTACAGCACGTTAACCACGAATTTCTTTCCGGGGATTTCTTATGTCGAACCACATTGATTTTTTACTCAAGCAAAACCGGCTCTGGTCGCAATCGGTGAAAGACCGCGACAACAACTTTTTTCGCAACCTGGCCGCACAACAAACCCCCAAATATTTCTGGATCGGCTGCGCCGACAGCCGTGTGCCTGCCAATGAAATTCTCGGACTGTTGCCCGGCGAAGTGTTCGTTCATCGCAACGTCGCCAACGTTGTCGTACACACCGACTTGAATTGCCTGTCCGTCCTCCAATACGCGGTGGACGTTCTGCGCGTCCAGCACATTCTGGTCGTCGGGCATTACGGCTGCGGCGGCGTCAAAGCGGCATTTCAAAACACCCGCCTCGGCCTCATTGATAACTGGCTTAGACATGTTCAGGACGTGCGCGACAAACACCGCACCCGACTCATGGCGATCGCCGATCCCGACCAGCAACTGAATCGCCTCTGCGAACTCAACGTCCTCGAGCAAGTGCTGAACCTCAGCGAGACGACCATCATGCACGACGCCTGGGCGCGCGGTCAGGACGTGACCTTGCACGGGCTGATTTATGGATTGGAAGACGGCATTTTGCACGACCTCAACATGCCCGTTGCCACCGACAACGAATTGCTTTCTTACTACGAAGCCGCCGTCGATCGCCTTTTTGCTTCGGCGGGGTGAGGGATCAGAGGTCAGAGGTCAGAGGTCAGGTATCAGAGCGTAGGGGCGCGATTTATCGCGCCCTGTTTGTTCTCACGCGGAGGCGCGAAGGAACGATCCCCTCTCCCTGTCATTCCCGCGAAAGCGGGAATCCAGTACATGATAAGGGGTGGGGGAGAGGGCGTAGGGGCGCGATTTATCGCGCCCTGTTTGTTCTCACGCGGAGGCGCGAAGGAGAGCGCGTCATTGCGAGCGAAGCGAAGCCAGAAAATGTGTGCAACGGAAAAACGCTATGCTTCGTCACTTCGTTCCTCGCAATGACGCATTTTTGATACCTGATATCTGACAACCCCATCCCCACCCAAACCCTCCCCTTGAAGGGGAGGGCTTCAAGTCCCCTCTCCCTGTCATTCCCGCGAAAGCGGGAATCCAGTACATGATAAGGGGTGGG
>WQTW01000013.1 GCA_009786085.1 Pseudomonadota bacterium | reverse complement strand
TCGCGCCCTGTGTTTTTGGATTCTGCGACGCCGCTTCGCGTCGCGCAGAATGACAGAGACGATTCCCGGATGGCGCTTCGCTTATCCGGGCTACGCTTGCTTTGCGTGAAATGGTTTTTGCTGGGATTCGCTTCGCTCATCGCCAGCCTACGCCCTGACCTCTGATACCAGCAAATTCTTCGGCAGCGGAAACGAGACGTTTTCAATAACGCCCTCGCATTCACGCGCTTCGTCGGCGCCCAGCACCCGCAATCTCGCCACCACTTCTTGCACCAGCACTTCCGGCGCCGAAGCGCCTGCCGTGATGCCAACACAACGTTTTCCGTCGAACCATTCCGGCAACAGTTCTTCCGCGCTGTCCACCCGATAGGCCGCGATGCCGCGCCGTTCTGCGGTTTCGCGCAGTCGGTTCGAGTTGGAACTGTTGCGGCTGCCGACGACGACCAACGCATCGACTTCCCCCGTCAACGCGCGCACCGCATTCTGGCGGTTCTGGGTGGCATAGCAAATGTCCTCTTTCTTCGGCGCGAGAATGCGGGGGAAACGCCGCGTCAGCGCTTCGACGATTTGCGCCGCGTCGTCCTGCGACAGCGTGGTCTGCGTCACATAGCCGAGACGATCCGGGTTCCGCACTTGCAGCCGTTCAACATCGGCGGCCGTTTCAATCAAATGAATCTGGTCACGCATTGTCCCTTCGCACTGCCCCATCGTGCCTTCGACTTCGGGATGTCCGGCGTGGCCGATCATCACAATCTCGATACCGGCCTGCGCCATCCGGTTGACTTCGATGTGTACTTTGGTCACCAGCGGACATGTCGCGTCGAACACGGTCAGTCCGCGCTGCGCCGCTTCTTCGTAAACCCGTTTCGGTGTGCCGTGCGCACTGAAGATCACCGTCGCACCATCAGGCACGGCGTCGAGCGACTCGACAAAAATCACGCCCTGCGCTTTCAGCCGCTCCACCACGAAGGTGTTGTGCACGACTTCGTGACGCACATAAACCGGCGTTCCGGCGCGCTTCAAGACTTCTTCGACGATGGTGATGGCGCGATCAACACCGGCGCAAAAACCACGAGGGTTGGCAAGAAGGATTTTCATTTTGGCTTCTTTGAACCTTTAACCGCAAAGAGCGCATAGCGCACAAAGAAAAATTTTTCACGCGAAGCTCCGCGCCCTCGCGTGAGGTCTTTCCCGGACTGCGCTTCGCTTGTCCAGGCTACGCGCTGCTCGAAGCGAAGCGGCGTCGCAGAATCCAGAGAACCCCATCCCCACCCCAACCCTCCCCTTGAAGGGGAGGGCTTCAAAGTGCCTTCCTTTGCGCCTTCGCGCCTTCATGTGAGGCACAAGGGCGGGTTTGAAACCCGCCCCTACACGCAAAGACGATTTCGCGCTCACTGCGTTCTTTGCGGTTCATTTTTTCTGGATTGCTTCGTCACTTCGTTCCTCGCAATGACGCATTTCTGATCCCTGACCTCTGCCCTCTGATCCCTGATCTTCATAAACCGCATATTTTCGCTGCCGCAAGCCATCAGCAAACAACAACACCGCGCCAACCACAATGGCGCTGTCCGCGATGTTGAACGCCGGATAAGACCATTGCTGGTAATGGAACAACAAAAAGTCGATCACACGACCATACGCAATCCGATCCCACAAATTGCCCAGCGCGCCGCCGATAATCAGCACCAGCCCCAGACTGAACCGGCGACTGCCGCCGCGCAGCAACAACCACGAAAACGCCAGACAGGCCACCACACTGATGACGACAAAAAAGGGACGCTGCCAACCGCCGGCGCCCGCCAGAAAGCTGAACGCCGCGCCGGTGTTGAAGGTCAGAATCAGACTGAAAAATGAAGTGACCGGCCTTATTTCTCCGCTGTAAAAGGTTTCGTACACCCACAGCTTCGTCAAGCGATCAAACACAACCACCAACACGCTGATCAGCAACCACCAACCTTTGTTCCAGTCGTAGCGCGCGTCTTTACTCCAGGGCGGAACCTCTCTCTCAGGCATGTTGACGTTCCTCACCTTCGCCGAACAGGTTATCAACACAACGTCCGCACAAGGTCGGATGCGCCGGATCGCGGCCAAGATCGTGCCGCCAGTGCCAGCAGCGTTCGCACTTGACGCCGCTCGATGGCGTCACCGCGATGTGCAGCGCCTCGCCCTTGACGATACGAGCGGCAGAGGTAATCAGCACAAAACGCACATCGTCGCCGAGCGTTTCAAACCATTCGTAATCCTCCGCTGGCAAGGTCAACACCACTTCCGCCTGCAACGACGAACCGATACCGCCCGCTTCGCGCACGTTTTCCAGTTCCTTCAACACCAGCGCGCGCACCGCGAGAAGGCGCTGCCATTTTTCCAGCAGGCGCGGCGCTTCCGCAACGTCGGGGAACGCATCTTCCCAGCAACGCACGAACACCGTCGGGTCTTCGGGATGCACGATGCGCCAGGCCTCTTCCGCCGTAAACGACAAAATCGGCGCCGTCAATTTCAACACCAGATCGCGGATATGGTACAGCGCCGTTTGCGCCGAACGCCGCGCCAGACTTGTTTTTCCGGTGGTGTAGAGCCGGTCTTTCAACACGTCAAGGTAAAAGCCGCCCAGTTCTTCCGAACAATACGTCTGCACTTTCTGGACGAGCGAATGGAATTCGTACTGCGCGTAATCGTCGCGCACACTCGCCAGCAACGCGCCCGCTTTCGCCAGCGCATAACGATCCATTTCGAACATCGCGTCGAGCGGCACGGCATCACGCGCATAATTAAAATCGGAGGTGTTGCCCATCAGGAAGCAAAGCGTGTTGCGGATGCGGCGGTAGCTTTCGACCACCCGTTTCAGAATCTCATCGGAAATCGACAGTTCGCCCGAATAATCGGTGGACGCCGTCCACAAACGCAGAATCTCTGCGCCCAATGTATCGCCGACCTTTTGCGGCGGCACCGTATTGCCGAGAGCCTTCGACATTTTGCGGCCATTGCCATCGACGGTAAAGCCATGCGTCAAAATGTTTTTGTACGGCGGTTGACCGTTCAACATCGACGACACCAGCAACGACGAATGAAACCAGCCGCGGTGTTGATCGGAACCTTCGAGATACAAGTCCGCCGGAAAACGTGTTTTCGCGCTGTGCGAACCCAGCGCCTGCTCGCGCCCCTTCGGGCCGCCCAACACCGTCTGGTGCGTCGCGCCGGAATCGAACCACACATCGAGCGTGTCGGTCAGTTTGCGGTATTGTTTTTCATCGACGCCGAAATCGGCGGCGGTCGCTTCGTACCAGGATTCGATGCCGTTCTGTTCGATTTTCTGCGCCGCTTTTTCAAGCAACGTCAACGAATCGGGATGCAATTCGTCGGTCTTTCGATCGACAAAGAAGGGCAGCGGCACGCCCCACTGACGCTGCCGTGACAAAGTCCAATCGGGACGGTTGGCGATCATCGCCTGCAAACGCGCCTTGCCCCAGTCCGGATAAAACCGCGTCGCCTCAACGCCTGCCAGCGCCGTTTCGCGCAGCGTCTTTTCCGGTTTCACGCCCTGAAAACCGGGAACCTCATCCATACCGGCAAACCATTGCTGCGTCGCCCGATAAATGATCGGCGATTTGTGTCGCCAGCAGTGCATATAGCTGTGTTTGCATTTTTCGACGTGCAACAATGCGCCGACTTCGCGCAGTTTCTCGACGATTTTCGGATTGGCGTCCCAGATCGACAGCCCGCCGAAAAACGGCAACGCCGCATCGAATTTGCCGTCGCCCTGCACCGGATTGAGAATCGCCTCGTCCTTCATGCCGTACTTGCGGCAACTCTGAAAGTCATCAATACCATAAGCGGGCGAACTGTGGACGATGCCGGTACCGGCGTCGAGCGTGACGTAATCGGCAAGATAAACCGGCGAAACACGATCATAGAACGGATGCCGGAACGCCAGATGTTCGAGCGCCGCCCCTTTCGTCGTCGCCACGACACTGCCTTCCAGACCAAAACGCTTCAGACACGTTTCAACCAGATCCTGCGCCAGAATCAAATAGTTCTCCGGCGTTTTCACCAGCGCGTAAACCAGATCGGGATGCGCGTTGAGCGCCTGATTCGACGGAATCGTCCAGGGCGTCGTCGTCCAGATCACCGCTTGAACCCGGCCTTCCGGCGCTTGCTTCAATCCGAACGCCTGCGCCAATTTGGCGCGGTCACCGTCCAGCAACAAAAAGCCGACATCAATGGCGCTGTCGGTGCGATCCTCGTATTCAACCTCGGCCTCGGCCAGTGCACTGCCGCAATCAAAGCACCAGTTCACCGGCTTCAAGCTGCGGTAGAGATAACCTTTCTTCAGAATCTCGCCGAGCGCGCGCACCTCATCGGCTTCATTGCGAAACGCCATCGTGGTGTAAAGATCGTCCCAATCAGCCAGCACCCCGAGCCGCCGAAAACCTTCCCGCTGCTTGCCGATTTGCTCTTTGGCGTAAGCACGGCACAAACGCTGCGTTTCCGCCGTCGATAAATGTTTGCCGTGCGTTTTTTCGATCTGCACTTCAATCGGCATCCCGTGGCAATCCCAGCCCGGCACATACGGCGCGTCAAAACCCGCCATCGTTTTGCTTTTGACAATGATGTCTTTCAGAATCTTGTTCACCGCGTGGCCGATGTGAATGTCGCCGTTGGCGTAAGGCGGCCCGTCGTGCAGAATGAACAAAGGCCGTCCGGCACACGCCGCCCGCAGCGTTTCATACACTTTCTTTTCCTGCCACTCCGCCACCCAGACCGGCTCACGCTGCGCCAGATTGCCGCGCATCGGAAACGGCGTTTCCGGCAGATTCAGCGTGTTGCGATAATCGTCTTTTTTAGGTTCTGACATTGTTGTCTTTCTTTCCATCTTTCTCAGGATGCCGCACACAACGCAGGCGAGAACACTTCCCGCGCCCGTCGCGCATCGTCTCTAATCTGTTTCGCCAGCGCCGCCATATCGGCGAAACGCATTTCATCGCGCAACTTCTCGACAAACACCACCTCAATAGGTCGCCCGTACACATCTTCGTTGAAATCGAACACGTGCGTTTCCAGCACCAGTCTCTGCATTGGCCTTGCCCCGGCGGCCTTCACCGACGGACGCACACCGAGATTCGCCACACCCTCGCGCACCGCACCCAACCCGTGTACGCGCACCGCGAACACGCCGGACAGCGGCGGCTTGAACGTCAACGGCACATTCATCGTCGGAAAACCGATCGTGCGTCCGCGCGCGTCGCCGTGCGACACCCGACCGGCAATCGCATACGGGCGTCCCAACAAGCGCTCGGCGCACGCGAAATCGGACGCCGCCAACGCCTGCCGTACCGCAGTGGACGACACCCGCTCGCCATCAATCTCGACCATCGCCATCGCTTCCAGCGTGAAAGCGTTGGAACGCGCCCGCAAAAAATCCAGGCTGCCTTCCCGATCCTTGCCGAAACGGGCGCCAGGACCGATCAACAGCCAGCGCACGTTCAGCCGCCGTTCCAGCCAATCGCTGACAAACGTTTCCGCGTCCATCACCGCCAGCCGCGCATCGAAGCGCATCAAGTGAATGCGGTCGATACCGGCCTCGGCAATCCGCTCAAGCCGACTACGCAGCGGCAGCAATCGGATCGGCATTGCCGTCGGCGCAAAATACTCACGCGCCATCGGCTCGAAGGTCATCACCGCCGGCACGAGATCGAGATCGCTGGCCGCCTCGGCGACACGGCGCAACATCGCCTGATGCCCCCGGTGCACACCGTCGAAATTGCCAAGCGCCAACGCAAGCGCAGGCGCAGCCTGATCGGCGACCGGCAAAGTACGAATGATTTTCACGAGAGCCACACCACGATTGCCGCGCTTATTTATTGCGGCGGCATTTCCTCTGCCGCCGACCGCCAAAAGAGAGAGATTCTATCCTAAAACCGTAGCAGCAAGCGTAGCCCGGATAAGCGAAGCGCCATCCGGGAATATCACACACAGGTGCGGCGCCGCAAAGAAAAAACTCGTCATTCTGCGCGGAATCGCAGAATCCACGACACAGGGCGCGATAAATCGCGCCCCTCACACCCTCCCCCACCCCTTATCATGTACTGGATTCCCGCTTTCGCGGGAATGACAGGGAGAGGGGATCGTTCCTTCGCGGCTTCGCGTGAGAGAAAAAAGGGCGGGTTTGAAACCCTCCCCTGCGGGCAAAACGCGCCGATAATAGCGACGGGTCGCCTCACGCGAAGGCGCGAAGAAGAAAAGCCCCCTTTTCAAAGGGGGTGTCGGCGAAGCCGACGGGGGTTTGTAATGTTACGGGCGGCAATCTGCCGCCCGTAACACTATTCTTTGCGTTCTTTGCGGTTAAAAACCATCACGGTTCTGATCCCTGACCTCTGACATCTGATTCCTGACCCCTGCCCTCTAATCCCTGACAACCCCACCCCCCCAGCGATTTGTAAAGCGCCACCTGATTCATCTGTTTGGCCAAGCGGACGCTGACCAATCCGAGGTCGGCGGCGTACATCGCGCGTTGCGCGTCGAGCACGTTCAGGTAGCTGTCGATCCCTTTCTCGTAGCGCGCTGTCGCCAAATGGAAGGTCGCGGTCGTCGCTTCGGTCAGCGCCTTTTGCGCTGCCAGTTGTTCGTCGATGGTTCCGCGTTGCGCCAGCGCGTCCGACACTTCGCGGAAAGCGCTCTGGATTGCTTTTTCGTACTGGGCGAGCGCAATCGCGCGGTCGGTTTCGGAGACTTTGAGGTTGGCAAGGTTGCGCCCGCTGTCGAAAATCGGCAAGCCGATCTGCGGAACGAACGACCACACGCCCGAACCGGCTTTGAACAATCCCGACAGCGAGGCGCTGGCGGTGCCAAGCGATGTTGTCAATGTGATGGACGGAAAGAACGCCGCTCGCGCCGCGCCGATGTTGGCGTTGGCCGCTTTCAGTTGGTGTTCTGCCGCGAGCACGTCGGGACGTTGCTGCAATACAGCGGACGGAATTTCGCCCGCCGTCAGTTGTATCACCGCGCCGAGGTCTTCCATTTTGTCTGCGGTCAACCACTCCGGCAAGGCTTGCGTTCCGAGCAACAGCGACAGCACGTTCTCGTCCCGCGCCACCCATGTTGTGTAGCTCGCTGCGTCAACGCGCGCCATTTCGACGCTGGTTTGCGCCTGCCGTAGATTCAACTCGGAGGCAACCCCCAGATCGTAGCGCGTTTTGATCAAATCATACGATTGCTGCTGGCTTTTCAAGGTTTCCTGCGCCACGTGCAAGCGCTGACGATCCGCCAGCCAGACCAGATAGGCGTTGGCGACTTCCGACACCAGGCTGATCCGCGCACTGCGCCAGGCTTCTTCGGTCGCAAAGTAAAGTTCCAGCGCTTGCTCGTTCAAACTGCGAACGCGACCGAAAAAATCGAGTTCGTAGTTGCTGATGTTGGCGGTGACGCCATACTGGTGCACGATCATCGAACGTCCGCTCGCGTTTAAATCGGCGGGAACCCGCTGCGCCGTTTCGCTGGCGCCGATCGCAACCGTCGGCAGCCGATCCGCCTGCCGGATACGGTACATCGCTTGCGCGCGTTGAATGTTGAGCGCCGCCACCCGCAAGTCACGGTTGTTTTCCAGCGCGGTCTCGATCAGCCGTTGCAGATTCGGGTCGGTGAAGAATTCACGCCAGCCGACGTTAGCCGCCTGTTGACCGCTTGCGCTGACATCCTGAGCGCGGTACGCTGCGCCGGTCGGCCATTGCGCCGCGACCGGCGCTTGCGGTTGCTCGTATTTCGGAATCAGCGTGCAGCCTCCCAGCAGCAGCACGGCAATCGCCAGCGATAAGGTTTTCGGTTTCATGATGCGGTTCATTTTAAAAACCCTCCGTTGTCGAATGCGCTGGCGCTGGTTTGTTTTTATCGTAGTTGTGCTTGAAGATGCTGCGCACCACGACGTAGAAAACAGGAATCAGAAAAATACCAAGCGCCGTCGTCGAGAACAAACCGCCGACCACGCCGGTGCCGATCACGTTCTGCCCGCCGGAACCGGCACCGGTCTTGAACGTCAGCGGCAACACACCGAAGCCAAATGCCAGCGACGTCATCAGAACAGGCCGCAAGCGCAACTGCACCGCTTCCAGCGTCGCATCAATCAGCGCTTTACCGCGTTCCTGCGCGCTCTTGGCAAATTCGACGATCAGGATCGCGTTCTTCGCCGACAGTCCCATGATCGTCACCAGCCCCACATGGAAGAAAATGTCGTTTTCAAAGCCGCGCGTTTTCATCGCCAGCAACATCCCGATGATACCGAGCGGCACCACCAGCACGACCGAGAGCGGAATCGCCCAACTCTCATACAACGCCGCAAGACAGAGGAACACCACCACGAGCGACAACACGAAAAGCAAATTCGCTTTATCGCCGGCCACTTTCTCCTGAAACGAGACACCGCTCCATTCGAGGCCGAACCCATCCAGTTTCTTGACCATCGCTTCCATGATGTCCATCGCCGTACCGGAGCTCTGCCCCTGCTTGGCGGCGCCGGAAATTTGAACCGCAGGAAGGCCGTTAAACCGCTCCAGTCGCGGTGAACCAAATTCCCAGCGCGACGTGGTGAACGCGGAGAACGGCACCATCTGTCCCTGATTATTGCGAACGTACCAGTCCTTGATGTTCTCCGGCAGCATCCGATGCTCGGCTTCCGACTGCATGTAAACGCGCTTCACCCGACCCTTGTCAAGGAAGTCGTTGATATAAACCCCGCCCCATGCCGCCGACAGCGTGCTGTTAATCACGCTTTGCGTCAACCCCAACGCCTTCGCTTTCGGTTGGTCGATTTCAATCTTGAACTGCGGCGCATCCTCCTGTCCGCCGGGGCGCACGTTCATCAACAATTCGTTTTGTCTGGCCATTCCCAGCAACTGGTTACGCGCAGTCATCAACGCCTCGTGTCCCATACCGGCGCGATCCTGCAAGTACATCTCAAACCCTGTCGCCAAGCCCAGTCCCTGAATCGTCGGCAGCAGGATGATGTGAATGGAAGCGTCTCGATACCCGTCCAACGCCTTCATGCCGCGCTCGGCAACCCCTTTTGCGGACAATCTGGGATTTTCGCGCGTGACCCAGTTTTTCAGCTTTTTGAAAAACGGATCGGCGCGTTCGTCCCAGTCTTTCAACCTGATAAAAAGGTTGCCCATGTTTTGGCCTCCGCCGCTGGCGATATTGGTGCCCACAAGCGCCATGGTCGCGTCCACCGCCTCTTTTTCGTGTTCCAGAAAGTAACGTTCTACATGCTCAATCGCT
Organism: Pseudomonadota bacterium; assembly: GCA_009786085.1. Classification (GTDB taxonomy): domain Bacteria; phylum Pseudomonadota; class Gammaproteobacteria; order Burkholderiales; family Casimicrobiaceae; genus UBA931. Next base: position 20,554 of record WQTW01000013.1, on the reverse strand, counting down.
TGCAACGTGCGCTCTCTGGTGGCGCCCGACGGCAACTGCACCAAAACAATCACCGCGCCTTGATCCTCATCGGGAAGAAACGATTTCGGCAATTTCATGAACATCATCACCACGATGGCAATGATTCCAAAATAAACCAGCATCCCCCAAAACGGCGCTTTGATAAGAAAGGCGACGATGGTCTGATAACGTTTGGTATTCGCCGTAAACATCCGGTTGAACCACCCGAAGAAACCTCTTTTTTCGTGCTTGTCTCCTTTGTGCGCCGACTTCATCATCGTCGCGCACAGCGCCGGCGTCAGAACGATCGCCACCAACAGCGAGAGCGCCAGCGCCGACACCAGCGTGACCGCAAACTGCCGGTAAATCACCCCGGGCGCTCCGCCGAAAAACGCCATCGGAACCAACACCGCGCACAGCACCATCACGATACCGACCAATGCGCCCGTAATCTGCGTCATCGATTTTCGGGCAGCGTCACGAGGTGACAACTTTTCCTCAGTCATGAGACGTTCGGCGTTTTCAACGACAACAATCGCGTCATCCACCAGCAAACCGACCGCCAGCACCAACGCGAACATCGTCAACATATTGATCGAGTAACCGAAAACCGCCAGAAGGCCGAACGTTCCCAACAACACCACCGGCACCGCCAGCATCGGTATCATCGTGGCGCGAAAACTCTGCAAGAAGAGAAGCATCACCAGGAACACCAGGAAAATGGCTTCCATCAACGTTTTCGCCACTTCCCAGATCGAGGCTTTCACGAAAGGCGTTGTGTCGTAGGGGAAAACGGGGGTCATTCCCGGCGGGAAATACTGCTGAAGTTCAGCAACTTTGGCCTTGACCCGCTCCGCCGTTGCCAACGCATTGGCGCCGGACGCCAAACTGATCGCCATCCCTGCTGCTGGTCTTCCGGAGAAGCGCCCAGTGACATCGTACCTTTCGCTGCCGATCTCAACGCGCGCGACATCCTTGAGCAACACCTGTGAGCCGTCCCGCTCAACCCGAAGCAGAATGTTCTCGAACTGATCGACCGTTTGCAATCGGCTCTGCGCCGTCACAGTGGCGTTGATTTGTTGTCCCGCTACCGCCGGCGAACCGCCCAACTGCCCGACCGAGACTTGAATGTTCTGTTCCCGCACCGCCGCCACAATATCGGACGGAATCACTTTGTATTTGTGCATCTTGGCCGGATCAATCCAGATGCGCATCGCGTATTGGGCGCCGAACAATTGCACCTCGCCAACGCCATCGACCCGGCTGATCGGATCCAGCACGTTCGTCGCCACATAGTCAACCAGATCGGGCTGCGACATGCTGCCGTCCGCCGAGTAATAACTCGAAATCATCAGAAAGGACGCTGAGGATTTCGTGACGGTCAACCCCATTCGCTGCACTTCGTCCGGCAACAACGGCATCGCTGCCTGCAATTTGTTCTGCACCTGCACCTGGGCAATATCGGCATTGGTGCCGACATCAAACGTCAGCCTGACCATCGCATTGCCGTAGGAGTCACTGGTTGAAGTCATGTACAACAGATGATCAAGCCCTCTCATCTGTTGTTCGATCACCTGAGTGACCGAATCTTCCACCGTTTTGGCCGACGCCCCCTGAAAGTTGGCTCTCACCTGAATCATCGGCGGCGCAATTTCGGGGTACTGCGACACCGGCAATGTAAAGATCGACAACGCGCCCGCCAGCGAAATGATGATCGCGATCACCCAGGCAAAAATCGGGCGGTCGATGAAAAAATGGGATATGGACATACTGCGAACTCCTGGTTATGGCTTTGCAGCATCGGCAGGCGCGGCCTGCCCCGTTGCGCTGTTGCCCTTGTTCGCCAAACCTGCCGGAACCGGTTTCACCGTAACGCCCGGCGGCGCTGTCATGACCCGCTGCAAACCTTCGACCACCACTTTTTCTCCGACATGGAGACCCGACGTCACCAGCCAGTCGTTACCGATATCCCTATCGACAACGATAACGCGACGCTCAATTTTGTTGTCGGGCGTCACCAGCGTCACCAGCGGCCGCCCTTTCTGATCGCGCGATACGCCGACCTGCGGCACCGTAATCGCCTGTTCATTGACACCTTCTTCCAGCACCGCCCGAACGTACATCCCCGGCAACAAATCATGTTTGGGATTCGGAAACACCGCGCGCAGCGTGATCATCCCCGTCGCCTGATCCACCGTCACATCGGAGAATTCGAGCTTTCCTTCACGAGAATACATCCGGCCATCTTCGAGCTTCAGTTTGACTTTCGCCTGATTCTTGCCGTCGGTTTTCAGCATGCCGGTTTCGATTTCCCTCTTCAACCGCAACCATTCGACACTCGATTGCGTCACGTCAACATAGATCGGATCGAGTTGCTGAATTCTGGTGAGCGCCGACATTTGGCTTGCCGTCACCAGCGCCCCCGGCGTCACTTCCGACTTGCCGATACGACCCGAGATCGGCGCCGTGATCCTGGTGTAATCCAGATTGATGCGCGCGTTTTCAAGCGCCGCTTTGGCGCCTTCGACATCCGCCATTGCCTGTTTGTACGCCGCATCGACATCATCGTAGTCTTGCTTGCTCACCGCGTTGATTTTGACCAGATCGGCGTAACGCCCGGCGCGCGACTTGGCCGACGCCAGATTGGCCTCCGCCTTGGACAACGCCGCAGCGGCGCTGTTGTGCGTTGCCTGATACATCGCTGAATCAATCTGATAAAGCACTTCGCCGCGCCTGACGTCGCTCCCTTCCCTGAACAGACGCTGCAAAATGATCCCGCCGACCTGTGGCCGCACTTCCGCGACCAGATAAGGATGGGTTCGTCCCGGCAGCTCGACCGTCATGGTGACTTCCCGCGCAGCGATTTCCACCACCCCGAGTTCAATGGCGGAGGGGCCTGCCTGCTTGGGCGCTTCCTGCTTGCTGCAACCTGTCAACGCCAGCATCGCCAGCAAAAGCGCACCGAGTTTCATCGTTCTATACTGCATTTTTGAAATCCTCACAGATAACTGCTGCCATGAATGTTAAATGTACCTCTGCCGAACCGGTTAAGCGAGCAAACGGGCAACCTCTTCATTGACCGCCGCCCGAATAATATCCTGCGCCGTTTCATCAAGCGCTTCCCAGCCCAGATACCGCGTCACCGTCGCTCGCTCCCGTTCAAAAGAAAGCATCTTTCCAAAAAACAAAACCGCCTGAAGCCTGACCGCCAGCGATTGCGCCGGACGCTGCTGGATACATCCGATCAACTCCGCCAGAAGATTGTGAAAACGAACAAAACTGGCATCGTAAATCCGGTCAAACGCTTCCGTCGGATTCAACTGCTCGCGGATAAGAAACCATGTCCATTCGTGCTCATGCTTTTTATTGAGCAGCAAGTCCTCCAGCCATTCGCCCCACAAGCGCTGCAACAACGCCACCGCGGCCGCCGGAGGTAGCGTGCCGTCTCTGATGCGCTCGCGTTCATCCGCCAGCGACGCCTCGACCTCGTCCGCCATCTTCCCGATTTCCTGAGCGATGGAGTCGGCTGCCGCCAGATAGAGATTCTCCTTGCCGCCGAAATGATACGCAATCGACGAAATATTGGTCCCGGCCAACGCCGCGATGCAGCGCGTGCTCGCACCCTCGAAGCCTTGCGACCCGAACACGGAAACCGCCGCCCGAATCAGGCGCTGGCGCGTATCGTCCTGCGCTTTTTCGGAAAGCGGCGCGTCGTTGACTGCGTTTTGCTGTAAAGAATGAGAAGCCATCGGGCAAGAATAAGCGAAACCTGAGAGCGGATCAATCAATCGATTGATTTAGCGGTAACGTTTTGTAAGCCGAGCCGCGCTCCTCTCTCACATTGCGTGGGAAGGCCTGGATGGCGCCAGAAATACCCGACAGCCAGTGCAACCGAATCGAACCCGCCCCACTGGGGAAACCATCTCCTTATTCACCCATCTCTGACCTCAGAAAAGTATCGATCTCGCGGAGAGGCGAAGAATGGGCTTTACTTTCATTTTCATTTGTTTACGATGTCCGGAGGCATTTTTTATTATCATGGTCGAAGCAGCTCACACAAAACCTCCGGAAAGGAGTTCTAAAATGTCGCTGATCAAACACGTCGCCGCCATCGTAGCGATGGTCTTGTTCGGTAGTCTCGCTATAGCGCCTGCGTATGCGGGCGATCACTTTGTCGCCGATGAGACTGCGTTAAATAATGCACTGACTGATACCGACGCGGAGATCAACATCACCGTGACGGCAAACATCACCCTGACCACTTCAAAGGTCGTTCCGTCCGGCAAAACGGTCAACCTCAGCAGCAACGGCGCCGGCGCCAACCGCAAGATTCTGTTGCGAGATGCCAGCATGATTGAAGCGGGTTATGGTTCGACCAAGTCGCAACTCTTTCGGGTCATGAGATACGGCGACACCCTGAATCTATCGAACATCATCCTCGACGGCGCCAATATCGACGCGAAATCCGAACTGATTCTTAACAGAGGGCGTGTCACGCTGGGCAGTGGTGCGACCCTGCGAAACAACCGCAACATGACTGGCGATATCACCGTCAGTGATGGCAGAAGTACCGGCGGGGGCATCACGGTTCTTCCCGTGTTAAGCGGCACGACGGTGGGCGATGCCACGCTGACGATCCTCGATGGAGCAGAAATCACGAACAACGTTGCCGCGCTGGGTTGCGGTGTGGTGCTTTTTTCAGGCGCTAACAGCGGCCTTCCTGCTACTCATCGCGCCATCGTAACGATGGAAGGCGGCAAAATCCACGGCAACCGCGCCTTTTATGCTGCCGGAGTCTATGTAGTACAAAACGCGACATTTAACCTCGAGGGCGGCGAGATCTTCGACAACCATGCCGACATGGCGAAAGGTGATTTTTCGAATCCTTATTCTATCGACTGGGAAGACCTTTTTCGTGGTTCTGAGCCCTATGCCGACTTCATCGGAAACGCCTCTAATCTCGCTGGTGGCGTGTTCACCACCGGCGTCTATTCGGATTTCTACATGAGCGGCGGCAAGATTTACAACAACACGGCAACGGCTTCCGACGCAGCCATCCAAGGCAGAAGCGGCGGTATTGAGGCTTCCAGCTATGGGCGCCACTTCCAAATCACCGGCGGCGAGATTTACGGCAACACAGCAAGCCACCTCGGCGGCGGCATTCTGACCTTCCGACCGGTCACCATCAGCGGCGACACGCAGATTTACGGCAATAAAGCTATCCAGGGCCGGGCGGGCGGTATCTATCTTGCTTCCGCCAGTGTTACCGCTACCATCAGCGACAACGTTCAAATCAAAAACAACACAGCGGCCACAGACGGCGGCGGTATCTATGCTGCCAGCGGTGCGCCAGTAACCCTGAGCGATCAGGTGCAAATCACCCACAACACCGCAGGCGCGGACGGAGGCGGCATCTGGGCGGCTTACGCTTCCCTCGCCAATGTCAATGTTGGCGCTGATGTGATTTTTGCAAACAACCGCGCCCAGGCCGCTTACCTCATCGCCGACGCGGACAAAGCGACGCACGCGACGCATGTAGCGACGACACACTTCACACAGCCGTTTGATCAACCGGCCATCAACTGGGGATATAACAACTACGACATCGCCTATACGGCGGGCACTTTGAATTACGTCGTCTCGTTTGATTCCAGGGGCGGCAGTGCTGTGGCCTCTGAATTGATCGCGCCGGGGGATGCGGCGACGCGCCCAACCGACCCAACCCGCCCCAACCACACCTTCCAGGGCTGGTATGTGGATTCGGGCTACAGCGCCACCTACGATTTTTCCACCGTCGTCAATTCCGATCGCACACTGTACGCAAGATGGCAACCTTCCGCCAGCACAACAACCGCCATCCCGACAACCAGCAGCAGCGCACTCATCGCGCTCGGCGTATTGCTGGCGGGATTGGGGATCGGCGCGTTGCGGCGTTGCAAAGCGTAGCCTGGACAAGCGAAGCGCCATCCACCATTCGTAGAGCGGGCTTCAAACCCGCCCTGTTTGTTCTCACGCGAAGGCGCGAAGCAGCGAAGGAACGAAGCCAGCCGTTGTAGGGTGGATAAGGCCGAAGGCCGCAATCCACCGCCTCTCTTTGGCGCGAAGGAAGCAAGCATGCGCAGGATTGTGTCAATGGTGGATTGCGCCGCTACGCGGTTTATCCACCCTACGCGTGCTGTCGCTTTCTTTATTCGCGCTGAATCAGTTGCGTAGCCTGGACAAGCGAAGCGCGGCCCGGGAACCTGCCACAGCGCGAAGCGCTGCTGAATTTGAAACGTTTGCGCTTCACACCGGAAAAACGATCCCGGATGGCGCTTCGCTTATCCGGGCTACGCGCGCTTTATTCGCGCTGAATCAGTATTTCTGCGGTCGTGTAGCGTTTAATCGCAGCGTAAACTTCGTCAAAAGCCAGTTTTCCTTGATGAGGTTGCTTTTCAGTATGCGCAGGCCACGATGAATAATCCTTGTTTCCCTTATACGGGTGGCTTGAGGCCAGCGAAATTTTCTTTCCTTTCAATTCTATATCGATGGAAACAAAAGGAGCGTCAACGAGCATCCAACCCCAACCTTCTTCAACTTTTCTTTTCTTCAATATCTCCTCAATCTCTACAAAAAGCTTTTCAAGCGGGCTATCCTTATACCTCTCTTTATCATAAGGACGGTTGAGGTTCAATTTTAAAAACTCCCATCCTGCCCCAATGGGCGGGTGACCAGAAGATGAAGCGCGTACCTCAATACGATCCCCATCTGCAAAAACCGGGAAAGACAAAACACAAGCCGACAAAAACAAAACGCCGAGGGCAAAGTTTTTCATGAAAAATTCCTCACCTTTCCTGATTCTGTCTCAACCACTTCGTTATCGGCGCCCACTGTTCCCAATCCTGCTTCCCCCGTGACGGCGGCAGATCAAACAGCGTCAAACCATCGCGCGCGCAATGGATGTACACCTGCGTTTCGCGCAAATGGGCGATCAGCGGAAATTCGAAGCCGTAGAGAAATTCGTCGAGTTCCTGTGCGCTTCGGGTTCTCGCATCCACCCGCATCGCCACCAACGCCACGGAAAGTTTTTTCTCGCGCACCGTTTTGTCTTCGGCAACGGCGTCGAGAAACGCCTGCGTCGCTTCCATGTCGAACGCCGACGGCGATAACGGCACCAGCAAACTGTCCGCTTGCCGGATGAGGTCGCGCAAACGTTCGCCGTGCAGTCCGGCGGGCGAATCGATGACGCGCCAAGCCAATCCCTGTTCGCGCGCTTCCTTGCGGCTCGTTCCGGGCTTGAGCATTTCGATTTTCGGGAACGGCGGCGGTCGTCGCGCCAGCCAGCAGGACGCCGAACGTTGGGAATCCTCGTCCTGCAACGCGACGCGCTGGCGACCGCAGGCAAGCCAGCCCGCCGCGTGAGTTGCCAATGTTGTTTTACCGCTGCCGCCTTTGGCGTTGGCGACCAGTAAAGTCTGCATAAATCCTCCGACGCAAGATTGACATTACCATATTACGCCAAAATGCGGTCGCCGTGCTATCCGTACTTCCGTGCGGTATCCCTGCCAATCATTTACAATCCGCCCCCATGGACGATCATTCTTCTCCCGCCCCCATCCCCGCCATCGGCACGCGCGATCCGCGCCGCGCCGAATTCGAGGCCAACAAGCTCAAGAAAAGACTGCGGCGTCTGGTCGGTCAGGCGATTGCCGATTTCTCGATGATCGAAGCCGGTGATCGGGTGATGGTCTGCCTGTCCGGCGGCAAGGACAGCCACGCGCTGCTTGATATTCTGTTGTCGCTGAAGGCGCGCGCGCCGGTGTCGTTTGAAGTGATCGCCGTCAACCTCGATCAGAAGCAACCCGGTTTTCCGCCCGACATTCTGCCGCGTTACTTTGAAGGGCTGAGTGTGCCCTACCGCATCGTCGAGCAGGACACTTACAGTATCGTCAAGCGTGTGATTCCCGAAGGCGGTACGATGTGTTCACTGTGTTCACGGTTGCGCCGCGGTGTGCTTTACCGTGTCGCCGGCGAACTGGGCGCAACCAAAATCGCGCTCGGCCATCACCGCGACGATTTGCTTGCGACCTTCTTCCTGAATCTTTTTTTCGCCGCCCGCGTCAAAACCATGCCACCCAAGCTGCGTTCGGACGATCAGAAACACATCGTAATCCGACCGCTGGCGTATGTGCGCGAACGCGATTTGATTCGCTACGCCGATCTGAAACAGTTTCCGATCATCCCCTGCAACCTGTGCGGTTCGCAGCAACATCTGCAACGGAGGCAAGTCTCATTGATGTTGCGCGAATGGGAGAAAAAATTTCCTGGTCGGCTCGACTCGATCTTCGGCGCGATGACCCATATCGTGCCTTCGCACCTGATGGATCGTCAGTGGTTCGATTTCGACCATCTGAAACCGCGACAACCCGATACCGTCACCCGACCGGAAGATGTCCGTGAGCCATTGTCTGAACTCGACGAAGACGATTTCGGAAACGTATTGTCCGCGTTTCCAAAAATAATCGGGCGCGGTTAACCTCCGCCACGTTTTTCGCTTTTCCATCGCTCCAGGCGTTTCATGCCGCGCGTAAAAAGCCATGCCAAAAATTTCGAGTGCCCGCTTTCTATCATTTTCTGACGGCAAAATTCCTGAAATTCACCGACGGAACCGTTGAAAGTAAACGCTCCGCTTTGGTAACAATAACTGCAATAGCGTGCGTTATGGCTGCCGTCAGCGTTTGTCCCGCCGCCTTGCGGGTCTTTGCTCATCGGCATTCCGCAGCTTTGACAAAATTTGTTTGCTTTGCTCATGATGAATCCCTTTCTTCGGTCAGGGTGGTTAACGGATGGGTATGAAAACGCGGGTGAGAAGATTTTCCTCTTTCGTGTCACGGGGACTGTTCAGGTATTCCTCGAATGCCGCTCCGTGGCGTAACTGGTAAGAAAAATCAACACTGATATTGTTGTACAACGCCTGAAGCCCCGAATAACTGCCTTTCAAGGTATAAACCGCATACTTTCCTCTTCGCAATTGTATGGTCCCGAATTCTCCCCTGGGAGATATCCTTTTTTTCACGGTAGCGCAAGCATAATAACGGCATCGCTTGTGGCTGGTCACATTCGGGTTGTCAAAACTTATTCCGATAAAGCGTGTTTCTTCGGACAGTTCCCGATGGTCACCCAAAAAACAGAGCAGTTTGTTCCATGTTGCTTCGTAAGGCTCGCTTTCCCCGTACTTCCCAATAATTCGTATATAAACCAGTTCCAAATCGTTTTCTTCGCAAACGTCCGGCTGAAGAGGGCTGTTCTTGCCATCGCCGCTTTTTGCAAAATTCTCCAGCCTTGCGCGCAATTCGCTCATGTACGCTTTCGGTGACGTTCCGAACTGTTTTTTAAACGCCTTCGAAAATGATTGAGGGCTTTCATAGCCCACCATCTCGGCAAGCTCCGCAAGACCTGTTTCCTCCGTTTGCATATACAGCACCGCCCGTTCTATACGCTGTCGCGCTACATAAGCATATAAGGACTCTTCCAGAAACAAACGCATGATGCGAAGCAGTTGCCGTTGAGAAACATGAATTTCGCCAGCCAGCTTGTCTAACGCCAGAGGCTGATGCAAATTCGCACTGATATAATCAATGACCTGGTTGGCCTTTTGCCGGTATGTGTCTTTCGTATCGTTTCGCATACACCGATATCCTGGCTTCAATATTACCGCTTTCGCACGGATCGAGCATTGTCCGATCTCGCCAACTTGTGCTCTTTATATTCTTCCGCCAAGCGCAAACACACTTTTCCCATATCTCTGTTGTCAAGTCTCAGCAATGACCAGCATTTCAAAATCTTGGGTGGTGAGTTTGTGTTCTCTCGAAAACGCACCAAGCCGCGCCCCGAAAATGTCTATTTTCTTATAACCCAGCGACTTCAACAGCCAGGTGATTTCACAAGGCGCATAATACCTTTCGTTGCATTCAAGCGTCTTTTTATTTCCGGAATCGTCCTCAAACTCAACGACACTGTGTCCGCGAAATGTCATCAAATCAAAAGCGTTTTTCGTACACTGTGAGTTTCCTTCTTCCAGGGTTGAAGCGTGAAATTCATCGACCGAGTTATACAACGGAAACAGGGCGTTTGACGTAGTGAATATAAGCTTTGCTTCAGGCTTGAGCGCCTTTGTCACGTTGTTCAGTATTTCAAAGTTCATCTCATCGGTTTCCATGAGCGAAAAACCGCCTTCGCACATCATAATGGCAACATCAAATTCGCCGCTGAAGGGAAGGTTACGCGCATCATGGCGCTGAAAATCAATGACCAAATGGCTTTCTTCTGCCTTCTCTCTTGCTCTTTTCAGTTGCGATTCAGAAAGATCAATGCCGGTAACGCAGTATCCGCGCTTCGTCAATTCAATCGCATGACGCCCCGTGCCGCAGCCGACATCCAATATTTTTAAGGACTTGTCGAAATGGATTTCTTTTTCAATGAAATCGCACTCCCCGACGGTGCCTTGCGTGAAATTTTCACTGTCGTATTTCTTCCCGTAGTTTTCAAAAAGTGCTTCATACCATTGTTTGTTCATGTCGTTCCTTTCTTCTGGTTTGCTCATCGTGTTTGATTTCACGCTTTTGCCTTTTTCAAAACCATCATCGCTCCGGTCATTTCATTTTCCAACACACCGTATTCGGAGGTCTGGTTTTGCATGTAATTTTCAAAAAGGAGCGCCTTTTCTGGATATTTTTCTTTCAGCTCATTGCATCTTATCGTTATGTTATCCATCTCTTTAGCAATGTTTGTATATTCGCTGTATTTTTCTATGGACTCGTCAACCCATTCCATTCCCGCCCGACTGAATTGCGCCAACAATTCCGTTCGAGGTAAATAGGCCGGATGCTGAAAGGCGCTTGTATCGTCAATATACCCTTCTTCAATAATCATCATTCCTTCGTCGGTCAGATGCTTCGAGAGTGTTGTCAGCGCTGTGAAATAGTCGTCGAAAATGGGGCCGGTTGCGCCCAGAATGATAACGTCGAACTTGTCCAATTCTTCTATTTTCTTGCGAACGTCGCCCAGTTCAAACCGGCACAAGGTCTCCACGCTGTACTCACGGGCTTTTTCTTTCGATGTTTCGATAAATTCGGGAATGCCGTCTATCCCGAAGCAATGACATTTTAACGCCGCCGCCAGTTTTACTGAGGTAGCGCCTTTGCCGCACCCCAAATCCAGAACACGGAGGTTTGAATACGCTTTGCAGTGCTTTCGAACAAGATTTATCACGATTTCCGGCGGGGTTCCGAGTTCCCAAAAATCCTGCAAGATAGTCGGCAAGAAGGGAAGGATCGCCGTATCTTGTTGAGCGTCCATCGCCGCCGCGATGCTTTCTTCCAGCGTTTTCATTTCTATCCTTTTCGGTTCACTGCTCACGATCAACGCCCAGCACATTGCCGGTTGTTTTTGAAACAACGGATTGTCCGAACGCAGACTACCGCCGCAGGGAGCCGCGCTACGCGCTGCCCTCCCTGCGCCAACGTTGCATTCTTTGCGGTTAGTTTGTTCGTTTTATCACAGCGCAGGCAACACGCGCGCCAGAAACGCGCCGACATCCCGCAATTCCTGTTCCGTCGCCGAATGCGGCATCGGATAGGTGTGCCATTCGATGTTATAGCGACGTTCGCGCAAGGCATCGCGCGACATCTCGCCCCATTGCGGGAACACCACCGGATCGACCGTACCATGCGCCATGAAGATCGGCGTTTGGCGATTGGCCTCGCTCGCTTCCTCTCTCAGCGTTTCAGCGCCTATCAGATACGTTGACAGCGCGACGATTCCCGCCAGCCGTTCCGAATGCCGCAATCCCGTGTATAACGCCACCGCGCCGCCTTGCGAGAACCCCGCCAGAACTGTCCGCGATGGCGCAATTCCGCGATTGTATTCGCGCCGCAGCAAGGCTTCGATAGACGCTTGCGATGCCCGAATCCCGCTGAGATCGGCGCGCGCGCTCAAATCACTGCCGGCAACGTCGTACCAGGCAGACATCCGGTATCCCTGGTTGACCGTTATCGGCATGATCGGCGCGTGCGGAAACAGAAAACGGATGCGCGCCATCGATGGCAGCTCCAACGAGCCGACCTCCGACGCCCAGCCATGTCCGCTGTCGCCCAAACCGTGCATCCAGATGACCGCAGCGTCAGGATTCGGTTGCGTCTCGATTTCAATAGAAGAAAGCAATGTCGGTTCCGTCATGAGGCGCCTCTGCAAAAAGCATAAAGGTTTATTGTACCCACTTGATCGCCGAAAGTGGCGACTTTTACGGTTCAGGGGAACTTCTTGCCCCCAGGCCAACCCACGACCGAGCGTCCCTCGCCCAAAAGCTTTGCTGTTATCGCCAGCATAAATACCTTATCATTCATCCCGTAACCCGCCTCTCACCAACGCGCCACTCAACCGGAAACCGCCTGCCCTAAACGCCCTCTCATGAACATCTTTTTCATTATCATGCTTGCCGTCCAGACCACGTTGGGCGCTTATCTGGGCTGGCGCTTCCGCTGGGCGTTCGGTGTCATGCTACCGCCTCGGCTGATGGCCTGGTATGTGTTCTGGCCGATGGTCGCGTTGATCGTCATGAGCTTTCCGCTGGTTCATTTTTTCAGCCGGCGGTTCGGTGTGGAGTTGCCGTCCTGGCTGTTTTTCGCCACCGCCCTCCTGTATGGCGCGCTGGCGACAGGATTCGCCACCGTCGTTATCGCCGATGTGCTGGGCTTGATCGTTCGCCGTTTACCTTTTTTGCAAACTGCGTGCGCGTATGTTCGCCAACATCCGCATCACCTCGGTTTTCTTATCTTGGGCATCATCGCCTTGCAAATGGTTTTTGGTTTCTACCGCGCACACACGCCGCGCGAAACGCATTTTTCGCCGACCGTTCACAAGCCGTTGAGAAACGGTGCGACACAATTACGCATCGTCCAACTTTCCGATCTGCACATCAGCCGCTACAGTTCCGTAACGCTGATGCAAGAAATGGTCGCGCGCGTCAACCGCCTGCAACCGGACATCATCGTTTTCACTGGCGACGTTATCGACAATTCAGCCCAACCGTATTTCGATCAGGAGATGCCTCGCATTCTCGGCGGACTCAAAAGCCGTTACGGTGTTTACGCCATCATGAGCAACCACGACTACTACGGAGAATCGCCGAAACTCAATATCGATGCTTATACCCGTTCCAACATGCGCGTCCTGCGTGACGAAATTCTTTACCTCGAAGAACCGGGCATCACCCTGATCGGACGCGACGACTGGATTCTCGAAACCCGCCAATTACCGCCAAGCGTTTTGCCGGACGCTCCGGGAAATCGTGCTTCGCTCGCCGCCCTGACAGCGAACGCCGATCCGGCGACGCCCTGGATTCTGCTCGACCATCAGCCGCGTCAAATCGATGAAGCCATCGCGCAGAAAATCGATCTGCAATTCTCCGGCCACACACACAACGGCCAGTTTTTTCCTATCAACCTCATCGTCAAGCACCTTTACAAAAAACCCTGGGGGTTGCTGACAGAGGGAACGTATTCGCTGATCGTCACCTGCGGCTTCGGAACCTGGGGGCCGCCCTTGCGCTTCCCCGGCTACGCTGAAATCATCGTCGCCGACGTTCTTTTCCAGCCCTCTGATCTCTGATACCTGATGATGCGCTACCGCCTGCGCGAAGCGAAGCGTGAATGACACGCTTTCGCTTCGACCAAGCGCATGCTAAAAACCGTCGCGCCAAAAAGAAGCCCCGCAAGCGGACTAGGGAGGAAGTCGTTGCGGGGCGTTACCCGTGTTTTCTAATGAAAAGGGGTGAGTTAAATATAACACGCAAGCCCTGCAAGCTCAATAAAAGAACAGCATAGAATGCAACGAGCTGTAAGAATTTGCCAAATTGCAACGACGGAAAAGTCTGAAAAAAACCGACCGCCCAGCCCGAAACAGCCCCAAAAATCGGGCGGTCTCAATCACATGGTTAATATAAGCGATTGATTCTTAAAGAATCGTGGTGATAAACTGTGGTGATAAACTGGCGTCCCCAGGGGGAGTCGAACCCCCGTTACCGCCGTGAAAGGGCGATGTCCTAGGCCTCTAGACGATGGGGACCTGGAACTTTTTAGTACGAAGCGGGATGGCGTCTCTTGCAAAAGTCACCGCAAAAAACGTCTGAACCAGTCCCTAACTCGCAAAGGTTTTTGATTATAGGGCATAAAACGGAAAAAAACAAGCCCGTTACAACCTGACGAATCCGTTAACATTAACCTCTGCGGATTCTATTTACTACTGTGGTGCGACGATGAGACTTGATAATCGGCTTCTGCAAACACTTTCCGGGAGGCGCTTCTTTTTCAGGTGTCTCCGTATGTTCAACGGTATGTACTTGCGAGCTTGCTTGCCTCTTGTTAGCACCCCGCCACGACTCCTGTTGCGCCAGCGCCAATTACGAGGAAGGCGCGGCACCTGATCCTGCGAGTTTCCGGATTATTAACCCGGTCTTGGCAGGGGAAGCCACGCCTGAAGCTATTAAGAAGGTACCCCGCCACGATGAATACCTCTACGATAATTCGCACCCTTCATCCCAACGTCCGAAACGATGGCGGGGATGGTTTGATTATAGTCGCTTTCGGTGCGGACTGAAAGTGTTGTACATAGTTTCTTGCTGTCGCAAAAGGGCTATAATCAGCCTATCCCCGCAAGGCGTTTTGGACGTTAGATGTTGGGCATTCAAAATTGAATGAGCATTCGATCGTGCGGGGTACCAAGATACTTGACTTGAAACATCCTTTCCGCTCATCCCTTGCGCAGAAATAACAATTCGGATATGGTTGTGGCTGGCAGTTGACCGCTACCTGAGCGTAGGCTCAGGGGGTCGCCTTTCAAGGCGCCCGAGCTGGATGGCTCAAACACCTGAAATGCGGATAAAGCCCCAATGCTCTTTTTGAGACTTGGGGCTTTTGCTTCTGGCAGGTCTGGCATCAAGCGTCGTGTCGAAACAAGCCTTGCGCAAGCCCAAAGGAGAACGAAAATGGTTGATATTAACGCGCTGATGGGCGCTCTACCCGCCACGGGTTTACGACCGAGATGGCTGATGAGTATTGCCGTTGATCCGCTGGAGGATGGTGAGAGGATTTACCTATTGGAACCTCCGGCAGCCGGCCCGCGCGTTGCCTTCATCCATCCTCTGGAGGCGCTAAAAATACTGCTTCATTACCAAAGCGCCACGAGAAATGAAGCCTGTGTCTTGGCGCAAGAGATCGTGGTTCGGATGAAGAGCAGTATTGCGGAAGATCGATGGGTTCATTATCTGAACGATGGCAATCACGAGAAAAAATCTATCGAATGCGTTTCTGCCCCAGACTTCCTGGATTGGTTGCGTAACGAACTTCCGACCGAAATCATAGACTTTCTGGAGAAAGCAGCGGATCTCGCTGCCAGATTGTTTTTAACTGATGACCCAGAGAAACCCAATGAACCAGCCTGGTATTCAGAGTGCCCCAAAAAGTTGCCATCTTGGCCATATGAGATAACCGAGCAAACCGAGGGTGGGCCTTGGGGGCACTTCGAGTGTCAGGAAGAAATGGACGCCGCTGGCTTGTATCCGTTTGCCCAATGGCGTGAAGACATTTACCCGATAACAGAGGAGTTGAAAACGGCTTTGGGCAAGCCGGTTTATTGCTATATGAGCCAAGGTTCAGAGTTGATTCATGAGCAGTCCTACGACGCTTTCGATATCATGCATCGTTTTCTATACCTACATGCGTGTTGTGTCCGTGCCCCAGAATCGGCGTATGTACGTTACCTCGTAAAGGCAAGCGGTGCACTTGACGTTGAAGAACTCAAAGCAGCGTTGGTTAATCCGGCGAATTACACAAAGCCCTTCAATTTCAAAGAAGTAATAGACCGGTTTGGTTGCGAAATCGACTATCTGTCCCCGGAGGTCAATAAAACAGTTGCCGTAGTCTTTACAACCCACAAAGGGCGCTGGCTTGCCGAATCAATTCTGGCGCAACAGATCGACGCCCATGTTCTTATTATCGCCCCAAAGGCGTTGGTAACCGATGAGTGGGTTGAGCAGGCTACTCCCTACTGCCGCAGCAGGAAAATCCAGTACATACGAAACGGCAAGATAAACCCGATCGAAGCGTTGGCTCAGGTCGACAAACTGATAACAATAGGCAACAGGTATCGACCGTCAACGGATGGTTTGTACCTGTCCAAAGCAGTAGCGGATTTACTGTGGCTGGCGTCGTGTTTGGGGATTTACACGGATTACACCAACGACGGTTGGTTAGGCGCGAACCTTCTGGATAGGGATTTAGAAGAATACGCCGCAGGCGAACGGGCAGACCCTACATGGGAATTGCGGATGGCAGAGTTCATGAGCCAACTCAAGGATATTCGCCTTAAGAACACGTCCGGCGGCAGCGACTTATGAGACAAATGCTAAGGGGGGGGGGCATCGCCCCCTCCCCCTTCCCGTCTTTGGAAGCGTTATTTCAACGCTCCTTGCAGATTCAACTCGCCGGGATAGTTCTTCCCGCTGATTTTCTCGCCTCGCTCAAGGTTCAAAGTCGTAAAGAACCCGACATCGCAGCTTGACCGCGGAGATTCCACTTATCAACCGCTAAAAACTGTCCAAATAAACGGAGCCACCTCTCTGCTTTTGTCAACAAAGGTCAGCGTAAACGTTCCGGCAGGCTCGCGGTATGACTTGCTAGTTCTGATCGAGCAACCCTCTCCGAACCATTTGGTAATATCGCGTTCTTTACCGCTACCGTTAACGACATCGAACAGCTTGACCTCAAACCTTGGATAAAATGTCTTCATAAAAATCTCCTTATTGGTTAATGTGTTTCGCTCTATCAACAACGCATAGCATCGTCTTCCCCCGGCGTCGCCGCCAACGAATACGCCGCATCCGCCGCTTCCAAACGTTCCATGATCCGCCTCGCCATTTCGGGGCTTGCGCTCCCCACCGCCTCGACAACAAGGTTATGCAAAAGCTGGATGCGCTGGATGTCCCATACCGCACGAAACGCGGCGATGTACACATCGACCGCACGCAGCCTCAACATTTGCGCACTTTGATACGCTTTGTGCAATTTGATCTCGCCGCTTTCATGGCTGGCGAACCGCTCCAACTTTTCGCAACCCAGCAAAGCCTGTTGGATTTCATTAAGAATATCTACGTTGCGCGCCCTTTGCAGATTTTCTATCAATGTATCTGGTGTTATTGGCGATGCCTTCGTGTTTTGTGGCACGATAACGGGGGGCGCTTTTTTCTTGCGCGTTGTTTTTTTCGCAGCTTTTTTTGCGACGTTTAAAAGGCTGTTCACAGCGTTTTTGTCCTTAGCGATTCGAACCCAGTTCCACCAAGTTGCGTCCGGCACATCCTGAAAACGAGGTCGAATCAACCCCCACTTGCATGATCCGTACTCTGCAAGGTGTTCGCGGATTGCTGTGATGGCTTGTCGTCTTCTGGTCAGTGACATCTTCTCACTCCAACTCTTTTCCCTCAAAATTTGTGTTTAGTCCAAAAATATTAGTGAAAGATCGTTGTCTTATTCGGCTTTTTCTTTGATGAATGGCGAAACAAATCACGGTAGCAGATCAGCGCCGCCTCTACGTCATCCAGCGCCGCCGCATAGGCTCTCTCGACTTCGTCGGGGGCGTCGGCCAACACCACATTGACCAGCCGCCATAGTTCCGCCCTCTCTGCCGCAGTCGCCGCCCGACTTGGCAGACGCTCGACAGGCTCAATGTCCAACGCAGCCGGATACAGCTTTTCAACATCAACCCTTGTCGCGCCGTCTGGAATGATGATTTCCAACTCTGACTGATCGAAGTGTAAGCACCAGTCAGTGAAGCGGGGTTCGCTTTTCAGGGCTTCGATGATCTCTGCTTTACGCGCCCGAAGTTCCGGCAGCCATTTGGCGACGATGGCCACTGCGCCGTGGTAACTGATCTGGTCGCCATCGGTTAGGGTTAGCGTTAGTCCGTCGCGCCTAGCCCGCAAAAGAGTGGGGGTCATATCACTCCCTCCACGATTTCGATACCCTTGATCGGGCGAGTGTCGCCGTTGCCATTTGCCCCAAGATGGCCAAGATTTCCCAAGATGGCCACCTTTTTTTGTTGGCCATCTTCGGCATTTTTGGCCATCTTGGCCATATTGGGCGGCGGAAGTTCCCATATCCAGCCGCCAGCGTAAGCCGATTTTTTCGAGACGACCCCAAGCGACTTCTTCGCTCGTCGGATGGTTCTCTCCGCAATCCCTTCAGCTTCCGCGAACTCCAAAACGTCGGACTGCCGCTTTGACCCATCTGACAACATATCAGTAAGGAACCGTGTTGCCTCACTTATTGCGCCGCCTTCCTTTTCTGGCGCTGCCTCAGCCGTTGCAAGAATCTCACGCGCCGTACCCTCGATGGCATCGCCCCACAGGACACGTGACGCCTCGACACCGGTGTAACGATCAAGCGCCACTTGCTGCAGGTCGTAGGCAAAGCCGCCGGAATCCGTTCCAATGTTGGACTTTGAGCGACACAACACGCGGTCACCCCCTTCCTCGGCGCTACGCTTCGCCGTCACCATGACTATGCGGGCGAACGCCCCGAAGGCAAGGCTGCCAGTAACCCGCTCCGTGGGCTCACGCCCCGCCGTTCCCTTAGAAAAGTGCGAGATGCCAAGCAAGGCACAGCCCGTCGATGCGGCCAGATCGGCAAGCGGCTGTAGCCCGCGCCTGACTTCCGCGTTTTTGTGAGAATCGCCTGTTACCGCCGACGTGATAGGGTCAACGATCAGCAGTGAAGCGCCACCGGCGCGCAGAATTGCCGCGTGTAGCTCTTCGGCGTCTGTCGCCGGATCAAATGGCCGCCGCGCCACATTTCCGGTAACGCCGGAAACGAAGAAAATCCGCTTGCGGTCGGCGCCCATTGCGATAAGGCGCGGAACAATCGTGTCCGTTGGGTCATCCTCACCACTCCAGATAACAACATTTCCGGGGGCGGCTTGCGCACCGTCTGGCCAGCGCCCGCCTTGCGTCGCTGTTGCGGCAAAAGCCAATGCGATGGTCGTTTTCCCCGTGCCCGGCGCTCCGGCGAGAATGTGCAGCTTCCCGGCGGCCAGCCAGCCCGGCCAAAGCCAGGTGATGGGTTCCGGTGTTATAGTGTCACCGCGCTGGAGTTCCACTTCCGTACCGTAGCAACGCTCGGCAATACGGGCGTCAAGAAGCGCCATGCCGCGTTCCAAAGAGTTGTCGGTCATGGTGATATCCCCGCAGCATCTAACCCAGCGTTGAACCTGCTTACCGCCAGCAGGCAGCGAAGGCGATCGTTTTCAGAAAACGAACCGTTAACAATGGCGTTACCGGACATCATGATAACCACCGCCTCGTGTTGCATTGCTTGTAGAACGTCGGCTCCGACGAATGGACGACGCTCACCTTTTTTGAAATGATCGCTAATGGGGCGCGGCGGGAATAAGTCGGATAGTTCCAGACCGACAGCGGAAACAATGTCGTTGACGCTGCAACCGTGGCTAAAGCAATGCACCAAAACCCGTCCATCCTCCAGCTCCCGAATCGAAAGTGACGGGTGCTTGTCACCGTGCGCGGGACAGCATGCAATCCAGCGGTCTTGCCCCGTGCGGCGCACTTTATCCAAGCGAGAAAGCAACATGTTGGCGCTCATGATGCGCCACCGTCTTGCCCGGTTTGCCAAATGGCGCGATAATCCGATGCACGAAATGCTTTACTTGCGCCCTCTTGCCGGAGGGCGTTTCCTTTTCTGGTCATGGCGTCACCTCACGCGGCCAATGCGCGGGCGGCAACCAACTTTTCCACCAAGTCCCTGATCTCATCGTCGGATTTTCCGGCGATTCTTGCGGCGTTTATCGCCGAAACCTCGTTTGCGGGGAAAGCAACAGACCTCCCCCCTAATGAGACAGGCGGAACAAACAGTCCTTTTTTGATTCTTTGGTAGAGCGTCGAGCGCGAAAAACCTGTTTCCGCTTTAACGATGGGAAGCCGCCAGAGGGTTGCGATGCTCATGGATAATTCCTTATAAACGTTTAATAGACAAAAAAACCGCTTATAGGATGACCCACGCCGTCCCGATAAAAAAGGGCAGTTCCTACCCCAAAACTGGAGGGAATTGCAAGATTCTCTTAACTCCCGCTACCCATTTCGGAGCCAGTCTTGCACTTTTTCCGAATCAACATGGTGCTTATGTTCTGGAAACTTTAAATGTGCGAAGGCGACAATCACTTTGACAGGTGTTCTTTTAAGGTCAAAGAACATTTCAAGCACCGCGTACATTCTTCTTACGAATATCCGCAAAATTGTTACGTCTTCGCTTGGAGAATTTGGTCTGGCGTCGTATTGTTTGGGTGTTTTACTTTTTTCCGCGTATTCCGCTAGTCTGCGCAACATTGCAGGAATAGATTGTTGAAAATCGGTTATGAACTTCCCTCTGTTTTTCGTCCACCAAGCCCATTGGTTCATGCGGCTTTTTCCTGCTCAGTTTGGTTGTTGATCCACGCTTCCATAAAACCCTTGGGC
>WQTW01000012.1 GCA_009786085.1 Pseudomonadota bacterium | reverse complement strand
AAAACACGATTAACCGCAAAGAACGCATAGAGCACAAAAAACCTTTTGACCACGAAAAACACGAAGGCCACGAAAAATACCCTCACGCGAAGCCGCGAAGAAGAACTCGTCATTGCGAGCGAAGCGAAGCAATCCAGAAAATGTGCGCAACAAAAAAACGCTGGATTGCTTCGTCGCTTCCCGCCACGCTTCGCTCGCGGCTAAAGGCTCCTCGCAATGACGCATTTCTGATACCTGACCTCTGATCCCTGCCAACCCCATCCCCACCCAAACCCTCCCCTTGAAGGGGAGGGCTTAAAAGCGTCCTCTCGCGCCCCCTGCTTTCGTTGGGGCAGGTTCCGCACGAGATTTTTTTACGCTCTTTGCGGTTACAATAAAACCCATGAATCGGTTTACTGGAAGCACGGTAAGCCGACAAGAATTTTTCAAAAGGGATCTTCGTGAGGCGGTCTTTGTTTCATCTGTTGCGCGGCGCAATTCCGGCGCTGTTTTTTTCTTTTGCCGCACTGGTTTCGGCGCAGCAGACCATCGCCTATCCCGACGATTTCCCGCCGCTGACCTTGCAAACTGTTGACAGCGCCGCCGACTCTTTGGCGCCTGCCGGCAGCAGCAACGGAAAAAGCGCTCGCCTTTCGGGCAACAGCATCACCGTTCAAAACGGCGGTTCAGTGCCGGGGCGCGTTTACGGCGCGATCAACCTCAACGATTCCGAAATCGTTGCCGATAATCGGGTTTTCATCAGCGGCGTTGTGGAGGGCAGGGCGGTTTACGGCGGGTACCACTATTTCGCCAGCGGCAACATCGCAACGACAGGCAATGTCGTGACCGTCAGCAACGGCACCGTGAATGACATCTATGGAGGAGAAGTCGTGACCCCTTCCGGCATCGGAACGTCCGCCGATAACAGCGTCACCATCAACAGCGGCACCGTGAACTGGGGCATTCGTGGTGGGGCGGCCTGGAGCAACTTCGGCGCTGTCGCAGCCACAAACAACAACGTCACCATCAACAGCGGCACCGTGCATGGCGATGTCTGCGGTGGTGTTGCCTGGAGCACCTTCGTGACCGCCAACGCCTCGGGCAACAACGTCACCATCCAGGGCGGCGCCGTGCGCGGGAACGTTTCCGGCGGAGAAGCGATCGGTGTCGGCACCGCCGCGAACAACACCGTGACCATTCGTGGCGCTCCGACCTTCGACATCAACACGGTTCTCTACGGCGGGCGCATTCCTTCCGGCGGCGTTTCCACCGGCAACACTTTGAATCTTCATTCTGCCAACCTGACGGTGGGCGAAGTGGATTCCTTTCAGAGAATGAACTTTTTTCTGCCTGGGACACTGACGGCGGGCGGCACGATGCTTGCCGTTGTCGGCAGCCCCGGCATCACCAGCGGCGCAGTGAACCTCACCGGCGTTACGGTTAACGTAGGTCTTGATGGCGCAGGCGTGATGTTGCGAACAGGAGACAGATTTATTCTCATCGACGCGCGCGAACTGCGCGGAGATTTCCGGTCAACCTCCGGCACACTTGGCGGCTACGCCTACACCCTGGCGAAAGAAGGCAACCGTCTTGTGCTGACCGTCGGCGACCTGCAATCCGGCCCCTCTCGTGAATACACCGGACAATGGCACAAACCCGGCGAGGACAACTGGGGACTGAGCATTCTCCAAAACTTCCCCGGAAATCGCCGCTACCTCTTTGTTCCCTGGTACACCTACGACCGCTCCGGCGAAGCGGTCTGGTACATTTTTCAGGGCGATCACTGGTCGGGCATTGATGTCATTTCGGCGGATGTTTACCGTTACACGGGGCCGACCTGGGGCGTGACGCCTTACGATAACAACAAAATCACTACGACCAAAGTGGGTATTGCGAAGCTGACGTTCACGTCGGCAACGACAGCGTGGTTTGAGTACGATGTTGAGGGATCAAAACGCACGGTTGAACTCAGGAAGTTGGAATAATCTGGTATCATGTGCCAGTAAAGGTTTTCAAAAGGAATTTTCTCATGAAGCAGCCTTTGTTTCACCTCTTGGGCGGCGCGGTTCTGGCGCTTGGGTTTTCTTTTTCCGCGACGGCGTTGGCGCAAGAAACCATCACCCATCCTCCGTTCCCATTGCTTTCCGGCATTCTGGCGCCTACTGGCAGCCTTTATGGAAAAAGCGCCAGCGTTTCGGGAAACAGCGTGACGCTTAACAGCGGAGCGATAAGCTATTTTTACGGAGGAAGCAATTACGTTGATTCGGATGTCGTCACGAACAACCGGGTTTTTATCAACGGAGGTACTGTGGGCGGGGGCATGGTCGGGAACCATGAAAGAAATTACGCGGGTGATGGTGGTGATACCGTAGCCGCTGACAACAGCCTCACCATCAACGACGGCACAGTGAGCGGTAATCTCTACGGTGGGAACGCCAGGAATAATTCCGCAGACGCTACAGCCTCGAACAACAACATCACTATCAGCGGCGGCACGATGGATGTGTGGTGGCTCGTAGGTGGATATGCTTCAGGCGGACACTCTGAAAAATCTACTACGGCCACGGCGTCGGGCAACAGTGTCACTATCGGCGGCAACGTGACGATATCTCGGTTGCCATATCAGCTCTGGGGTGGATTTGCCGTGAATCGCGCAGCCCCTTCAACGGCTGCTGTGGCCTCGGGTAACAGTGTCGCCATCAGCAGTAACAGCAGTAATGCGATAGCGGGAGGGGAAATCTATGGTGGGTTTGCGTCTAACTATAGCGGAACCACGATAGTCTCAGGCAACAGCGTTACCATCAGCAGTGACGCGATGGTTGGAGGGCGAATTTATGGCGGGCGTGCGGACAATGAAGGAGACGCGACAGCCTCAAACAACAGCGTTACCATTCATGGTGCTTCGCCCTTTAACTTTGGGGAGCTTTACGGTGGGGTAGGAAAAGTTTCTACCGGGAATACCCTGAACCTCCGTTCTATCGGGACGGTAGCCCATATAGGCGCTTTTCAAAACCTGAACTTCTATTTGCCGACGATGCTGGTGACGGGTGGCACGATGCTTACCGTTACCGGATTGGCAAACATTCCCGATGCGGCGAAGGTCAGCGTGGCTCTTGAGGGTGTCGGCCCACCCTTGCGGACAGGAGACTGGTTCATTCTTACACATGTTGTCTCGTGCAAGCTCATGGATGATGCCACATGTGGGTACAGAGATTTCCAGCCTGTGTCCGGTACGGTGGGCGGTCACCCCTACACTGTGGCGAAAGAAGGCGCCTGCCTCGTTTTGACGATAGGGGATCAGCAAGGTGTCAGCCCTGCCCAATGCACCAGCCCCGGCCGCGACTACACAGGGCAGTGGATCAGCGCCGATGGCGAAGACGCCTGGGGATTGTCGGTTCTTGCGAACTTTTGGTCCAATCCCCGCTATCTCTTTGTTCCCTGGTACACCTATGACAAGGAGGGCAATGCGGCTTGGTACATCTTTCAGGGCGATAACTGGACGGCGAACGATACGATGACAGCGGGCGTTCGCCGCTATAAAGGGCCTTCATGGGGAACGATGCCTTACGATAACGGCAACATCTCGTTTGAAGAAGTGGGGACAGCGACGCTGACATTCACGTCGGCGACAACAGCAACGTTTCAATACAACGTCGAAGGCGCAGAACGCACCATCAACCTCGACAGGCTTGACGGTGCGCCCTGTGCGGAAGGTTCGGGTTGTCGCGCGAGGTGGTATACGGGGCAATGGGTCAAGGACGGCGAGGACGCATGGGGGCTGACCGTTCTGGGGGGCTTCCCATCCAAACCACAACATCTCTTTGTTCCCTGGTACACCTACGACAAGGACGGCAATGCCGCCTGGTACATCTTTCAGGGCGATAGCGAGCACCATTACACGGACGGATGGAACTTCATCACAGAGATGTCGGCGGATGTTTACCGCTACACAGGCTCTCCCTGGGGAACACTGCCTTACGATAACGATAAAATTGTTGATACCAAAGTGGGAACGGCCAAGCTGACGTTCTCAGGGGGAACTGCGCAGTTTGAGTACGATGTTGAGGGGTCAAAACGCACGGTTGAACTCAGGAAGTTGGAGTAGGGGGTGCTGTGCCCACCATTCGTAGGGGCGGGTTTTAAACCCGCCCTTTTTATGAATGAAATGCCCCCTCTCCAGGTCTTCGGCCACCCTCTTCCGCGAGGGGAGGGTTGGGTTCTGCGACTCCGCTTCGCTCCGCGCAGAATGACGAATATTTTTCTCCGCGCACTCCGCGCCTTCGCGTGAGACCGACCCGTCGCGGTTCGCTATGCTCACCGGCGACCTATGCACTGCGCGTCGCGCAGAATGGCGGTTTTTTTTCTTTGCGCTCTATGCGTTCTTTGCGGTTAAACAGTTTTTGGAGCGCGGGCGTCCCGCCCGCAGCGTGAGAATAAACGCCCCCATCCCGACCTTCCCCCGCAAGCGGGGGAAGGGGCTTCAAACCAAACCCCCGCCCGCCTTCGGTGGGCACCCCCTTTGGAAAGGGGGCTTTACGTTCCTTCGCGGCTTCGCGCCTCCGCGTGAGACCGACCCGTCGCGGTTCGCTATGCTCACCGGCGACCTATGCACTGCGCGTCGCGCAGAATGACGCCTTTTTCTTTGCGCTCTATGCGTTCTTTGCTGTTAAATAGTTTTTCTGCTGGGATTCGCTTCGCTCATCGCCAGCCTACGCATTCGCAATGATGCATTTCTGATACCTGATTCCTGACCTCTGATCCCTGTCAATGGCAATCCATCTGAACCGGCTCTTCCGGGTTGTCGAGGTTGGGCGGCGATTTCATCATCATTTGGGCGAACATCCAGGCGGCCAGCGCGGCGATGATGATTCCGGCGAGGCGTTTCACCCAGACGTTTTGCAGCCAGCGACCCAGTCCGCCTGCCGCTAGGCCGATCACGGCCAGTACCGGAAGGGTGCCGAGGCCGAACGCGAGCATCAACGCGCCGCCTTCGAGTGCGCCGCCACCGGCCAGACTGGCGGCCAGCGCGGCGTAAACCATGCCGCACGGAATGAAGCCCCAGAGGCTGCCCAGCGCCAGCGCGCCGGGGAAATTTTTGATCGGCAGCAGACGCTGGGCGAGTGGCTGGATTTTTTGCCAGAGGCGTCCGCCGAGGCGCTCAAGCGGCGCTAACGCGGTGTACAGGCCGCTGATGTGTACGGCGATCAGCAGCATGAAGAGGGCGGCGATGCCGGTCAGCAGTTGTTGCACTTGAAACAGGGCGCCGACGCGCTGCGCCAGCCAGAGTCCCAGCGCGCCGAAGAGGGCGCCCATCAGGGTGTAGGTGATGATTCGCCCCAGATTGTAGCCGACGACCAGCAGCCAGCGCCGAGAAGCGGTGTTGAGCGAGAGCGCTGCCACGATGGGCGAGCACATGAACACGCAGTGGCCGCCACTGCCGACAAGCCCCATCAGGAAAAGCGCCACGATGGGTGAAAAGTTACTGTAATCCATATGAAAAATACCCCCCTATAAAAGATGAAAAATCGCTGCGAACGAAACGGCGCACAGCGCGAACGGATTTCCGGAAAGCCTTTGGTTGGTTTTGGTGAGGCTGCGGAAGTGAAAAACCTTCTTTCCGATGGAGATCGTTAGAAGAGTTGTTTTTATCTCTGTAAATCAACGTCGTTTATTCAATATTTCAAGTGCTTCCTGAAGTTCGTCGCGCAGTTTGGCGAGGTCAACGGGCGCTTTGGTTGGCGGCGGAAGCGCGGTGATGGAGGGCTTGGCGGCGCTGATCGGCGCGGTTTTGTCCGCTATGCTTTTGTCCGTTGCTTTGTCAACGGACACGGTGTCTTCAAGCTGGCTGCGGGCGCCGCTGATGGTGAAGCCCTGATCGTAGAGCAGGCCGCGGATGCGGCGGATCAGCAGGACTTCGTGGTGTTGGTAATAACGTCGGTTGCCGCGTCGTTTCAACGGTTTCAGTTGCGAGAATTCCTGCTCCCAGTAACGCAGAACGTGCGGTTTGACCGCGCACAATTCGCTGACTTCACCGATGGTAAAGTACCGCTTCGCGGGGATGGGCGGCAGCTCAGGCGCGCGGCGGGGCATTCCGGGCATTGGCAGCCTCGTCAACCATAGCCTTGAGTTTTTGACTGGCGTGGAAGGTCACCACACGCCGTGCCGAGATGGGGATGTCAACGCCGGTTTTCGGGTTGCGCCCAGGCCGCTGCGCTTTTTCCCGCAACTGGAAGTTGCCGAAACCGGACAGTTTGACGGTATCGCCTTTTTCGAGCGCCAACCGGATCTCTTCAAAGAAACGCTCCACCATATCTTTGGCTTCGCGCTTGTTAAGACCCAGTTGTTCAAAAAGCAATTCCGTCAGTTCGGCTTTGGTGAGCGTTGACATGCACTATCCCTGAAATTTTTTAACCTAAGAGCGAAGGCGAGCACCGTGATCTTTTTCCAGCGCGGCGTAAAACATTTGCAGCGTTGCGTCGATATCGCGATCTGTCAAAGTACGTTGAGTATCCCTCATAAGCATAAGAATCGCAACGCTTTTCTTACCAGCGGGCAGGTTGGATCCCTGGTAAATGTCAAAAAGTTGTATGTCCTCGACATGCGGCGGACGAACTTTTTCCAGCGAGTCGATCAGCGCCTGCGCCGGAACCTGGTTATCGACAACGACGGCCAGGTCGCGCCGCGCCATCGGTTGCCGCGAAATCGGCCTGGCTTGCGGTAGCGCCCGTTCGCACAGCGTTTCCTGGTCAAGCTCGAAAACCACCGGCGCTTGCGGGAATTCCAGATGACTGACGATTTGCGGGTGCAATTCGCCGAGCCAGCCGACGACGACGCCATCGACCAGCACGCGGGCGGCGCGTCGCGGGTGAAGCGCCGGAGGGATCTCTCCGGCATGATCGAATGAGGCGGTGGTCAGTTGCCGTGGCGCGACCAGCGCTTCGAGCGTGCCTTTGACATCGAAGAAATCGACAGGCCGCCGCGTTGACGCGGTTCCCCATTGTTCGGGGTTGGCGTCGCCATAGGCCAGTCCGCCCAGTCGATAGGGTTGGACGGCGGCATCGGCGGCGGCAGACAGGAAGATGCGACCGACTTCAAAGAGGCGCAAATAAGGCTCCTTGCGGTTCAGGTTGCTTCTGAGGGTTTCCAGCAATCCCGGCAAGAGCGAGGTTCGCATCACGTCGAGTTGCGCGGCGATCGGGTTGTGAACGCGCACCGGCGGAACTTTGGGTGTCTCGCCATTGAGCAGACGCTCCATTTCGGACGAGACGAAGCTGAAGGTCAAAATTTCCTGCCAGCCCTGATCGGCCAGACGTTGCTTGAGCGCGGCGACCGGCAACTGTGCTTCCGGCAGCGCCAGCATGTGCTGGCCATGCGTGACCGCTGGCAGCGGAATGTTGTCGTAACCGTGAATGCGGGCGACTTCCTCGATGAAATCTTCTTCCAGCGTCAGATCGAAGCGAAACGAGGGCGGCGTGACGATGAAGTCCTCATTTTCGTGCGCACCGTCGCGCGTGAACGCAAAGCCGAGTTTTTGAAAAACGGCGGCGACGGCATCCGTGTCGAAAGACCAGCCCAGAATCCGCGAAACACGCGCGGTGCGTACACGCACCGGTGGCCGCGTTGGCAACGTTTTGCGTTCATCGACCAGCGGGCCGACCGCCGTTTTACCGGGGACGCCGCAAATCGCCAGAATCAACTCGGCGGCGCGTTCAATCGCTTTCGGCGGCAGTTCAAAATCGACGCCGCGCTCAAAGCGGTGACCGGCATCGGAAACAAAACCCAGTTGCCGCATCTTGCCCTGGATCGCCGCCGGAGAAAAATGCGCCGCTTCAAGAAAAACATTCGTGGTGTCGGGCGCGATACTGGTGTGTTCGCCGCCCATGATTCCGGCCAGCCCCAGCGGTTTTTTCTCGTCGCACACCATCAGAAGATCGGGCGTCAGATCGACCGTTTGCTCGTTGAGCAGCAACAGTTTTTCGCCGGGTTTGGCGAAACGCACGACCACATCGCCGTCGATTTGACGACAATCGTAAGCGTGCATCGGCTGACCCAGTTC
Organism: Pseudomonadota bacterium; assembly: GCA_009786085.1. Lineage (GTDB taxonomy): Bacteria > Pseudomonadota > Gammaproteobacteria > Burkholderiales > Casimicrobiaceae > UBA931. The sequence continues at coordinate 21,858 of WQTW01000012.1, read as the reverse complement.
CATCATCACATAGTTGGTGATGTCCACCAGCGCCGAGATCGGGCGAATACCGGCGCTGCGCAAACGCTGCTGCATCCACAACGGCGTCGGCGCCGACGGGTTGACGTTCTCGATCACCTGCGCCGCGAAACGGGGGCAACCCTCAGGCGCTTCGAGCCGAATGCCGGGTGTGGTTTTTGAATCCGTGCGTATCGGCGCGGTCACCGGCAAACGCAATGGTGCGCCGGTCAGCGCCGCGACTTCACGCGCCACGCCGACGAGCGACAAACAATCGGCGCGGTTCGGCGTCAGCTTCAGCGTGATGAAGGTATCGTCGAGATGCAGCGCCGCGCGAATATCCGTGCCGGGTTGGAGATCGTCAGGCAGCGGCATCAGGCCGCTGTGATCGTCGCTGATGCCCAGTTCACGCGCCGAGCACAACATCCCGCGCGATTCGACGCCGCGCATCGTCGTGCGCTTGATATGGAAATCGCCGGGCAACACCGCGCCTTCGAGCGCACAGGGCACGACCAGTCCTGCTGCCGCGTTCGGCGCGCCGCAGACAATTTGCAGCGGCGACGCTTGGCCGACATCGACTTTGCAAACCGTCAATTTGTCGGCGTTGGGATGCCGCTCGACATCGAGAATGCGGGCAACAACGATACCGGAAAAGGGCGGCGCTGCTGGCGTCGTTTCTTCAACCTCAAGCCCCGCCATCGTCAAACAATCGCACAGCGCCGCAGAATCGAGCGGCGGATCAACCAGTGTGCGCAACCAGTGTTCGGAAAATCTCATTACAACCAACCCTCTCAGGAAAATTGACGCAGGAAGCGCAAATCGTTTTCGTAAAACAGCCGCAGATCGGTCACGCCGTAGCGCAGCATCGCCAGCCGTTCAATGCCCATGCCGAACGCGAAACCCTGCCAGTGTTCGGGATCGAGATGAACCGCGCGCAAAACATTCGGGTGCACCTGACCGGCGCCGGCGAGTTCGAGCCAGCGATCATTGCCGAACGCCATGTCGATTTCCGCCGACGGTTCCGTGAACGGAAAAAACGACGGACGAAAACGCACGCGAATATCGTCGCGCTCGAAAAACAGGCGCAGAAATTCCGAGAACACCTGCTTCAAATCGGCAAACGACACCGCGCGGTCGATCCACAAACCTTCGACTTGATGAAACATCGGCGAATGCGTCGCATCGGAGTCCACGCGGAACGTGCGACCCGGCGCGATGATCTTGATCGGCGGCGGATGGTTCTCCATCCAGCGCACCTGAATCGGCGACGTGTGCGTGCGCAGCACCAGATGGTTGTCAACGTAAAACGTATCGTGCATCGACCGCGCCGGATGATTTTCAGGCGTGTTCAGCGCCGTGAAATTGTGAAAATCGTCCTCGATCTCAGGCCCGTCGGCCACCTCAAAACCCAGCGAGCGAAACAACGCCTCGATCCGGTCGCGGGTGCGTGTGATCGGATGCAAACCGCCGTAACCGGCGCTGCGCCCCGGCAGCGTCACGTCGATGGCTTCCGCGTCGAGCTGCGCCTGCATCTTGAGACGGGACAACTCGGCGCGGCGGGCATCGAGCGCCGTTTCCAGCGCCGTCTTGGCCTCATTGATAAGCGCGCCGGCGGCTTTGCGCTCGTCGGGCGGAAGTTTGCCGAGGGTTTTCAGTTGCTCGGTCAACACGCCGCTTTTTCCGAGATAGCGCGCTTTACAATTTTCCAGCGTCGCCGCATCGGCGGCCTGCGCGAATTCCGTCCGGGCGGCGGCAACGACGGAAGCAAGATCGTGACTCATGGTGGGAAGATTTCCTGAAACGGTCGAAACAAAACCGCAATTTTAACCTGAAAACCTCAGTTGGACGTGCTCGCTAGCAAGCGTAGCCCGGATAAGCGAAGCGCCATCCGGGTGTCAGGGATCAGAGGTCAGAGGTCAGGAATCAGAAAGGCGTCATTCTGCGCGACGCGAAGCGAAGTCGCAGAATCCAAAAAACGCTCCCGGACGGCGCTTCGCTTGTCCAGGCTACGCAACTTCGTGCCTTCGCGCCTTCGCGTGAGATAAAATAATCCCCGGACGGCGCTTCGCTTGTCCGGGCTACACGTTCTTTGCGGTTAAAATATTTTAATGGCTCACTCCTTTTCCTCCGGCAAGATGACGCCGACGCAACGCCGCCGATTTTTCGAGCGCCTGGCGGCGGCTGATCCGCATCCGTCAACGGAACTCGATTACAAAACGCCGTTCGAGTTGTTGGTCGCGGTGGTGTTATCGGCGCAGGCGACCGACAAGAGTGTCAACAAGGCGACGCCGGCGTTGTTCAAAGCGGCGAACACGCCGGCAAAAATGCTGGCGCTGGGTGAAGAAGGTTTGATTCCGTACATTCAGACGATCGGTTTGTTTCGCAGCAAGGCGCGGCACATCATCGGTCTGTGCGAGCAGTTGTTGCGGGAGCATCAGGGGAAGGTGCCGTCGTCGCGCGAGGCGCTGGAAAAGTTGCCGGGTGTCGGTCGCAAAACCGCCAATGTCGTTTTGAATGTCGCTTTCGGCGAGCCGACCATCGCGGTCGATACGCACATTTTCCGCGTCGCCAACCGGACGGGGTTGGCGGCGGGTAAGAATGTTCTTGAGGTCGAGCAGGGGTTGTTGAAAAACGTGCCGAAGGCATTTCTCCAGCATGCGCACCACTGGCTGGTTCTGCACGGGCGCTATGTGTGTACGGCGCGACAACCGCGTTGCCAGGCGTGTGTTGTCAGTCATTTGTGCGCGTATTCCGACAAAACCGATGTAGAATGAAACGTCATGCAACGTGAAGGCTTTGTAAAGTGTAAGGCGCAAGTAAACGGTCGTTAGCCGACGTGACACATCCATACTTTCGCTTAAATGTGAACGCCTGGATTCTGACTATCATGAAATCATGTTTGACAACCTCAATGAGGAGGGATCATGAAAACGAGGTTTTTTTCATCTCAGTGCGTTTCCATCGGATGGCGAGCCGTGCTGATTCTGTTAACAGCGGGTTTAATCTCGGTCGCGTCGCCTGCTCTGGCGCAGGGTTATTCGGGAGGAAGCTCGCAGGACGCGCCGATTTCGCAGGAGGAACTCGACAATTTGCTGGCGCCGATCGCGTTGTATCCTGATGTATTGTTGGCGCAAGTTTTGATGGCGGCGACGTATCCCTGGGAGGTCATCGAGGCGGCGGAATGGCAAGCGGAAAACGCCGATCTGGAAGGGGATGAGTTGCAGGATGAGTTGGAGTATTTCGACTGGGATCCGAGCGTCAAATCGTTGCTGACGGTGCCGCAAGTATTGAAGTACATGAGCGAATCGCCGCGCTGGATGCAAGACCTCGGTCGCGCCGTGGCGGACGATCAGCCACGGGTGATGGCGGCGGTGCAGAAGTTGCGGCAGAAGGCATACGCTGCCGGAAAATTGAAAAGCAACGACAGGCAGGTGGTGACGCGCAAAGTGGAATACATCACGATTGCGCCGGCGCGGCCTGAGGTGGTGTATGTGCCGGTGTACGACACGCGCGTGGTGTACGGCAACTGGTGGTGGCCGTCGCGGCCGGTTTACTGGGGACCGCCGCCTGGCGTGGTGCTCACCGGTGGATATTACTGGGGGCCTCGCCATTATTCATCGGTGGCGCTTTGGGGAACGTTCAACTGGGGCGGCGGCTTGATCACGATCAACGCGCCGGTTTACAGGAACTATTACCGCCACGCGCCGCCGCGGATGGGACCGAACTACGGATGGCATCGTCCGCCACCGCCGCGCGATTATTACTATAGAGCGCCACCGCCGCGTCCGCATTACGGGCGTTCGCCGGAGCCACGGCGTCCGCAATACGGGCCGTCGGGTAGAGACCGTCCACGCGGTGATTATGGCAGAGATCGTCCGCGCAGCGATTATTCGGGCAGAGATCGTCCACGCAGTGATTACTCAGGCGGGGATCGTTCGCGCAGCGATTACTCGGGCGGAGGGCGTCCGCGCAGTGATGCATCGGGCGGGGATCGTCCGCGTGGTGATGCTTCGGGTAGAGATCGTTCGCGCAGTGATTATTCGGGCGGAGATCGTCCGCGTGGTGATGCTTCGGGTAGAGATCGTCCGCGCGGAGATGGTTCGGGCAGAGACCGCTCACGCGGCGATGCTTCGGGCGGTGGTCGTCAAGCCGACGCGCAACAATTCAGGCCGGAATCCTCGTCGGGCGCGGATCGTTCGCGCAGCAACTTTTCAGGCGAATCCCGTCAAGCGGGCGGGCGACCGGACAGATCGGAAGGGGCGTCGAACAGGGATCGTTCACGCGGCGATTATTCGGGTGGTTCCCGTCAAGCAGGTGGGCAACCGGCAGTCAGATCGGAATCTTCGTCGGGCGCGGATCGTTCGCGCAGCAACTTTTCAGGCGAATCCCGTCAAGCGGGTGGACGGGACAGGTCGGAAGGGGCGTCGAACAGGGATCGTTCCCGTGGCGATTATTCGGGTGGTTCCCGTCAAGCAGGTGGGCAACCGGCAGTCAGGTCGGAAACCTCGTCGGGCGCGTCGGGCGCAGACCGTTCGCGCGGCGGCGGGCAGCGCGGCGAAGGTTTCAACAGGGATCGCCCACGCGGCGAAGGTGCGGGCAGTTCCCGTCAAATGAGCGGGCAGTCAACAGGCAACGTTCAGAGTGCGCCGTCCTTTAATCAGAGTAGTGGGCAATCAGCCAGATCGGAGAGGTCGTCAAACATGGATCGCTCACGCGGTAACACTTCGGGCGAAGCTCGCCAGATGGGCGGTGGTCAACGCGGTAACGCTTCGGGCGAAGCTCGCCAGATGGGCGGTGGTCAGTCAGCCAGACAGGCAACGTCGCCGAGTGCGGGTGGGCAGCCAACAACCAGACAGGCAACGCCGCCGAGCGAGCCTCGCCAAGCGGGTGGTGGTCAGCGCGGAGGTGGCGGCGAAGCGCGGGGCGGTGGTAATCGTGGCGGCGAAGCCCGTGGCGATGGTTCCGGCGGACGCGGCGGTCGTGATGGCGGCGGCGAACGCGGCGGACGGGGCAACAGACAGTAGTAAAACAGACAGCAGTAAAACGGAAAAACGGGTCAAGCGAATAAAGCGAAAAAGCGCGACCGTAACGACATCACATCAAGGCACTGCGGCAGCAAGCCGCCGTGCCTTGATCGCTTCAGCGAGATGGGCGACGGAGGCCGCGTAAAGTCTGCTCCTGTTATAGCGCAGGAGAACGCGGAAATTATCGTGCGCGAGGAAATACACCGGGCCGGTGTCGCCGTCGAGCGATAGCAAGCTGACCGCCGCGTTGTCGTCGATCACCGCGCGGGCATCGGCGAGATGGACGCCGAGCGCGCGCCAGTGCTTCCAGGGTTGCGGATCGCTCAGACCGTTGTCGATGAGAGGGGCGAGCGTTGCCGCCGTTTCGGCTGAAAGATGCAACGATGTCAAAACCGGCGCGCCGGTTTTCCAACCATGCTCTTTCAGATAAAAAGCAGCACTGCCGATCGCGTCGGTCGTTTGCCAGAGATCGACACGACCATCGCCGTCAAAATCGACAGCGTAAAAACGGTAACTTCGCGGCATGAACTGAGCGATACCCATCGCTCCGGCGTAAGAACCTTTGGGCGTTGTCAACGTGAAACCATTGTCGAGCGCCAACAAAAAGAATTCTTCGAGTTCGCCGCGAAAATAATCGGCGCGGCGCGGATAATCGAAGGCCAGCGTGGCAAGCGCATCGAGTACGCGAAAGCTGCCGACATTGCGCCCGTAATGAGTCTCGACGCCGATAATGGCGACGACGATTTCGGACGGTACTCCGAAATACGTTCGTGCGCGAGCGAGCGCGGCTTCGTTGTTTGTCCAGAACGTGACACCGCCGTTGATGCGTCCTTCGTTGAGAAAACGCGGCGCGTATTCAAACCAGGGCGTCGGCGCTTTGACCGGCGCGTCCATCAGCTCGATAATCCGGGATTCGATTTTGGCGCTTTTCAGCGTGTCGAGCAAAAACACGGGGTTGATCCCTTTTTTGGCGCCGAATTCCGCCGCCCATGCTTGCACGTCCGCGCGTTGGCTGAGATCGTTTCCGGGCGCGGCCTTACCCTTCGCCGCCATCAGCGGCGGCGTAAAGCACACGATGAAAAAGAGAAGAAAAAGCTGGAGGCGCATGGGCAGGGTGATATTTTGAAAACGAAAGACATATGCTATCCCAGTCTTTGATTTTTACAAACTTACTACTCCTTTGCCTCATATGGGTGTGACGAACATGCTAACCACGACACATCGGAGGAAGATAGTGCATGAAATGCAGGCACGTACAGCAGGCAAGCGATAACTTGAAGCGTATTAGATGCTGCTGCGGGATTATTCTTGTATCTCCGCATCTATCCGGGTGTTGCCGATCAATGCGAAGATATCAATGTTGGCAATGTGTTGCTCCAACCACACTGCCGCATTTGCTTCATCTATTTCGGCAAGCTCGGAATTCCATCCAACGGCTTTTAGTTTTTGGGCCAATTCTAAAGGCCAGAATTTCATACTCATCTGCACGAGTTCTGTTTGCAGTCGTTGTGCTGCATTATGTGTCTTTCTGGTGTTCGGCAAACGGTCAATAATAATGAAAGTGCGTGACTGTGCTCTGGTGCCGCCCATATTGTTTTCAGCGGAAAAACGCGATAGTTTGTCCTTGGTGATTTCGGAGTTGCCTGCACCAATGAAGCCGATATCAAATAGTGCGATTTTCCCGCTCCCGATCACTGCGGTTGCATCTGTTTCACGTTCGCTCTGGTTGTCGGACAGCCAGAATGCACCGATGTCATTTACGGATCGTATTGCGGTATCAGTTACTAAGTGGAAGCCCAACATGTCTAATACGGATCCGAGCACTAGTCTCTCGAATAATTTTCCGTACATAGATTTGTCAGATCCTCGGATGCTTAATGTCTGCGCTCCAATAGCCGTAGTTACACGCAGTAATTGTTCCCAATCCATCCGTATCAGATTGCCGCCGCCTTCCAACGTAAACGTATGTGCCCCTAGCATTTTGTCCGTTTGCTGGGCGGAGTCTGACAGCACTTCTGCCAATCTCGTTACGTAGCCGACTAGATTTTTCGTATCGCCGCGCAACACGTTTTGAACTGATTTTCCGGTCAAGCCGAGGAACCATTGCGCCGACAACCACGCCGGATGCTGTTTGTTTTGTTTTGAGACTGCGTCCATCGCAATTTCGAAGAAATTTCTTGCGAAGTTGGGATTGGTGGAGCACGCGGTGAGGTATTGAGCGACGATTGCTGCGCTCAATTGAGAAATACGGGCGCGAGTGAGAAACTCTGTTTGCGATCTCACGTTATCACCCTGGAGAACCCCCAACACAGCTTGCCGAGCCGCGTCTTCGCCAATACGCTGGATAAACTCGCGTCCACTACCGGCGAGGAGGTCGATCGCCGAAGCGGGAAACGCTTCTAACAACTGGATACCGTTCATAGCAAAGGCTCCTGTGCAATATTGACTTCATTCAGGTTCAACAGTAACACTTCTTTGCTTGCCTTGCCCAACCACTGCCTAGCGCCTTCTCGTATCCACTCTACGTATTCTGGATTGTTGTCGAACAGTACGAAGCGACGCCCACATTTAACCGCTGCCATGCCAGTGGTTCCGCTACCAGCGAACGGATCAAGTACTACATCACCCTTGAACGAATAGTAACGAATTACTTTCTCTGCCAATTCCAGTGGAAACGGTGCCGGATGTGGTGAGCGCGTATTGGGTTGAATGTGCCAGATGTTTGTGGTTTCGTAGCCATCGGCAATCTTCGATGCATCCACCGCATTACGATCAGGATGATTGCGAATGTGCCAATCAATCAGCTTGTCAGTTTTTTTGCGGTACACTAGCACGTATTCCGTGACTGGAACGGCTTTGTATTGCAGTGGATTGCGGTCAGCAGCGAACCGCCGCCCCCGACCTGTCGCCCAACCTGCTCCGGAAGGTTTGGCCCATATGATATCGTCGATGAACTCGAAGCCTTCCGCAATGAACAGCGCGTGAATATCGAACGGAACTGCGATGCGTCGCGAAGCTTCGTTGCGACTAGCTCTGCGCAGCAAGACTGGTGATGTGTTCATCACGAAAAACCGACCCTCTGCTAGCACACGCGCACAGGCTCGTATGACCGAGCGGATGAAGTTTAGATATTCGGAATAATCGTCGAATTCGCCGTATTCAGGGCGTGCGTTGAAATATGGCGGTGAAGTGAACACAAGGTCAACTGATTCGGCGGGCATGTCTTCCAGTAGTTCAATACAGTCTCCCAACCCGATTGTGTTACGCAACGGTGAAAGTTCAATTTTCAGGCTAGTTTTTTCTTTGAGTTTTTTTTCATCTTTTTTAAGCAAACGCGCTTCAATCATGGGGGCGCGCGTAGTCTTTTTCTCGTCTACTACGCCAAGATAAGCGTCGATGACGATTTCGCCAATTTTCCTCGTGCCCTTGGTGTTTTTGATCGGAACACGCCAGATATGGTAGCGGTCGTCTACTTCGGGAAGGCCGAAGCTTGTCGCCTGCGCCAGCAGTAGGTCTTCCAGCCAACTACTAGCGACACTTTTCGCGTCATCTGTAGTACGGATTAGGTATGCCCGGCTTTCTGAAACGGTCGGTTTATGGGCTTGCTTGAGTTTCAGCACAGTTGTTTCAGCTATCGGCTTATCAAGCGGTTTTACACTTTCTCCATGCGGCACGTGCGCCAGCACGGTATCTACAACCTTGTCAAAATTGTCAAACTTCATGAGATACCAATCAACGATTTTAGGTGAGGCGAACACCGCCAGTTTTTCTAATAAATGCTTCCATTGTTCGCATTGATATCTCGGAACAGCGCATCGAGTCTCTCTGCTTTCGTGGCTTTATCGGCGCGAGCTACCTTAATGGCCGCAATGGTTGCCACGTTCGGGACCAGTGGCTCGAAAGGCAACGCTTTTTCGTGCGCTACTTTTGTGGGCATAAGCCGAACCGCGCCGGACACTGTAAGACCCATCGCAGCTAAAACAGACGCTGCTTCAACCTTGATTGCGCCATCAATGTGTGTTTGTACCAACTGGTTTACGACCATGATTGTCCTCTTGACGAAAATTGATTTATATTGTAATACAACCAGAAGCGAGTGGCAAAGTTTTATAACAAACGCGCAGTAGTATCCGGTTAAAAGTCGAATAGAAACAGTTGGCTGCTGTCCTATTTCTGGTTTTTTGAAGTATTTGGTAGAGTAAGCGCTTGTTGCAAGGGCCTTTTCTCAAAAAGAGTCCGTGAGAGAATCTGTTGCAATGTGTAAAGCGAAGCATTGAGGCTGAGCCGTTTTTTGACGATAGCGGCAAGAACATAGACGGACACGGCGATCCAAATCTGCGACTTGACCGCGTTTCGGAGGTTCCGAAAAAACGCTTAACAGGTTGCTCAAAAAGTCAGAGACAGAGGAAAAAGCAATGCCTGCAAGGCTAAAAATGACTGAAAACGAGCTTGTAAAGCTGCTTTTTGTACAGATTTTGGTCTGTTTTTCGGACATTAAGCAGCTTCAAGATAGTTTTTGAGCGACCTGTTAATACGAGGGTGCTACTTGAAGAACAGCTCGACTTTCCAACGAGCCTTGTAGGACGCCCTGGATGGGAGGCCATGTGGCGCGGTTGGCAATTCGAATAGAAGGCTTTCGGTTGGCCAAGATCATGACATTGGAGATGTGATATAGAGACAGCTTTGGAAAGGGGGGGGCTGATTCCTGACCTCTGATACCTGACTTCCGGATAGCGCTTCGCTTATCCGGGTTACGCAACTACGCGCCACACAAACGTGGCGTCATTCCCGCGAAAGCGGGAATCCAGGAAAGCAGCCTCGCGAAGATGGAAAACGTGTGCTTTTTCAATGTAAAGATTTGGGAGTTTGAGATTTGGATGATTGGATCCCCGCTTTCGCGGGGATGACGGAGTAAATTTTCGTGGTTAAAGGTTTTTCTCCGCGTGAGACGGCGTAAGCGAATGCAGTGCGCTCCAGAAACGTTCGGCGGCGGAGTTCAGGCGGGTTTCCATTCGGTAGGCGTATGCTTCGATCGGGATGGCGGGCAGGTCGAGGCGGGTGAACCGTCCCTGGGCTTCGTGTACCAGATAGGTCGGCAGCCAAGCGACGCCGTAGCCGTTGAGCGCCATTCGTTTCAGCAGTTCGGCCATCGACGAGACGAACACGGTGCGAAAGAGGTTTTCGTTCATCGTGGACAGGTGCCGGTTGACCAGTCGCCCCAGATAGGAGGTCGGTGTGTAGTTCAGCAATGGGATACCGGTTTGGTCAGGCGTAAATCGCGGGGGGTGTTCGTTGCCGACGTAAACGGGTATCAGTTCGGCGCTGAGTAGTTTGAGGCAGCGAAACGGTGTTTGCAGCAGGTTTTCGTCGTGGAAGGACAGGATGATATCGCTTTTTCCTTCGCGCAATGTCTGGACGGCCTGATGGGCATCGATGGCTTCGACTTGGCAAAAAAACAAATCGTCGCGCTGCGTGATGGTTTCGATGTTTTGCATAATCTCTTGTGCTTACCGGTTGCGTATGCGTATTTTGCGTTGCTTTCCTGTTTTTGGCATCGGCTTTTTCGTGTTAGACTTTTCGAAACCATACGGTTTTCATGGGATGCGCTATCTGGCAGGTGTTCTGGGCGGCATGGGGCCAGCGGCAACAGCCGATTCCATGAGTAAAATCATCGGGTTAACGGAAGCAAACGGGGATCAGCAGCATGTTCCGCTGTTGGTGTCGTCGATGCCGGACATTCCCGAGCGCAGTGCGCATTTGCTGGACGGCGGTTCTTCGCCGCAGTCGGCGCTGATGGTTCGCTTGCGGACGCTGCTCAGGAAATCTCCCGCCAAAAACGGAAAAACCCTGTTTTAATAATGGGAAAACGCTGTTTTAATGGGGGTGCAAGGCATAAAAGGTTGACGAGAATCAAAAGGTATAAGCCCTTGAAGCGCGCTATACTATTGTAGTTTTTCCGTAAAGTCCTCTGACTTGAATTTCCATTTTTGAATGTAAGGTTCCTATGTCAAACGAAACACTCATCATTCAGGCAGGCCTGTCGGAACGGCCTCGAAAGAGTCGCTTGCCGGCTCGCCTTGATCTCCTGCAAAGCATGACCGGCCTGTTTCTGGCGCTGTTCATGTGGGGGCATATGTTCTTCGTCGCATCCATCCTGCTTGGTAAAGATGCGATGTGGACGATCACCAAATTCTTCGAAGGGTATTTTTTCTTCGGTAAGGCTTATCCGGGGCTTGTCTCCATCGTGGTCGCGGTCGTTGCTGTGGTGTTCGTGCTTCACGCGATGCTGGCAGTGCGGAAGTTCCCGATCAATTACCGGCAGTTCAGCGTCTATCGCGCTCACGCGAAGTCGATGCGCCACGGCGATACGACGATGTGGATGTGGCAGGTCTATACCGGCTTTCTCATGTTCTTCCTGGCGTCGGCGCACCTGTATCAGATGATGGTGTGGCCGCAAGCCATCGGTCCCTACGGATCGGGTGGCCGGATGTGGGTCGATGGATTATGGCCGTTTTACCTCACGCTGCTGTTGCTTGTTGAATTTCATGGCGGCATCGGTTTGTACCGGTTGGCGGTGAAATGGTGCTGGCCGAACGCAGGCCGCGAGTTCCTGAAAAAACTCAAATGGGGAATCACAGCCTTTTTCCTCATCCTGGGGCTTGCTACGTTGGGCGCGTACATAAAGATCGGGATTGAAAATCAAGACAAATACCTGAACGGAGAGCATTACACCCCGGCATGGGTACAGCAAGCTGAGGAGAGCGCGAGATGAAGGTTATTTTTACCGATGTGCTGGTGATCGGCGGCGGACTGGCCGGTCTGCGAATGGGGATCGGCGCGAAGCGTCGCGGTCATGAAGTGATTGTGTTGTCGCTGGTGCCGCCGAAGCGTTCGCACTCGGCGGCGGCGCAGGGCGGAATGCAGGCGTCGCTGGCGAATGTGATCAAAGGGCAGGGCGACAGCGAGGATGTCCATTTTGAAGATACGGTGCGCGGCAGCGACTGGGGCGCCGATCAGGATGTTGCACGGATGTTCGTCAACACGGCGCCGAAAGCGGTGCGCGAGCTGGCGGCCTGGGGCTTGCCCTGGAGCCGGGTGACGCCGGGCGACCGCGAGGTCATCATCAACAGCCAGAAAGTGACCATCACCGAACGCGAAGAAGCGCGCGGCTTGATCGCGCAGCGCGATTTCGGCGGCACGAAGAAATGGCGGACGTGTTATGTGTCGGACGGAACCGGTCACGCGATGCTTTACACCGCCAGCGATCGGGCGATCGGCGAAGGCATCGAAGTTCACGAACGCGCCGAAGCGATTGCGTTGATTCACGACGGCAAGCGTTGCTACGGCGCGATTGTCCGCGATCTGATCACCGGCGAGTTGCGCGCTTACATGGCGAAGGCGACAGCCATTGCGACCGGCGGCGCGGGCAGGTTGTACAGCATCACCACCAACGCCGTGATCTGCGAAGGCATCGGTCACGCGATTGCGCTGGAAACCGGCGTGGCGGCGCTCGGCAACATGGAAGCCGTGCAGTTCCACCCGACGGGAATCGTGCCGGTCGGCATTCTGATGACTGAAGGTTGTCGTGGCGACGGTGGTTTGTTGCGCGACGTGGACGGCCATCGCTTCATGCCCGATTACGAGCCGGAGAAGAAAGAACTCGCGTCGCGTGACGTGGTGTCGCGCCGGATGGAAGAACACATCCGCAAAGGCAAGGGCGTCAAGTCGCGCTTCGGTGAGCATCTGTGGCTCGACGTGACGCTGCTGGGACGCAAACACATCGAACACAACCTGCGCGAGATCAAGGAAATCTGCGAGAGCTTCCTCGGCATCGATCCCGCCGAGAAGTGGATTCCGGTGCGTCCGGCGCAGCACTACACGATGGGCGGTGTGCGCACCAACCACACCGGCGAATCGCCACATCTGAAAGGCTTGTTTGCGGCGGGTGAGGCGGCGTGTTGGGACTTGCACGGGTTCAACCGTCTGGGCGGCAACTCGGTGGCGGAAACGGTGGTGGCCGGCATGATTGTCGGCGAGTTCATCGCCGATTTCTGCGACAAGCCGGAAAACACGGTCGATGCGCCGATAGCGTTGGCGCAGGAATTCATGGCGCGGGAAGAAGCGAAACTGAAAGCGCTGCTGAACAGCAACGGTACCGAGAACGCTTTCAAGCTCAACAGCGAAATGCAGGAAGTCATGACCCGCTCGGTCGGCATCTTCCGTAACGGCGAAGCGCTGAAAGAAGGCGTGGCGAAACTGCAAAACCTGCTGGAGCGAAGCCGCAACATCGGGCTGACCAGCAAGGCGCCGGGCGTCAACCCCGAACTGGTGGCGGCGTATCGGACGCAGAAGATGATCAAGCTGGCGCTGACGGTTGCGTATGGCGCGTTGCAACGAACCGAAAGCCGCGGCGCGCATTTCCGCGAGGACTATCCGAACCGCGACGATCAAAACTGGTTGAAGCGCACGCTGTCTTTCTGGCGCGACGAGAATGCGACCTTGCCGGAATTGCAGTACGAAACGTTTGACGTCATGAAGATGGAACTGCCGCCGGGATGGCGCGGTTATGGGGCGAAGGATTACATCGACCATCCGGACACGGCCAAGCGGCTGGCGGAAGTCGAGGAGATCAGGAAGCGGATGGAAAGCGAAGGCAAAGATCGCTTTGCGATACAAGAAACGCTGATGTCTTTCCGGGACAAGCTGCCCGAAAATCTGCGCGGTCTCAACGAGCGTATTGACGAACCTTTGAACGGATGAGCCAGAAGATGAGCGACGATCAAAAAAACACCGCGTCGGGCGGAAAAACCCGGCAACGGATGCTGACTTTCCACATTCTGCGTTATAACCCGCAGGATCCGGACAGCAAGCCGCGCATGCAATCGTACCAGTTGGAAGAGGCCGAAGGCATGACGCTCTTTCTGGCGTTGAGCGAAATCCGCGAGCACCAGGATCCGACGCTGCAATACGACTTCGTGTGCCGCGCCGGCATTTGCGGCAGCTGTTCGATGCTGATCAACGGTCGCCCCGGCCTGGCCTGTCGCACCTTGACCAAGGAACTGGACGCCGATATTTCGCTGGCGCCGCTGCCGGTGTTTGAACTGATCGGCGATTTGTCGGTCAATACGGGTAAGTGGATGCGCGGGATGAGTGAGCGTCTCGAAACCTGGGTGCATGCGAAGGAAGAGGAAGTCAACCTGAGCAAGGCCGAAACCCGCATGGACGCCGAGCTTGCCGACAAGATTTACGAACTGGATCGTTGTGTCGAATGCGGTTCGTGCGTGGCGGCGTGCGGCACGGCGCAGATGCGGCGGGACTTCGTGGGTGCGGTCGGCATGAACAAAGTTGCGCGTTTCAAACTCGATCCGCGTGATGTTCGTACCGACGACGACTTTTACGAACTGGTCGGCGACGACAGCGGTGTGTTCGGTTGTATGTCGCTGCTGGGGTGCCACGACATATGCCCGAAAGAATTGCCGTTGCAAACGCAAATCGCGTTTCTGCGAAGGAAGATGGCCACTATCGGGTGTTAAAGATAAGGAGAACATCCCCGCACAGGGCCTGCTAACACTATTTTTGCAAATCGCGTTGCGCACCCGAGGGGTTGGATGCAAGGCGCAGGCGCGCAGCAATGCCGAGAGCCTTGCAAGCGACTGCAACGCCGCAGACGAACCCTCGGGTGCGCACCCCGAAGGGAAGGGAGCCTTGGCCTGCCCCTCGGCGTTACGCTCCTTGCATGGGCGGTCGGCCCATGCGGCGTTGCGTGCCTTGATGGACAGGCCAAATCTACCCTTCGCGGTTGTAAAAATAGTGTTAGCAGGCCCTGACGAGGATGTTTGCATGGGGCGTCGGAATTTGACGCAAAAACCAAAGTAAGAAGCTGAAAGGTTGGAAAAAATGAGCCGAATTGAAAAAGATTTTCTTGGGGAACGGGAACTTCCCGATAACGTTTATTACGGCGTGCAAACATTGCGCGGCAAGGAAAATTTTTACATTACCGGACGGTCGATGTCGGAAGAACCCGTCATGATCAAAGGGCTGGCGTATGTGAAAAAAGCAGCGGCGATGGCCAACCGTGATTGCGGTGTGCTGGATCCGAAGGTTGCCGAAGCGATCATCAAAGCGTGTGACCGTTTGATTGCGGGTGAATTTGTCGATCAGTTCGTCACCGATTTCATTCAGGGCGGCGCCGGCACTTCCGTCAACATGAACACCAACGAAGTCATCGCCAATATCGCGCTGGAGTCGATGGGCAAGCCCAAAGGCGATTACGCGACGGTCAGCCCGAACGATCACGTCAACGGCTCGCAATCCACCAACTGCGCGTATCCGACGGCGTTCCATCTGGCGCTGCTGCTGCGCTTGAAGGATTATGTGAAGACCCTGCGCGAATTGCAGGACGCGCTTTACGCCAAGAGCAAAGAATTCGACAAAGTGCTGAAGATGGGACGGACGCACTTGCAGGACGCCGTGCCGATGTCGCTGGGCGCCGAGTTTCACGGTTTTGCAACGTCGATCGGCGAGGAAATCGCGCTGATCGAAGCGACGTACGACATGCTGCGCGAAGTCAACCTCGGCGCAACGGCGATCGGAACATCGGTCAACGCGCCGAAAGGGTATCCCAAACTGGCGGTCGAATATCTTTCCAAAGTAACCGGCGAAAAATTCGTTTTGTCGGAAGATTTGATTGAAGCGACCTCCGATTGCGGCGACTATGTCCACCTTTCCGGCGTGATGAAACGGACGGCGGTCAAATTGACCAAAATCTGTAACGACTTGCGGATACTGGCGTCCGGCCCGCGTTGTGGTTTGAGCGAAATCAATCTGCCGCAGTTGCAGCCGGGTTCGTCGATCATGCCGGGCAAAGTCAATCCGGTGATTCCCGAAGTGGTCAACCAGACGTGCTTCTACGTGATCGGGATGGATTTGACCGTTACGCTGGCGGCGTCGGCCGGTCAGTTGCAGTTGAACGTGATGGAGCCGGTGATCGCCTATGCGTTGTTCAGTTCGATCACCACGATGCAAAACGCCGTCAAGAGCCTGACCGAGCAGTGCGTGAAAGGCATCACGGCGAACAAGGAACGTACCGAAGCGATGGTCTTGGGTTCACTGGGCATCGTAACGCTGTTGAATCCGATTCTGAGTTACAAACAATGCGCGGAAATTGCGCGGGAAGGATACTTACAGAATAAATCGATTCACGATATCGTAGTGAAGGAAAGGAAATTGATCACGCAAGAAAAATGGGATGAAGTTTTCTCATTCGACAACCTGATCAATCCGCAGTTCATCAAGAATTAACCTCAACAGGAGACCGTTATGGATTTCATGGTAATCCTTCAATTAGCCATCGTTCTGGCAGCGATTTTCCTGGGCGCGCGCCTGGGGAGTATCGGCATCGGTTACGCGGGCGGTTTGGGCGTGCTGGTGCTGGCGCTGATGGGCGTCAAGCCGGGGTCGATCCCGATTGACGTTATTCTGGTGATCATGTCCGTGATCGCCGCCATCGGCGCGATGCAGGTGGCCGGCGGCATCGACTTTTTGGTGGTCATCACCGAAAAGTTTTTGCGCAAACATCCGAAGTACATCACCTATCTGGCGCCTATCGTCACGTATTTCATGACGCTGATGGCGGGTACCGGGCACACGGCGTTTTCGACGCTGCCGGTGATCGCCGAAGTCGCCAAAGAGCAGGGGGTTCGTCCTTCGCGGCCATTGTCGATCG
The DNA here is from genome assembly GCA_009786085.1 of Pseudomonadota bacterium. Taxonomy (GTDB): domain Bacteria; phylum Pseudomonadota; class Gammaproteobacteria; order Burkholderiales; family Casimicrobiaceae; genus UBA931. The sequence goes on along the minus strand of WQTW01000012.1, from coordinate 5,112 downwards.
CTGTGGTGTCGTCGCAGATCGCCATTACCGCATCGCCGATTTCGGCGGCGGTGGTGTTCTTTTCCGGTGTGTTGGAAAAAGAGGGGATTCCTGTTGGCTACCTTGACATCCTGATGATCTGCATACCGACGACGTTGCTGGCTGTGATTCTGACTTCGTTCTTGGCCAATTTTCTGGGCAAGGAATTGAAAGACGATCCGGTTTATCTGGACCGCTTGGCCAAAGGGTTGGTGGTGATGCGCGGTGTCAGTAACATCAAAGTGACGCCGATGGGCAAACGCTCGGTCTGGATCTTCCTTTTCGCGATCGTCGTGGTGATGCTTTACGCCACGCTGATTAGCGACAAGGTTGGATTGTTCGGTGACGTTAGCAAGGGTGCTTGGTTCCCGAAGGAAAGCATCCCCATGATACGTGACCACGCCATTTACGTGATCATGTTGAGCGCGGCGACGGCGATTACCTTCTTCTGCCGGATCGATGCTGCCAACGTGTTGAGCGCTTCGACGTTCAAATCCGGTATGAGCGCCTGCGTGTGTATTCTGGGTGTGGCATGGCTTGGCACGACGTTCGTCGGCGCCCACGAAGCCGGTATCAAAGAACTGTCGGAAGGCGTGTTGAGAACTCAGCCATGGTTGTTGGCGGTGGCGCTGTTCTTTGCGTCGATGCTGCTCTACTCGCAGGCGGCAACCGCTCGCGCGTTGATGCCGCTGGCGATCACGGTTGGCGCTGCGCCGGTAACGCTGGTTGCGTCGTTTGCGGCAGTGTCGGCGCTGTTCGTGTTGCCGACGTACCCGACGCTGCTGGCGGCGGTGGAAATGGATGATACCGGTTCGACACGGATCGGCAAATATGTGTTCAACCATCCGTTCTTCATCCCCGGCGTGGTCTGTATTGCGCTGGCGGTGCTTTTCGGCTTCATGTTCGCTCCCATTGTGCTGTAAACCGTTTGTGTTGTGAGCAGGATAGCGAAGCGCCCTTCGGGGCGCTTCGCTATTGTGAGGGCAAATACGTTTCAGAACCGGCGGTCTTTCCTGTATCCTTGCGCGATGGGGGACAGAAAAGCGACAAAGCTAGCCGATATGCAGGAACCGTTTGAACATTATTTGGAGGATGCCGCTGCGACCGAAGCGCTGGGCGGGCGCTTGGCGGCGCATTTGCGGGGCGGGATGGTGGTCACCCTGTCCGGCGATCTGGGCGCGGGCAAGACGACGCTGGTGCGCGGCATGTTGCGCGCTCTGGGGGTGTCCGGGACGGTCAAAAGCCCAAGCTATGCGCTGGTCGAGGAGTATCTTTTTGAAAGCCCTCCTCTTCAGGGGGGGGCAAACCCCCGCCCGCCTTTGGCGGGCACCCCCTTTGAAAAGGGGGCATGGGATGGGGTTTCCCCCTCTCCCCAGACGCCTCTCCCGCAGGGGGAGAGGGGAGCCGAGACAACCCCTCGTTCGCTTTCAAAGGACGCGATTGGGAACAAACCCCCGTCCGCCTTCGGCGGCCACCCCCTTTCAAAAGGGGGCGGGGCAGAGGTGGTGCGCGGCACATTCTCGCAGGAATGTATCCGCCTGGATCCCAGTCACTTCAAAACAGCCTTCTATCACTTTGATTTTTATAGAATCAAAGATCCATCGGAATGGGAGTCCGGCGGTTTTTCGGAGTATTTCCGCGATGACGCGGTTTGCGTGATCGAGTGGCCGGAAAAGTTGGGGGATCGCTTGCCGCCGGTCGATCTAGCGGTGTCGCTGACGCTGCCAGCGGATGTTTCGGCGACCGGACGGCAGGCGCGAATAGCGGCGCACTCGAAAGCAGGGATGGCATGTCTGAGCGCGACGATGAATTCGTGACGGATGTTTTGATGGCAACGCCGAACGTGCGTGTTTCCATCGTTCGCCGTCGGCTGTTGCGAGGCGGGTTGCTGGCGTCGGGGCTGTTGCTCTTGCCGCCGGTGGTTGGAGCCGTATCGGCAACGGCATCGCAATCGTCCGCCAAGACGCCTGCCGCCCGTTTGTGGCCTGCGGAGGAATACACGCGGCTGGTGATCGAGACGCCGCAAGCGGTGAAGTTTCAGATGATGCAGTTGCGGGAGCCTTACCGGCTCGTGCTCGACATTGAAAATCTCGAACAGTTCGCCGACGTGATGGCGCTGCCATCGCTTTTGCAGCATGACGACCCTTACATTCTGGGCATCCGGTTGGGGCGGCGCGATCCCAACATTTTGCGGGTGGTGCTCGATCTCAAGGATCGCGTCGATCCGCAGCTTTTTACGCTGGAGCCGGTCGCCCAATTCGGTTTTCGTCTTGTGTTGGATATTTATCCGGTCGAACGGATTGATCCGCTGTTGTTGCTGGTCAAGGAGTTTGAAAGCAACGATGCCGTGTCCGCGCTGGAACAGAAGTACGCTGCCGATGAGGAATTGCTGGCGCTGGTGCGCGAATACGAAAAGCGCAGCGAAAGCGAAAGAACCTCAGCCGCCACCTCAGTGACCACCTCAGCTACCACAACAACCACAAAAAAACCGCCGCCGCCGGCCGAAAAACCACCCGCGACAGGCAGCAAGCCGACGCTGGCAGGAAAGCCCACGGGCAAACCACCGGTCAAACCGCGCCCGATCATCGTGATGCTGGACCCCGGGCATGGCGGCGAAGACCCGGGCGCGATCGGAAGGAAAGGGACGTTTGAAAAAAACGTGGTGCTGGCGATAGCCCGTCGCGTCAAGAAACTGATCGACGCTGAACCGAACATGCGCGCCGTGTTGACGCGCGATGGCGACTTTTTCGTACCGCTCAACCAGCGCGTCGAAAAAGCGCGGCGCGTGCAGGCCGATCTGATGGTGTCGATCCATGCGGACGCTTTCACGAACCCCAATGCGCGCGGTTCATCGGTGTTCGCGTTGTCGGAGAGAGGAGCGACATCCACGGCAGCCCGCTGGCTGGCGCAGAAGGAAAACAGCGCCGATCTGGTCGGCGGCGTCAACATCGGCGGCAAGGACAGCGCCGTTGCCAGAACCCTGCTCGATTTATCGCAATCGGCGCAGATCAACGACAGCCTGAAAGTCGGTGGGATGGTTCTGACCGAATTGGGGAGGCGGAACACCTTGCACAAAAAACAGGTCGAGCAAGCCGGATTCGCGGTGCTCAGAGCGCCGGACATCCCGTCGATTCTGGTCGAGACGGCATTTATTTCCAACCTCGAAGAAGAAGCCCAATTGAACGACCCGAAGCAACAACAACGCTTCGCCGAAGCCATCGCAGAAGGGATAAAGCGATATTTTGCGTCCAATCCGCCGCTGGCGCGGTCGTAGGCAGGGGTCAGAGGTCAGAACGTAGGTTGGCGATGAGCGGCCTTTAGCCGCGAGCGAAGCGTGGCGGGAATCCCAGCAAAAACCATTTCACCGCAAGCGTAGCCCGGATAAGCGAAGCGCCATCCGGGAATCAAAAACACGATTAATCGCAAAGAACGCAAAGAAACGCATAGAGCGCAAAAAATGGTGGCGTCATTGCGAGCCTTTAGCCGCGAGCGAAGCGTGGCGGGAAGCGAAGCAATCCCGTTCCTTCGCGGCTCCGTGCCTTCGCGTGAGAAACAAACCCCCGTCCGCCTTCGGCGGCCACCCCCTTTGAAAAGGGGGCTTTTCTGATCCCTGATTCCTGACCTCTGATTCCTGATAATGGTAGAATCCGCCGCTATGGTTCGATTTTTCATTCTCTTTCTTGTCATACTGGCCGTTCTTTTCGGGCTTGAGTTAACACCCTGGGCGGAGCGTTGGTTCGTGGAACCCTGGACGATCATGCTTGCCAAAATCTCAACCTGGCTCGTGACGCTGTTCGATGGTCAAGTCGAGGCGACGGGGCGGGTGATGCGCAGTCTTACCAACGGTTTCGGCGTGTCGATTGAAAAAGGCTGCAACGGCATCGAGGCGACGATTGTGTTGGTGGCGGCGATGCTGGCGTTTCCGTCGCCCTGGAAATACAAGATCATCGGTATTTTGAGCGGCTTCGTCGCGGTGCAGGCGCTGAACGTTGTGCGCGTGATCAGTCTGTTTTATCTGGGGCAGTGGAACATGACGGCCTTTGAGTGGGCGCACCTTTATATCTGGCAGGCGCTCATCATGCTGGACGTGTTGATCGTTTTCCTGATCTGGATACGGTTGTTGCCCAACGATAAAAACCAGGATAAAGATCAAGGCGGCGGCGGCTCGGCTGTGCCTTCCACGGAAGCGGCGCAGCAAACGGCGGAATCCGCGCGAGGGGCTTGAAGATGTCGCCGGAAGACAAGACACCGCAGGAACCGAACGTGTCGAAAAAGCGTAACCGCTCGCCGTTGTTGCGCTTTGTGCTCATCACGTTTGCCTGGCTGCCGCTGATGTTTGCGATTTGGTATTTTGCGGCGCCCATTCTGATTTTTCCGGCCAAACTGCTGGCGGAAGTGTTTACCCAAATCGCTTTCGGCGATCTGGTGAAGCAGGTTTTGATGGAGTCGCGCGATCTTGTTTTCGTGACTTCGCTGCGACCGGGTGAGGCGATGCCCAACAATGCGGTGGTCAGTGTTGAGGTCAACGCGCTTCTGTATTCGTTCGGCCTTCCGATGCTGGCGGCGCTGGTGCTGGCGGCGCGCGAAAAAGGCGGCTGGAAAAAATTGCTGATCGGTTATCTCGTGATTGTGCCGTTCATCACCTGGGGCGTGACGGCGGATTTTCTTAAAAATGTCAATTTCACGGCAGGGCCTTTTGTCGCGGCGCAAGTCGGCTTCTCGGCGCTGCAACGCGAACTGGTCGCCTTTGCTTACCAGTTCGGCACGCTGATCCTGCCGACGGTAGTTCCGGCGATTGTCTGGGTGCTGACGCATCGGAATTTTCTGGAGCGGATACGCGGACAGATGAATGCGATTGACAGGGATCAGCGGTCAGGAATCAGGGATCAGTAACCGATCTTTGCACTCCATCCCCACCCAAACCCTTCCCTTGAAGGCATAGGCATCTACACAAGTTCTGCGTCATGGTCTCTGATGACATGAGAGGTGGCTCTGCTTTTCTCTCACATTCCAGGCAGCGCCGCAGGCGCGCAACGTGAGTAACCGTCGGTGGAGCGTGAGCGTAGCGAACGCGGAACCGGCGGAGACAGACAG
>WQTW01000011.1 GCA_009786085.1 Pseudomonadota bacterium | reverse complement strand
TGGATTCTGCGACGCCGCTTCGCGCCGCGCAGAATGACGGCTTTTTTTCTCCGCGTCTCCGCGTGAGAACAAACAGGGCGCGATAAATCGCGCCCCTACGCCCTCTCCCCCACCCCTCTCCCGCTTGCGGGAGAGGGGAGTTTCGTTCCTTCGCGGCTTCGCGCCTTCGCGTGAGAATTCTTTTTTGCGCTCTATGCGCTCTATGCGTTCTTTGCGGTGAATCTTTTTCAAAACAAACCCCCGCCCGCCTTCGGCGGGCACCCTCGCAAACCCCCGTCGGCTTCGCCGACACCCCCTTTGGAAAGGGGGCAAGTCGGGGGCTTTTCCTCTTCGCGCCTTCGCGTGAGCGCGTAGCCCGGATAAGCGAAGCGCCATCCGGGAATCAAAAAATATCATTTAACCGCAAAGAACGCAAAGAAACGCATAGCGCGCAAAGAAAAAATCGTCATTCTGCGCGACGCGAAGCGGCGTCGCAGAATCCACAAAAAGGGCGCGATAAATCGCGCCCCTACGCCCTCTCCCCCTCCCCTCTCCCGCAAGCGGGAGAGGGGAGTTTCGTTCCTTCGCGGCTCCGCGCCTTCGCGTGAGAATTCTTTTTTTGCGCTCTATGCGCTCTTTACGTTCTTTGCGCTTACACCCGATCGAACCTTCGATAGCCCAGCGCTTCGGCGATGTGTGCCGAGGTGACGTTGGGCATGTCGGCGAGGTCGGCGATGGTGCGGGCGACGCGCAGCACGCGGTGATACGCCCGCGCCGATAAAAAGTTTTTCTGCATCGCTTGCGCCAGCAGTGTTTCGGCGTCGGCGTCGATGTGGATGTGGCGCGGCAGCATCGCCGCAGTCAGGTGGGCGTTGGCGCAGCCTTGCCGCGCTTTTTGCACTTTGTGCGCACGGGTGACGCGCACACGAACGGCGGCGCTGTTTTCGGCGTCGGGATCGGGCGGCCGTTTCAGTTTGAGCGCGTCGGCGGGCAACGAGGGCACGTCGAGCGACAGGTCGATGCGGTCGAGCAGCGGGCCGGAGACGCGGCTGCGGTAACGCGCGATGTTTTCGGGGGTGCAGCGGCAGCGCCCGCTTTCGTGTCCCTGCCAGCCGCAGGGGCAGGGGTTCATCGCCGCGACGAGTTGAAACCGCGCCGGAAAGAGGCTTTGCCGCGCCGCGCGTGAGATGTGGATTTCGCCGGATTCCAGCGGTTCGCGCAGCACTTCGAGGACGGCGCGGTTCCATTCCGGCAGTTCGTCCAGAAAGAGTACGCCGTTGTGCGCCAGGGAGATTTCGCCGGGGCGCGGTTCGCTGCCGCCACCGACCAGCGCGACGGCGCTGGCGGTGTGGTGCGGCGCGCGGAACGGGCGACGACGCCAGTGTTCCGGTGAAAAGCGTCCTGACAACGACGCGATGGCGGCTGTCGCCAGGGCTTCGTTTTCACTCAACGGCGGCATGATGCCGGGCAGCCGTTGCGCCAGCATGGATTTGCCGGTTCCCGGCGCGCCGACGAGCAGAAGTGAGTGCTGACCCGCAGCGGCGATTTCCAGCGCGCGTTTGGCCTGATGCTGCCCGCGCACTTCCGAAAGGTCGGGAATCTGAAGGCTGTCCTCGTCGGGAATTTCGGTCGCCTGCGTCGGCAGGGTTTCCTGACCGCTCAGGTGCGCGCAAACGGCAAGCAGGGAGGCGGCGGGATGCACGATGGCGTCCCGCACCAGCGCGGCTTCGCGAGCGCTCACTTCCGGCAGGATGAACGCCCGTCCGTCGCGCCGCGCCGAGAGCACCATCGCCAACGCGCCGCGAATCGCGCGCAGTTCGCCGGTCAGCGCCAGTTCGCCGGCGAATTCGTAGTGGTTCAGCGCTTTCCGCGGTATCTGGCCGGTGGCGGCGAGGATGCCCAGCGCGATTGGCAGGTCAAAGCGTCCCGAATCTTTCGGCAGGTCGGCGGGCGCCAGGTTGACGGTGATTTTTCGGATGGGAAATTCGTAGCGGGCGTTCTGGATCGCGGCGCGCACCCGATCCCGCGCTTCGCGCACTTCGGCGTCGGGCAGGCCGACGAGATTGAACGCGGGCAGGCCGCCCGACGACAAATGCACTTCGACGGTGACCGGCGGCGCGTCGATCCCCGCCAGCGCGCGCGAATGAACGACGGCGACGCTCATCGGCGCGTCGCTTTCATGCGACGGAGGGTTTCGTCGGGTTTTCCTTTTTCCAGCACGGGTGTCTCTCAGGAACCGTAAAATGACGTAAGTCTAGCAGGTTCCTATGCAATGGAGAATCCAATAGCGGAAAACCGATCACGCTTTCCAGGGGTTGATGACATTGACGCCGGTTACGGCAAAGTCAGCAGTGTTCCGTGTCACGACGGTCATCCCATGCACAAGCGCCGTGGCCGCGATGTAGGCATCCCGCTCGGAACGAAGATCGGGCACATGCAGCTTGGCGCAACGCAGCGCAATGGTCGCGTCAACCGGTAGCGTCCGCTCGGAAAATTCGGGAAGAACGCGGGTGTTCATCCAAGCGCGCAACAATGCCCCTTGCTTGAGGTCGCGACGCTCCATGCGAAGAATGCCCAGTTCGATTTCCATGAGCGTGACGGCAGAAATATAGAAATTCGCCGCATCTTCTTTCGACAACCAGGCGGCGACATTGGCGTCGGCTCTGCCTTCGCTCACCTTGCGCAGTTCGGAGATAACGTTGGTATCAAGCAAAAACATCATTCAAAATCCGCTGGTCGGGGAAGTTCACGCGAACGCGGAAACTCTATCTCGATATCAGCGATGCCCGGCATGGACAGCGCCTCCACGATGCTTCGCTTCTTGCCGATAAGCCGCTGATAGTCCTCAATACTCAGCATGACATGCGCCGGTCTGCCGCGATCAGTAATAAATACCGGGCCGTTTCTCGAGGCTTTCTTGGCTTTGGTCACATCTTGATTAAGTTCGCGGCTAGACAGGGTTGTAATCATCATAGCGACACCCTAATGCTGTTGCAATGTAGGTATATTACTACAATGGGCGGATAACTACAAGCCCTTTGGCTGCGAAGTATGGAGCCGACACAGGAATTCAATGCCTCACATCAATCTGCGGAACGAATTCCCGCAACGCCTGCAACAACGCCTCGTCGAGAATGAGCGCCTCGTCGGCGCGCGCCAGCAGTTCCTCGTTATCGCATCCCTGCGCCCGGAACCGCTGCAAGACCCAGTGCATCACGCCGCGTTCGTTGAGGATCGCTGCCAGCGTTTGCAATTCTTCCGGCGGCGTCAGCGCGCCGTGGATGGTCGTGCGCACTTCGAACGGCACGCCGGCGCGTTGTATCAGCGTCAGCGCTTTGAACGCGCCCAGTTCGCTGTCCGCCACGCCGGTCACCCGCGCATAACCGGCGGGGCTGGCCTTGATGTCCAGCCCGACCCAGTCGAGATGCGGCAACAGCGTTTGCAGACGGCGCGGATAGGCGCCGCCGGTGTGCAAACCGATCTGAAAGCCCTGCGCGCGCGTTGCCGTGACGGCTTTCAGCAAAGCCGGTTGCGCCGTCGGCTCACCGCCGGAGAACACCACCGCGTCGAGCAAACCGCGCCGCGTTTCCAGCCATTCGCTGATCGTCGGCCAATCGAGCAAGTGTTCTCCCTGCGTCGGAATCAGATGCGGGTTGTGGCAATAGCTGCAACGCCAGGGGCAGCCCTGACAAAACACCACGGCCGCCAGCGTGTCCGGGTAATCGGTCGCGGTAAAGGGCACCAGACCGCCGACCCGCAACGCGGAAGATAGTGGCGCTTTCATCAATGGTGTGAAGGGGTCGTTCATGGCAGATCAGGTATCAGAGGTCAGGAATCAGGGATCAGAAAAACTTTTAACCACGAAAAACACGAAAGTCACGAAGAAAAAAGCTGTTATTCTGCGCAGAGCGAAGCGACGTCGCAGAATCCACCGCCCCCTCTCCCCCAACCCCTCTCCCGCGAGGGGAGAGGGGAGCTTTGAGTTCCACTTCGCGCTTTCGCATCTTCGCATGAGACATTCTCCGCTTCTTCGCGTGAAACAAAAATTTTTCGTGCCTTTCGTGGTTAAAACGTTTCCCGACGCCAATTAAAAACGGCCTTCCGAGTCTGCTTCGGGAAGGCCGCGCGAAGCGCGCAAAGCGCGTCGGATGGGAACCCTTTTATTTGGTTCGCGCCTCACAGAAAAACCGACGCTCGCGGTGCTCACTTCTTTTGCCGATGTTGAACGACGCGACCGGCCGATGGTAGCCCATGACCCGCGTCCACACTTCGCAACGCTGGCGTTCGCCATCGCTCAAGCTGACGGATGCGGGGGTCTCCATTTTTTGTGCATTCATTTTCAAAACTCCTTATCAAACGTTCCTGTCTGGGTTGTTAGCTGTTTTTAACGCTATTCATTTAACACTATTCATTTAACACTCTTCATCACTGCATTTATTCTACTGCGTCCTTCAAACTTTTCCTGCTTCATCCAGGGTTTGCGACGGCGTGTTTCAAACCGGCGCCAACGCCTGTTGTTTCTTTTTCGCCAGCAGCGCTTCATCGCACTTCGGGCAAAATTCGTATTCACCGGCAAGATAGCCGTGTACCGGGCAGATCGAGAAGGTCGGCGTCACCGTCACATACGGCAGACGGAAGCGTTCCAGCGACCGTCGGATCAAATCGCGGCAGGCGTTGGCGCACGACACGCGCTCGGTCATGTACAGGTGCAGCACGGTGCCGCCGGTGTACTTGGTTTGCAACGGCTCCTGCCGCGCCAGCGCCTCGAACGGATCGTCGGTGAAGCCCACCGGCAACTGTGTCGAATTGGTGTAATACGGCGCTTCCGGCGTTCCCGCTTGTAAAATGTCGGGGAAACGCTTTTTATCTTCTTTGGCAAAGCGGTAGGTCGTTCCTTCCGCCGGCGTCGCTTCCAGATTGTAGAGGTGTCCCGTTTCTTCCTGGAAAGCGACCATCCGCTCGCGCAAATGGTTCAGCAGGTCTTCGGCGAACGCATGTCCCCATTCGGTGGCGATGTTTTCCGTGTCGCCGGTGAAGTTGCGGATCATTTCGTTGACGCCGTTGATGCCGAGCGTCGAAAAATGGTTGCGCAGCGTTCCCAGATAACGTTTGGTATAGGGGAACAACCCCTGATCGATCAAACGCTGGATGACTTTGCGTTTGATTTCCAGACTTTCCTTAGCGATTTCGAGGAGGTAATCGAGACGGCGGTAAAGCCCTTCACGGTCTCCGGCGTACAGATACCCCAGACGCGCGCAGTTGATCGTCACCACGCCCAGCGAACCGGTTTGCTCGGCGCTGCCGAACAAACCATTGCCGCGCTTCAGCAATTCGCGCAGATCGAGTTGCAAGCGGCAACACATCGAGCGAATCATGTTGGGCTTCAGTTCCGAATTGAGGAAGTTCTGGAAATACGGCAGCCCGTACTTGGCGGTCATCTCGAACAGCAGATCGCAGTTCGGATGATCCCAGTCGAAATCCGGCGTGATGTTGTAGGTCGGAATCGGAAACGTGAACACGCGGCCTTTGGCGTCGCCGGTGGTCATCACTTCGATGTACGCCCGGTTGATCATGTCCATTTCTTTTTGCAGGTCACCGTAGGTGAAGTCCTGCTCGACACGACCGATGATCGGCGCTTGATCGCGCAAATCTTCGGGACACACCCAGTCGAAGGTCAGGTTGGTGAACGGCGTTTGCGTACCCCAGCGCGACGGTACGTTCAGGTTGTAAATGAGTTCCTGAATGCACTGCTTCACCTCGTCGTAGGCCATGTTGTCCCGACGGATGAACGGCGCCATGTAGGTATCGAACGACGAAAACGCCTGCGCGCCCGCCCATTCGTTCTGCAACGTGCCCAAGAAGTTGACGATCTGCCCGACTGCGCTGCTCATGTGTTTCGGCGGCGACGCTTCCACTTTGCCGGGCACGCCGTTCAAGCCTTCGTACAGCAGCGTGCGCAGCGACCAGCCGGCGCAATAGCCGGCCAACATGTCGAGATCGTGGATGTGTACATCGCCCTCGCGGTGCGCCTGCCCGATCTCGGGTTCGTAAACATGGTCGAGCCAGTAATTGGCGACCACTTTGCCGGAGACGTTCAGGATCAGACCGCCCAGCGAATAGCCCTGATTGGCGTTGGCGTTGACCCGCCAGTCGCGCTGGTCGAGGTATTCGTCGATGGCGTTGGCGACGTTGATCAGCGTCTTCTGGGTGTCGCGCAACTGCTTGTGTTTTTCGCGGTAAACGATGTACGCGCGCGCCGTCACATAATAACCGGCGGCGATCAGCGTTTCCTCGGCGCGATCCTGAACCGACTCGATCGTCGGCACGCCGTCCGGCGCTTTGTAGGCCAGCACCCGCCCCACTTGCGAAGCGAGTCTTTGCGCTTCGCTTCCGTCGAATTCGCCGGTCGCCTTGCCCGCCTTGGCGATCGCGATGGCGATTTTTTGCAGTTCGAACGGTACCCGCGAACCATCACGTTTGATCACATGACTGATCTGGCGCGGCAACGACGACGTCTCTCCCGGGGCAGCAATAGACGACGAAACTGCGGACGACGACGAAACTGCGGACGAAACTGCGGACGACGCTGAAGACGAAACGGACGGCGAGGCGGACACTGAAACAGACATAAGCCTTCTTTCGGGTAAAAAGTCGAATCAAACTGCGTGAAAACGCTTGGAAACACGGCTGGAAGCCGTCGCCTCCCTTGTTCTGCTAACACCAGAACCGCTATATCTAGCGGTGCAACAGAATTCTACACCAATAAATGGTGGAAGAACACAGCGCCTGTCACTTTTTTGCCGATAGCCCTTTGTTGGCGGGCACTCAGGAAAAAGCCTCGATATAAGGCCATCCGGCGTGTGAAAAACCGCCACAAAAGCTAACCCAACGGCATGAATTGTGAAAGGCATCGACCCCCGCACCGACACGCGCACCGCTGGCGTGGCGGCGATTTCCGCCGTTCCCATTTTCATATGAGTTCTATCATTTAGTTCTATCGTTGACACACGAATTTTGAACCTTTTTTGTGCTATCGTTACTAACTGATGTCAAACCCTCAACACGGGGTTATCGGCCATCGGCTACGACTGAACCGCGATGGCGGTAACAGGTGTTGCGATGTGTTTTTGCCCAAAGGGAGGGGAGTAGTGTTATGCGTATTCTGGTGCTCGAAGACGATGCCGTGCAAGGAGATGCCCTGACCTCGTTGTTGGGACAGGCCGGTCATGAGGTTCATTTGTTTGCGCGCGGCGATGACGTGATGCGCGTGTTGCGCCGGGAGATTTTTGATCTGGCGTTGCTCGACTGGCGAACGCCGGGCGCTTCCGGGCGCGAAGTGCTGACCTGGATTCGTGAGCAGTTGCTGGAGCCGTTGCCGGTCATCTTCATCTCGCAGCAGGACGACGAAGCCAAAATTGTCGATGCGCTGACCGCCGGCGCCGATGATTATCTGATCAAACCAATCCGTCCGGCCGAACTGATGGCGCGTATCGCGGCCGTGATGCGGCGGCGCGCCAATGTCGATCTCTCGCAACAACCGGTATTGCGCATCGGCGCGCTGACGCTCGATCGCAACGCCCGCGCGGTAACGATCAGTGGCAATCCGATCGACCTGACGCAAAAAGAATTTGAGCTTGCCTGGTACCTGTTCCGTCACCTCGGACAACTGGTGCCGCGTGTCCAGACGCTGCAAGCCGTTTGGGGTGTTTCCGAATCGATCACTTCACGAACGCTGGACACCCACGTCAGCCGCTTGCGCCGCAAACTCAAGCTGACGCCGGAGTATGGTTTCTGCCTGATCTCCGTCTATGGTTACGGTTACCGCGTTGAAGTCGTCGAACCGGGAACCGTGAGCGCTCATGACTGACCTTCGTTTCCCTGCCGCGTTTTTGCTCGGCCTTTTTGCGCTGACGCTGCACGCTGCCGAACCGGCGGAGCGCCGTACCGATGTCATCGCCGGGGTGGCCGACGGGGTTACTGCTGGTGTTATTGAATACACCGTGCAACCCGGCGACAGCATCAGCAGCCTTTCCGAGCGTTATCTCGATGGTCGCGCCCGCTGGGGCGCCATCGCAAAGCTCAACCCCGGGCTGGACATCCACAAGCTGCGGTCGGGACAAAAGCTGTACCTGCCGGAAAACCGTATTCGTTCGGTCAGCAAACCCGCCAGGGTATTGAAAATCAACGGGCAAGCGCAAAGCGATGGCATCAACTTGCAGGAAGGGCAACAACTGGCCGCCGGAACCGTGATCGACGTTGACGCCGACAGTTTCGTCACCCTGCAACTGGACGACGGCAGTATTCTGGTGATTGAACCCAACACCCGGGCGCGCCTCGATGAGCTGCGCCAGTTATCGACCGGCTCCCAGCGCTCGTTGATACACATCGACCACGGTCGAATCAATGCCAAACCTTCTCCGCAAACCACCCCGGGCGCGCGCTTCGAAATTTCAACGCCCAGCGCAACGACGGCCGTGCGCGGCACCCATTTCCGGGTCGGCGAGAACGAAGGTAAAACGACGGTAACGGTCATCGAAGTGGACAAGGGACGTGTCCTCGTTGCAACGCCGGAAAAAAGCGAAAGCGTCATCGTCCCTGCCGGCAACGGCAGCATCGTTGCCGCCGGTCAGGCGCCCAGCACCCCGAAGCCGCTGCTGCCCGCGCCGGATCTGAGCGCCCTGCCTGAAAAGCACACGCAAACCATTCTGGAAATCGTTTTCCCGCCGGTCGCCAACGCCGCGGCTTACCGCGTCACGGTCGCGCGCGACGAAACATTCAACGACGTCGTCGCCGTCAACGAAAACACCTTGCCGCAACTCAAGGTCGCCAACCTGCCCGATGGTCAATACTACCTGCGTGCGCGCGCCGTTTCCGCCGAGGGATTGCACGGTCTTGAAGCCCATAACGCTTTCCTGCTGCACGCCCGCCCCGAACCACCGTTTGCATCAGCGCCCGTCCTCGACAAACGTCTCCCCACCGGAGCGATCACCCTCATGTGGGCGGCGCCGGAAAACGCCGTTTCTTACGACATCCTTATCGCCCGCGATGAGCAACCGCCGCTGCGCATCGAGCGCCATCCGGAACCGTCGTACACCCTAGAAGCCGTTCCCGGTCAATACCGCTGGCAACTGGCCACCCGTGACATCGGCGACCGTCTTGGCCCGTTCGGTCGGCAAAGCGCCTTCACCGTCATCGAACCGCCCAGCGCTCCGACCGCGCAAGCCCTCCTTCCCGAAGGCCGTGACGTTGTGACGCTGGCCTGGGCCGGCGCACCCGACCAGACGTACCACTGGCAACTCGCATCAGACAGTGACTTCTCGTCGATCCGGCAAGAGGGCGAATCCGAAAAACCCAGCATTGAACTGCCGATGCTGGACGCCGGCGCCTACTTCGTTCGGGTGCGCGCCACAACCAGCGACGGCATTGAAGGCCCGTACAGTAGCGGTCAGAAATTCATCGTCCCCGAGGAAGAAAGTGGTTTCCCTGCCTGGATACTCCTGTTCTTCCTGCCGTTGTTGGCGTTATAAACCACCGCGTGGCGTCAGAAACCCCTTGTCGCCACAACGCCGCCCCTCGACCCTTCTCACGAAACGTACGTCAACATGAACATCAAGCGTACGCGTTTTTCCGGAACCCGGGCAGTGCTCCGCAAACTCTTGGCTTATCGGGTCAAACACCCGACGCGCTTGTACATTGAGTGGATACTGTTCGTGGTTGTCGCGCTGACTTTTTGCGGCGTCGCGCTGCACAACCAATGGTTCTGGCGGGTCAACCACATGCTCTACGACGCAGCGCTTCATCAATTTCACCGCCCGCCTCCCGACGATATCGTGATCCTCGCGATCGGCGACGACGATATTTCCCGTATCGGCCAATGGCCCTGGCCGCGCGAGATTCACACCCGCGCCATCAACCGCCTCACCGAAGCCGGCGCCCGTGCGGTGTTGGTTGACGTTCTTTTCAACGAACCGGATCGTCGCACACTGGAAACCGACGAAATGCTCGCCGACGCGATCCGTCGCAACGGCCGCGTCGTACTGCCGCTGATCCACGCGAAAACCCGCAGCGGCTCACGCGAACACCTGCCGATACCGCTGCTGGTCAATGCGGCGGCAGGGTTGGGACACATTCACTCCGAAGTCGATCTGGACGGAATCATTCGTTCCACCTACCTGTTTGAGGGGCTGGGAGAAGCGCGCTGGCCGCATGCGGCATTGGCGCTGCTCAAACTCACCGACCCGCAAAGCGCCGCCCGTTATCAGGGAGAAAGCGCATCGGAACCGTTATTCAGCGGCGCCAATACCTGGCAACGGAAAAACTGGTTTCATATACCGTTCTTCGGGCCGCCCGGACATTTCAAAAGCCATTCCTACGCCCGTTGGGCTGCGGGCGAAATTCCGCTCGACGCCGTGCGTGACCGCATTGTTTTCATCGGCACCACCGCCACCGGTCTGGGCGACGCGCATCCGACGCCGGTCTCCGGTTTTTCCCGACCGATGGGCGGCGTGGAAATCAACGCCCACATCTTTGAAGCGTTACGCCTCGGCATCAACCTGCGCGTATTGCCCACCGCCGTTTCCTGGGCGCTGTTCAGCCTGATGCTGCTCCTTCTCTTTGCCGCTTTTTTCCGGCTGCGTCCCGGACCGGCCGTGGTCGTTACCACGATCGTGCTGATCGCCGGTTATTGCAGCACCGAATTTTTTCTCTACACCACCCAGCGAATCGTTCAACCCGCCTCTTTTTTGCTCGCCGCCATGCTCTCATACCCGCTGTGGAGTTGGCGACGACTGGCGATGGCGCTGCGTTTTCTCGAACAGGAAAATCTTTTGCTGCGCCTGCAACCCGGCGCGCTCACCTCGGGACACCCGACAACCTTCCATCCTTTCATCGAGCCGGTATCGCGCAGCATTGAATCGCTGCGTAAAACCCACGAACGTCTCGAGGCCGCCCACCGTGAACGCGAATCGTTCCTGAACTTCCTGTCGCACGACATGCGATCGCCGCAATCGTCGATCATCGCCTTGATCGAAATGCGTCAACAAGGTCACTCCCATTTGACCGACGACGAATGCTTCGAAAAAATCGAACAATACGCCCGCAAGACCTCCCGCCTTGCCGACGAATTCGTGATGCACGCCAAGGCTCTGCAACTGACGCCGGCCGACCTGAAAGAATTGGAACTGACCGCCCTCATCGACGAAACCCTCGACGAAATCTGGCCGCTCGCCATCAGATACAACATCGCCATCCACCGCGACTACGTTGAAGAAGCGTTTGTCCTCGGCCATCAAACCCTTCTGGCGCGCGCCGTGTTCAACCTCGTCCACAACGCCATCAAATTCAGCCCCGACGGCAGCGAAATCACCGTGTCGGTGATCGACGAAAACAGCTTCTGGCGCGTTGTCGTGAAAGATCAGGGCATCGGCCTTTCACAGGAAGCGCAACAACGGCTGTTGGGCTCACCGGAAGACCACGCATCACCGACAGAGACCGGCCTTGTCCTCGGTCTGGCGCTGGTGCGCACCGTCGTTGACCGTCACGGCGGCGCGCTGAAAATCAGCAGCTTACCCGGAAAAGGAGCGACCTTCAGTTTTCGTTTGCCGAAGGTCGGGGGGTGACGGACGTCAGGAATCAGAGGCCAGAGGTCAGGTATCAGAACGTAGGGGCGCGATTTATCGCGCCCTGTTTATGGATTCTGCGACTTCGCGCAACACATAGGTCGTGGTGAGCGTAGCGAACCGCGACGAAACAATCTCACGCGAAGGCGCGAAGAAGTCGAATACGCTACACCATATGGCGTCATTCCCGCGGGGATGACGGAGTTGTTCTTCGCGGCTTCGCGCCTTCGCGTGAATAAAAAAAGCCGTCATTGCGAGCGAAGCGAAGCAATCCAGCGATTTTTTCGTTGCACACGTTTTCTGGATTGCTTCGCTTCGCTCGCAATGACGCCAGTTTTTTCTTTGCGCTCTATGCGTTCTTTGCGGTTAAAAAGATTTGTTTTACACCTTCGCGGCTTCGCGTGAGAATTTCTTTGTGTTCCTTGCCGTTAATTTTCCGATTTCCGATTTCCGATTTCTGATTTCTGATTTCCGATTTCTGATTTCTGATTTCTGATTTCTGATTTCCGATTTCTGATTTCCGATTTCTGATTTCCGATTTCTGATTTCTGATTTCTGATCCCTGACCTCTGATATCTGACCTATCAACTTCCCGGCACCGGCCAGGCCTGCAAGCGCAGCGCGTAGTCGGCGGCGACGCCGATGAAGACGAGCATCACGATCCCGTGGTTGTGACGAAACACGGCGAAACAGCGGGAAGCCTCGCGGTGGCGGACAAACCATAAACCGCAGGCCACACACGCCGCCGCCAGCGCCAGCGCGATCCAGTACACGATGCCCAAGCGCCACCACAAACCGGCGCCGATCATTCCCGCCAGATACAGTCCATAACAAGCCGCTGCCGCCAGCACATCGTAGCGCCCCAGAATGAGCGCGGAAGTGCAGCGACCGCGCTCGCTATCTCTGTCGCGGTTCGCCATCGCCTTCCCGATGTCGCAGGCTCCAACCCAGAACACGTGAACGCCCATCAAACCCCAGACGACCCAGGGCACTGTGCTGTTGGCGGCGGCAAAAGCGATCGGAATGCCGAACAAAAAAACGATGCCGAGAAGCGCTTGCGGCAACGAGAAAAAACACTTGGAAAATAGCTGCAAGAAAGCCAACGCCAGCGCCAACGCCAGCGCCGCCGCGGCCATCCCGATGGCGAGTTTCGTCGTAAACCAGACGAAACAAAAGGCGATCAGTGTCAACACGGCAGCCAGGGCCAGCGCTTCCCAGGGCGCAATGACGCCTTGCTTCAGCGGTTCGGCGTCATCGTTGTCGTTGCTATCACGATGGAGCCAATCGTTGAGCACACAAGCGGCAGAACGCATCAGCAACGTCCCCATCACAAAGACGATCACCAGCGACAGCGGCGGTCGCCCGCCCGTCGCCAGCCACAGCGCCGACAGCGTCGGCCACAACAACAGCAAGGCGCCGGTCGGTTGATGCAGGCGCAACATTTGTTCGTAAGCATCGAGGCGGTTCTTGAGGGTGGTCATGGTCAGAGGTCAGAAGTCAGATGTCAGAAGTCAGAAGTCAGAAGTCAGAAGTCAGAGGTCAGATGTCAGATGTCAGCGATCAAATTTCCATGATACATGATAAAACGCCCTCTCCTCCACCCCTTCCGCAAGCGGGAGAGAGGCTTCTCTTCTCCGCGCCTCCGCGTAAGATGATGTTTTTCTGATTTCTGATTTCTGATTTCTGACATCTGACATCTGTCAAAGCGGCAACGGCAGTTGCGCAGAGGTCGGCCTTCCGCGCCATTCGGCGAGAAACGTTTGAGGGTCGGGATAACGCAACGCCACCCTGAGTTCTTCGCGCAACCGTCGGATGTCGATTCGGCGCGATTCGGACATGAGCGCCAGCAGCGCCGGCGCCATCGTCCGCTCGGCGTCCTCCCAGGAAATTCGCGGCGGCAGCGGCAAAGCAAACGTCTCGGCCAACATTTCAAAATACGCGCCCATTTTGAGTTCGGCGCTATCGGCGACGTTGTAAGCGCGATTGGAACGACCGCGAAACAACGCCGCCCAAAGAACCCGCGCCAGATCGTCGGTGTGAATACGGTTGACGTAAATATCGTGCTCGGGAAAAAGCACCGGCGCGCCGCGGCGAATCCGATCGAGCGGCAACCGCGCCGCATCGTAAATAGCGGCGACGCGCAACACCGACAGCCGCACACGATGACGAGCCGCCCAGCGCCGCAACACGTTTTCGGCATCGATGCGACGCTTCCCGCGCGCCGTCTGCGCCGCCCGCGCATGCGTCTCGCTCACGCGCTGGCCGTGACAATCGCCGTAAACGCCCGTCGTTGACACATACACATAACGTTGCGGCAACACCGCCGCGCGACTTAACGCCGCCAGCAAGCGGCGGGTGCGACGGTCTTCATTCCCCTCCATGTCGGGAGGAACCAGATGAACCACGGCAAAAGGCGCTGTGCGCAAATGGGCGATGAGTGTTCTATAATCAAGATCGCCATGAATCGGCGTAATGCCCGCCGCTCGCAGGACGGGCGCTGCTTCAGGACGGCGAATCAGCCCGATCAAACGGGTACGCGCCGGTAACAGACATGCCGCGCGTAACGCGATATCGCTACAACCGATAAAAAGGATTCTGAGCATAGCGGCAGTCGGGAGAAGAAATTATATTATGTCATAGACCGTGCCATAGCGTAACGCTCACTGACAACATAATGGGGGGAGATCATGAGCATTGCAGAACGTTTTCTTTTGATTTTTGCCGGCATCGCTGGCGCAACCGGCGTCGCTTTTTCCGCAATGGCGGCGCACGGCAATTACCCGGACATGCTGAAAACTTGCGCCGACATCCTGCTGGTGCATGCGCCGGCCTTGCTCGGCGTCGTCGCACTGATGCGGGTTGCCAACACACCACGGCGGCTGTTGTTTCTCGCCGGTTTCCTGCTGGTGTTAGGACTTGCTTTCTTCTGCGGCGACCTCGCCCGCCGGACTTTCCTCGGCTTGCGCCTGTTCCCGATGGCCGCGCCCGTCGGCGGCGGCGCCATGATTCTTGGATGGGTGTTTCTGGTGCTGGCCGCGCTGATGCCACGGCGGTTGTGAGCGCTATAGGCTGGGATAGAACGAAGTGGAATCCCAGCTTAAAGCCATTTCACCGCAAAAAACGCAAAGAAAGGGGGCGTCATTCTGCGCGGAGCGGCGCAATCCACCATGTAGCCCGGATAAGCGAAGCGCCATCCGGGAATGACCTCACGCGAAGCCGCGAAGCCGCGAAGCCGCGAAGAAGAAAGCCCTCTTTCCAAAGGGGGTGTCCGCCGAAGGCGGACGGGGGTTTGTGATGTTGCGGGCGTCCCGCCCGCATCCCCCCATCCCAATCCCCGCTTCCGCGAGGACAGGCTCTTCCCCCGCTTGCGGGGGAAGGGGCGCTATCGGCGCGTTTTGCCCGTAGGGGAGGCAATCTGCTTCCCGTCACCATCGTATGGATTCTGCGACGCCGCTTCGCGTCGCGCAGAATGACGGCTTTTTTCTTTGCGCTCTATGCGTTTCCTTGCGTTCTTTGCGATGAAATGGTTTTTCTGATCCCTGACCTCTGACCTCTGATTCCTGATAACCCCAGCGCCAATACCAACAACACCAACCCCATCGGCCCCAGCGCAGGGATGGCCGCAACCCCTCCGGCCATTGGCGCGATCGCGATGTTGAAGTTCACAGGTGCGGAAGCCAATGATGCGGCATCCGTGACGGTCACCGCGAAAGAATATGCGCTTCCCGCCCCCGTCGCCGTCGGCGTCCCCGAGATTTCGCCCGTCGCCGCGTTAAGCGAAAGCCCCGGCGGCAGCGATCCGCTGCTGATGCTCCAGGTGTAGGGAGGTGTTCCTCCTATGGCGAACAGCGGCAGCGAATACGCTTGTCCGACCCTTCCCGTCGGAACGCCCGCCTGTCTTGTCAGAATCGTCGGCGTCGCAGGAAGAGCCACCGTCAATGCACCCGTCTCCGCCCGAATCGTCGCGCTGTTATCGTAGATCACCCTCACCGTCGTCCCGTGGTGCGCGGGCAGCAGCATCGTGCCGTTTGTCGGGGTCGCCGTGATCTCCCAATCCCCGAAGTACGCAAATTCCACAGGTTGCGTGGCGCCGTTGCTGTACGTCAGCGTCACCACCATCGCCGTCAGATCCAGCGCATCGCCTGCCGTGTACGCCAGCGTCGGCTGTGTCGTGACGGCGATACTGTCCACCGTCACCGGCGGTGGGGTAACCCACAGCAGTTCGGTCTCCGTCCGAATCGCGCTGTTATCGTAGATCACCTCCACCCGCGTCCCGTCGTGCGCCGCCACGCTCAATACCGTCCCATTCAGCGGATCCGTCGAGATGTCATTCGCCGCGAAATCGGCAAACGCCACGTCTGTCTGAGAACCATTGTTGTACGTCAGCGTCACCACCATCGTCGAAAGATCGAGCAGATCGCCCGCCGTATAACTCAGCGTCGGTTGTGTTTTCACGGCGATTCCGTTCACCACCGGCACAATCGCCGAGGTAACCGTCAGCGCACCGGTCTCCGCCCGAATCGTCGCGCTGTTATCGTAGATCGCCGTCACCCGCGTTCCGTCGTGCGTCGCCACATCCAATATCGTCCCATTCAGCGGATCCGTCTCGATGTCATTCGCCGCGAAATCGGCAAACGCCACCACCGTGTCCGTGCCATCGCTGTACCTCAGCGTCACCTCCATCGCCGAAAGATCGAGCAGATCGCCCGCCGAGTAAGCCAACCTCGGCGGCGTCGTGATGGTGAGACTCTCCACCGTCGCCGGCGGAACGACGACCGACAGCGGATCGGTCTCCGCCCGAATCGTCGTGCTGCCATCGTAGATCACCGTCACCGTCGTCGCGTCGTGCGTCGCAGCATCCAGCGTCTCCCCATCCTCCGGATCCGTCGTGATGTCGTCCGCCGCGAAATCGGCAAACGCCACATCCCTCCCAGCGCCATCGCTGTAGGTCAGCGTCACCACCATCGCCGAAAGATCGAGCCGCTCGCCCTCCGTATAACTCAGCGTCGGTTGTGTTTTGACGGCGATGTCTATCACCACCGCCACACCCGCCGGCGTTACCACCAACGGATTCGTCGTTGCCCGAATCGTCGCGCTGTTATCGTAGATCGCCGTCACCCGCGTTCCGTCGTGCGTCGCCACATCCAATATCGTCCCATTCAGCGGCAACGTCTCGATGTCATTCGCCGCAAAATCGGCAAACCCCACCCGCTTCGTGGTAGCGTCCTCAAACGTCAGCCGCACCTGCATCGCCGTCAGATCGAGTGCATTGCCCGTCGTATAGTGCAGCGTCGGCTGCCTCTCGATGGAAATGCCCGTGACCGCGGGCGCGGCAACAAGGTAAGGATTGCCCAACCAGAGGCCGTGCGTCCCGGGCACATCATGGAAGATGTCGCCCACCTTCCACACCTCGCCGTGGTTCGTGATGGATTGGCCGTCGGGAATCGTCAGCGTCACGCCCGAGGGAACGGTGAGGGTCGCGCCTGCCGGAATCACCACATCCTCGGTGGGCGTGACGCTGGCGCCGTAGAAAGTGCCTGCGTTGTTGACAAAGAGGATGCCGCGCACGACACCGTTTGTGTTTGTGGTTACATTACCGCTGTTCGTGAGGCTTGACGCGAACGCCACGCCGTGAGCACTCATGTACAGCATGCCGCCGCTGTTGCCCTCTACCCCTGCACCGATGCCCGCGCCGCCATCGACGCCCGTGGCGGTGACCACACCGCCGCTGATGGTGACGGCGCCGCCCGCGCCGCCCGCGCCGCCGCCGCCGATGCCCGCGCCTCTGTCGCCGCCCGTGGCGGTGACCACACCGCCGTTGATGAA
The DNA here is from genome assembly GCA_009786085.1 of Pseudomonadota bacterium. Classification (GTDB taxonomy): domain Bacteria; phylum Pseudomonadota; class Gammaproteobacteria; order Burkholderiales; family Casimicrobiaceae; genus UBA931. The sequence continues at coordinate 12,691 of WQTW01000011.1, read as the reverse complement.
GACGCGGTCGCCCGCGCCGCCCCTGCCGCCACCGATGCCCGCGCCTTTGTCGCCGCCCGTGGCGGTGACCACGCCGCCGCGGATAGTGATGGTGCCGCCTTCGCCGCCTGATCCGCCGCCGATGCCCGCGCCGTCCACGCCGCCCGTGGCGGTGACCACGCCGCCGCGGATAGTGATGGCGCCGCCTTCGCCCCGGTAACCGCCGCCGATGCCCGCGCCGCCCACGCCGCCCGTGGCGGTGATGGTGCCGTTGTGGATGGTGAGGGTTCCGCCCCCGTTGGTTCCACCCGAGCCGACTCTGAAGCCGCCGATGCCCGCGGCTAAATAGCCGCCCCTGGCCTGGAGGCTGCCCGTGCCGTCGATGGCGAGCGTCGCGCTCGTGGTCTGGATGCCGGCCCAGTTGGTGCCTCCCGTGAGGGTGTTCACCGTCCCCGCCGCAAGGGTGAGGGTGACGTCCGCGCCCGCGTTCAGCAGGAGCGCGGACTGGTTTTCGCCCAGCCCCGTGATGATCGCGCCGTCGAGCGTGATGTTCACGCCTGTCGCGTTCTGCGCGACCTCAATGCGCCGCTGGCTCGGGGAGGGCTGCTGGTTGCTGCCTGTGACGGTGACGTTCGCGGATCGGTAGATGGTGTAGAGGCCGTTTGAATAGGTCCAGCCGTTTCCTACCACGGCGGGGGTCGGGTCTGAAAGGTCTATCGCGCCCGCCGTGCCGGGCATCCCGGTCATGTACGGAAAGCCCAGCCAGGCGCCATACATCCCCGCGCCGTCGTGGTGGATGGTTCCGGCGTTCCACACCAAGCCGTTGTTCGTGATGGATTGGCCGTAGGGAATCGTCAGCGTCGCGCCCACCGGGACGGTGAGCGTGTGCCCCGCCGGAATCACCACATTCTCGGTGGGCGTGACGCTGCTGCCGTAGAATGTGCCTTCGTCGCCGTTAAAGAGGATGCCGCGGGTCTTCGCGCTTGCGTCAGAAACGCTGGAGGCGAACACCACGCCGTCGCCGTTCATCGCCAGCGTGCCGCCTGCGCCACCTGATCCGCCGCCGATGCCCGCGCCGTAGTTGCCGCCCCTGGCGGTGACCGTGCCGCCGTTGATGGTGATCGTGCCGCCTGCGCCGCCTGATCCGCCGCCGATGCCCGCGCCGTAGTCGCCGCCCCTGGCGGTGACCGTGCCACCGGTGATGGTGATCGTGCCGCCTGCGCCGACTGCGCCGCCTGATCCGCCGCCGATGCCCGCGCCGGCATAGCCGCCGGTGGCCTGGAGGCTGCCCGCGCCGTTGATGGTGAGCGTCGCGCCCGCGGTCTGGATGCCGGCCCTGCTGCCGCCCGCCGTGAGCGTGTTCACCGTCCCTGCCGCAAGCGTGAGGGTGACATCCGCGCCCGCGTTCAGCAGGAGCGCGGACTGGCTGCTGCCCAACCCCGTGATGGTCACGCCGCTCAAGGTGAGGTTCACGCCCGTCGCGTTCTGCGCGACCTCGATGCGCCGCTGGCTCGGGGAGGGCGATTGGTTGCTCCCCGTGACGGTGACGGTCGCGCCGCTCTTGATGGTGAAGACGTTGTTGTTGAAGCTCCAGCGGGTGGTGTCAAAGCCATTCGGATAACTGTGCGAAAGGTCGAAAAACCTCGGCCCCACCACGGGGTTGCCGCTGAAATTCCCCGCGATGGTGCCGACGCTCTGGGCGTCGCTCCCGTAATCGTAAATCATCCCGTTGTTGACGATGGCGCCGCCCAGGTTGTTCCGGAACTGGCCGCCGTTCTGGACGATGATGGTTCCGTTGTTGGTGAGCGTCCTGCCGTTCGCGACGGAGAGCGTCCTGCCGCTGGGGATCGTGAGCGTGTGGCCGGAAGGAAGGGTGCTGTTGGATTGGAGGGTGACGTTGCTGTACCAGGTGGTGGTGGGGTTCGTGGCGCCAACGACCATCACGCCGCCGGTGCGCGTGCCTGTGCTTGTGACGTTGTTGGCGAAGAGGATGCCGCCGCCGTTGCTGTTGTTCATGTTCAGGTCGCAGGCCGAGGCGCCGCTGCCCGCGCCGACGCCCCTGAATCCATTGGCGGTGACGATGCCGCCACTGAGGGTGACGGTGCCGCCCGTGCTCCTGTCGCCGCCGCCAATACCCGCCCCCCAAGTACTGCCCTGCGCCGTGACGGTGCCACCGCTGATGGTGACGGCGCCGCCGCTGCCGTTGTAACCACTGCCAATGCCCGCGCCGCCACTGTCGCCAGTGGCGGTTGCGGTGACGGTGCCGCCGCTGATGTTGATGGTGCCGCCCGCACCGCTGTGCCCCCCGCCGATGCCAGCACTCATGGCGCCGCTGGTGGCGTTGACCGTGCCGCCGTTGATGGTGATGTTGCCGCCCGCGGCGCCGTGCCCGCCGCCGATGCCCGCGCCGCTGTCACCGTAGTTGCTGCCGCCCCTGGCGGTGACGTTGCCATTGCTGATGAGGATGGTGCCACCGTCCCTGCCGCGCCCGCCGCCGATGCCGGCGCCCATGCTGCCGCCGTTGGCGCGAACCGTGCCGCCGTTGATGGTGATGGTGCCACCCGTGCCGCCCGCGCCGTACCAACCGCCGATGCCCGCAGCGTTGGCGCCGCCGGTGGCGTTGATGGCGCCGCTGTTGATGGTGATGGTCTTTCTGGCGTATTCGCCGCCGATGCCCGGCCAATTGGCGCCACCGGTGGCGTTGAGCGTGCCCGTGCCGCTGATGTTGAGGGTGGAGTTGTCGCGCAGGAGGAGACCCGCACGGTCGGCGCCGCCGGTGCCGACGCCCGCGGTGAGGGTGTTGGTTGTGCCCGAGGCAAGAACGAGGTTCAGCGTCGCTCTGTTGCTGACCCAGATCGGGGGCCAGTTGACGGTGGAGGTGTCGATGGAGACGTTGTTGAGCGTGACCGTCGCAGTGGCGTCGGTGTTGATGTCAATGCGACGATTGCCCGACACACTGCCGGTAACGGTGATGTTCGCGCCGTTGTTCACCAACAGCACCGTACCGTTCCAGGAGCACTGCGAACAGGAACCGCTCGTCCAAGCGCCGGATTGGAGGTTGAACGTGCCCGTCTGCGCCTGCGCAGACAGGGCAAAGAACGACAGCAGCGCAAAAACGGCTGCGGTTAAAAATCCGGAAAAAAAACGTCTGAGAGAAAAAAACGGAGAAAAACGCGAAGGGGAAAGAGAAGGGGAGAACGAAGGCGAAGAAAAATGACAGTTGCCATCAACATATTGGGGGGGGGGGCATATGTTGTTTGCGTGAATGCGTGCGCGTGGTGGGCGTAGCGGCGGGCGTGGCAGGCGTGGCGGCGAACATGGCAATTCCTTTCAAAAACAGAGGGAAATAATGGTGAATATCTTACATGAGATTACAAGGTTTTTGTGCGGGGAATTTTTTGTTTTTCTTCTTCCTCTTCACCATTCTCCCCGTCATTCCCACGAAAGCGGGAATCCAGGGCGTAGGGACGCTATCGCTGCACCTTGCCTGTAGGGGAAGCAATCTGCTTCCCGTCACCATCGTATGGATTCTGCGACGCCGCTTCGCGTCGCGCAGAATGACGGCTTTTTTCTTTGCGCTCTATGCGTTTCTTTGCGCTCTTTGCGGTGAAATGGTTTTTCTGATCCCTGACCTCTGATTCCTGACTCCCGGATGGCGCTTCGCTTATCCGGGCTACGCACGGCTTCGCGGCTTCGCGTGAGAATAAACGGGGCGCGATAAATCGCGCCCCGTTCTGATCCCTGATCCCTGATCCCTGATCCCTGATTCCTGATCCCTGAATTAGCACTCTCCCATCAAGAGTGCTAAAATAGCTCATTGGGAGCGTTGCAGAGAACGCAAAGGAGGAAGGAATGACAAGTCAATCGCTGGTATTGCCGACTCCGGCATCATTGGGCAGTCTGGATCACTATATCCAGGCGATTAACCGTTTTCCGCTGCTGACCGCCGAGCAGGAAACCTCGCTGGCGCGGCGCTGGCGCGATGAGCAGGATCTCAACGCGGCGCGCGACATGGTGCTTTCGCATTTGCGGCTGGTGGTGGCGGTATCGCGTCAATATCTGGGCTACGGGCTGCCGCAGGCCGATCTCATTCAGGAAGGCAACATCGGATTGATGAAAGCGGTGCGCCGTTTCGACCCCGAACGCGGTGTGCGTCTGGTGTCGTTTGCGTTGCACTGGATTCGCGCTGAAATCCATGAATACGTTTTGCGTAACTGGCGGATCGTGAAAATGGTCACCACCAAAGCGCAGCGCAAGCTGTTCTTCAATCTGCGCAGTATGAAAGAAGGGACGGAGGCGCTGACGCAGAAGGAAGCGAATGAAATCGCGCGAACGCTGAATGTCAAACCGGAAGAAGTGCTGGACATGGAAACGCGCCTGGCGGGCGGCGAAGTGTCGCTCGACCCGATGCCGGAAAGCGAAGAAGAATACCATGTATCGCCGGTGTATTATCTGACGAACAAGGAAGATGAGCCGGCGCACATCGTCGAGACGGAGCAAACCGAACGGCACCGCCGCGAAACCTTGCAAAAGGCGCTTGCGTCGCTGGACGAACGCAGCGCCGCCATCGTTCGCGCCCGCTGGCTGCGGGATGAAGATGAGGCTGCGGTGACGTTGCAGGAGCTGGCCGAGGAATATGGCGTTTCCGCCGAGCGGATTCGTCAGATTGAAGCACGCGCTTTGAAAAAGATGCGTGAAGTGATGGTCTGACGTTTTTAATCACGAAAAACACGAATAACACGAACGTTTTTTCTGATCCCTGTTTCCTGACAACCCCATCCCCACCCCAACCCTCCCCTTGAAGGGGAGGGCTTACAAAGGAAGCGCCGATGGCCGCGAGACCGATTAAAGTCAAGGTGTTTATCGCCACGATGTTTGAGTTCGACGACGGCAACGGTCAGGGCGCCAGCGAATTCCGCCATTGGAAAATGCGTTACTGGCAGGGCGTCACGCCTGTTGCGGTGCGCGGCGCGCCCCATCCGGTCTATTGCAACCGCGACGGTGTTTGCGGCGCGGTGCTGGGCATCGGCAAAGTGCGTTCCTCAGCAGCGATGCAGGCGATTCTGCTCGACCCCCGCTTCGATTTTTCCGAAGCGTACTTCGTGATTTCCGGCGCTGCCGGTGCGCCGCCGTCGAAAGCCACCATCGGTTCGGTGATCTGGGGAACCTGGCTCGTTGATGCCGATCTCGGTCATCGTTGGTCGCCGGACGAAGGAACCGCGGGAGAATTGCCGTTTCTTCCCTGTCGGGATTTTGAAACCACCTCTGCGCTTCAACTCAACCCGGCGCTCGTCGCCGAAGCGATGAAGCTTTCCGCCGAACTGTCCATCGCCACGCCGCTCAAGCGTTCCGCTGCGGTCGAAACCTATTGTTCACGTTATCCCGATGCAGAAGCGCGCGCCGCGCCGTCTGTCGGCGCCGGAACGCACGTCACCAGCGATTGTTTTTTTCACGGCGCCGGTTTGTCGGCGCAAGCGCAAGCCATCGCCCGCCTTTACGGCGCCGATGATTATGTGATCTCCGAAATGGAAGGCATCGCCATCGCTCAGGTCATCCAACAACTGCACGGCTTGGAACGGGTAATGAGCCTCAGAGTCGCCGCGAATTTCGACCAGCCGCCGCCCGGCGAAACGACGGTGCAGCATCTGGCTGTCGCATTGGAACACACGACCGACGGACTCGCCGACAGCATCGACAACCTGGAGAAAGTCGGCGGGCGCGTCGTCGATCATATCGTGGCGCATTGGGGGCAGGGGTCAGGGATCAGGGATTAGGAATCAGAAAAACGTAATCTTGCTTTTGGTTCCCGGATGGCGCTTCGCTTATCCGGGCTACGTGTGCTTGAAGGGGAGGGAGCCTCCGTTCCTTCGCGCCTTCGCGCACGGTCAAAAAGGGCGCGATAAATCGCGCCCCTACGCCCCCATCCCAGCCTTCCCCCGCGTGCGGGGGAAGGGGTTTCGTGTCTTTTCGTGGTTAAAAAAACAGGGCGGGTTTGAAACCCGCCCCTACATTTCTTGAGAATTTTTCTTTGCGCTCTTTGCGGTTCGTTTTTTCTGATCCCTAATCCCTGATTCCTGATTCCTGCCCTCTGATCCCTGTTCAAAACGGATCCGAACCGCGCCGCGAGAAGCGGATGTTGAGTTGTTTCAGTTTGCGGTAAAGGTGGGTGCGCTCCAGACCCGCCAGTTCGGCGACCCGGCTCATGTTGTGCTGTTCGTTGCTCAACAAACGCTCGAAATAAACTTTCTCGAACGCTTCCCGCGCTTCGCGCAACGGCATTTCGAAAAACCGAAGTGTCGTCTCGGCGGAAACTTCTTTTTGCTGGTGCTGGTTTTCTCCAAGAACGCGGCGGATCAACTCCGGTGTGACCTCGCCTTGCACCGACGTCAGGTTTTCCAGAACGTTGGCCAGATGATCCAGGTTACCCGGCCAATAGGCTTCGGCCAACACGGTCAGCGCCGCCGGCGGCAGCGCCGACAACAGCGAACCGTTGGTGGCGTGACGCTCACGCATTTCGTTCCACAAACGCTCGATCAGCAACGGGATGTCGTCGCGGTGATCGCGCAGCGGCGGCAACATCAAAACGCCGGCGGACAGTTGGGAGAGCAATACCGGATCGAATTTGTTTTCAGCCGCCAGATTTCCCAACGCTTCGCTGCTGGTGCACACAAGCAATGCTTCGTACTGCGCCAGTTTGGGAAGCAGGAAGAGCAAGCCTTTTTGCTCCAGCCGCGACAAGCGTCCGATCTCCGGGCAATACAGAATGCCTTCTTTGGCTTCTTCAAGCAGTTGCAACGGCGCCGCCGTCAAGCGCGCAGGAACAACTTTCACCCAGGACGCCTGCGCGTTCTGCAAAGACAGCGCCACAATTTCGTGACCCGCGCCGGGTTCGCCGAGGATGAGAAGCGATTTGCGGTTGCTGGCGAGCCGGTTCAGTGTGTTCTCCAACACTTTGATCGGTTCGCTGGTGCCCAGCCGCGCCAGCGAAATGTGGCGCGGCGCTTTCGACGCCGCCGCTTTCAGCGCCCGCTTGATCGTTGACAGCAGTTTTTGCAGTCCGATCGGTTTCTCAAGAAAATCGAAGGCGCCGATTCGGGTGGCGCCGATCGCTGTTTCGATCGTCGCATGGCCGGACATCATGATGACCGGCATGGTCAGCAATTCCGCGCTCGCCCACTCCCGCAACAGCGTTACGCCATCGGTGTCGGGCATCCAGATGTCGAGCAATACCAGCGCCGGCTCTTGCCGTTGCCGATAAGCGCGAGCTTCACGCGCGTTTTCCGCGAGTACCACGCGGTAACCTTCATCGACCAGAATCTCCGACAACAGTTCGCGGATACCCGCTTCATCATCGACGATCAGAATTTCACAGGGTTGGTTCATAGTCATGGCTGCATTCTAACATCACTGGCAAGCGGCAAGATTAAAGTAATTTTACCCCCATGTGGCGCTTTGTTGGCAAGCGTCACGCGCCCGCCGTGTTCTTCGATGATTTTTTTGACGATGGCCAGCCCCAGGCCGGTGCCCTTCGCCTTAGTGGTTACATACGGCTCGAAAGCGCGTTTCAGAACGTCCTCGGCGAATCCGGGGCCGTCGTCGCAGACGCTCAGATGGGCTTCTTCCCCCTCGACGGACAGCGAGACCCGATAGCCGGGCGTCGCGTTGTCGGCCTGCGCATCGACGGCGTTTTGTAACAGGTTATGGAACACCTGGCGCAGGCGGTTGGCCTCGCCGTGCAAAAACACCGGCGCATCCGGCAGGAGTAACTGTAGATGCGGCCGTAAGTGGTCGTAGAGCGCCAGCACTTCTTTCAGCAGTGCAACGACGTCGAAATCGGTCAGTTGCCCGGGGCGCGGCTGCCGCGCGTAAATGGCGAAATCGTCCACCATCTGCTTCATTGCGGCCACCTGCGAGACGATGGTCAGCGTTCCGCGCACCAGCACGTCCTGATCGGCGTCGTCCAGTTTGTCGGACAGCTTCATCGCCAACCGTTCGGCAGACAACTGGATCGGTGTCAGCGGATTTTTGATTTCGTGCGCGAGACGGCGCGCGACTTCGCTCCAGGCGGCGTCGCGCTGTGCCTGCACCACAATCGAAACGTCGTCGAAAACAACCACATAACTGACCGGCGGGCCGGATAGGCGCGTTCCGCGCACCAGCAGCGTTCGCATGGTATCGGCGATCCGCACGTCGGCTTCCTGATGCCACTGCTCATTGAGCGAAGGCGAGATGTGGCGGATCAGCAATTCGGCAAACGCCGCCAGTTCCGGTTGACGCGCCGCCCAGCGCGTCAACGCCATCCCTTCCAACTCGGCCAGCGGCGATTGCAGAATCACCGTCGCGCTGTGATTGACTGTGCGCAGTTGCAGCCGTTCGTCGAAAACCAGCACGCCGGACGACAGGTTGGACAACACGCTCTCCAGATACGCGCGGGTCGTTTCCAGCGCCAGATGGCTGCGTTCGCGTTCCTGATGCGCTTGTTCGAGTTGCGCGGTCATTGCGTTGAACGATTCGGTGAGCGAACCCATTTCGTCGCGGGAGGTGACCGGCTGGCGAATGCCGAAGTTGCCGCCGGCGACCGCCTGCGTGCCTTCCGCCAACAAGCCCAGCGGCGCCGCAAAGCGTTCGGCGAGGACAATCGCCATCCCCAACGCGATGGTCAGCGTCAGCAGCAGCGTCATCGTCAGTGTCCATGTATAGAGACGTTTGACGCCCTTGCGCGAGAAAGAAATTTCGCGGTATTCCTGCCAGCCGCTTTGCACGGTTTCAATATCGGCGGCCAGCGTCGCCGGCACCCAGTCGATCACCTGCAAAAAACGCATCGCGTCGTTCAGTTCATTGGTTTCCAGCGACAACACCACGCGCAAGCGCAAACCGCTTTCTTCCTGTTCGGGTTTGGCGTAAATGTCGATCTGACGGCTGCGAAGATCCTCCAGTATTTTGGCCGATGGCGGCGGCGGTGTGACCAGCGATGGATGCGTACCGCCGACCGCGATCAGGACGCCCGCCGGTGTGTAAATCGCCGCTTCATCGACGCCGACCATTTCGGCGGCGCGGTTGAGCGCGAAACCGTAATACAGCGAAGACTCCTGGAGATGATTGGCAATCTGCCGCGCTTTGCCGATGGTGTCGGTGAGCCGCCCTTCCAACGTACTGCTGCTGACATTCATCCCGCCTTCGAGCGCGCGATCGACGCGAACATCAAACCAGCTTTCAATACTGCGGTCGATGGACGCCAGCGACACAGAGTAAACCAGCGCACCGGGCAACAAGGCCACCAGCGCGCCCATCAGCATCAGCCGAACCGCCAGCCGCGACCCGAACACACCGGCACGGTAAGACCGCCACAATTTGTACAACTGCCGCGAGACAATCACCATCAACGTGATGATCAGCGCACCGTTCAACGCCAGCAGCCATTTGTAATTGCGTTCGAAAAACGGCGTGTTGGCCGAGGCGCTGACCAGTAAAAACAGCGCGACCGCAGCCAGACAGGAAACCAGCAACAGGCTCCAGCGCTTGCGGCGGGCGGTGCTCCAGAGCGTCATGGCCGGAAATCGAGCGTAAACCAGGACGACGCCAGATTCCAGTCGCGCGATCCCAGCGCCGTGATCTGAAACGGCTTGGGCATTCGCTCCGTATCGAGGCGCAAACGAACGGCGAACGTGTATCGCTGTCCTTCTTCCAGCTTGTCGCGGTCGAACAAGGGGCGCGAAGTGATCCGGCCGATCAAACGTTCGGCGTCCGCGATCGACGCCACATCCTGCGACAGCAATCCGGTCGATAAGCGGTATTGACGGGTCAGCGGCAAATACGCCAGCCGGTATTGCGTGTCCCCCGTCAACACGGTCTTGTCAAACCAGTACCAGCGCGGATAAGTGACTTTCCATTCGAGAACGAAGTGCAGTGGAACGCCGCGCTCGACCGCTTCTTCGAGCGACGGCGTCAGGCTGAGACCATAATCGGCGTTGAAAACCACGGCGCTTTCTTCGACGCGCAATTCGGCGCTGCGCAGCGGGATGGTCTCGGCGAACGCCGTGCACGCCAAGCCCCAGGCCAGCAATAACGCGGCGCAGTTCGCTACCGTGCGTAAGCCAAACCCTCGGCGCCATTGGGTCGAAAACCTGACTGAAATAAACACGCTGGACAAAAAAATGGTCATTCAAACCCGCTTGTGCAGAATCGCATAATACAAACCATCTTGATTGTGACCTGCCGGGGTGTCCGAAGGCAAGAGTTGACCGCCGCAATGGGGAACATCGGCGGCAAAAGTGGGGACTTCGTGCAACGCTTCAGGATGACGGGCGCAAAACGCCGCGACGACATCCTCATTTTCCGTGCGAAACAGCGAACACGTCGCGTACAACAGTTTGCCGCCTGTCGCCAACAGCGGCCACAGCGCGTCGAGCAGCGCCGCCTGCGTGCGCGAAAACGCGGCGATGTCGGATGGTCGCCGCAACCACTTCACATCGGGGTGACGGCGCACGACGCCGGAAGCCGAGCACGGCACGTCGGCCAGAATGCGGTCGAACGGCTGGCCGTCCCACCAAGAAGCGGGTTGCGCCGCATCGGCTCGAAGGCAAACCACTTGAGAGATGTTTGCATGGGCACACTCCTGTGAGGAGGCGCCGTGCGCTGCCCCCTTTTGAAAGAGCCTGTCCCCGAAGCGATTTTGATCGGGGAGGGTGTCCGTCGAAGACGGACGGGGATTTGTTTCCCCCCTCTCCCCTTGCGGGAGAGGGGCAGGGGGAGAGGGGGGAAACGCCTCCCCTCTCCCGCTTACCGCGGGAGAGGGGCAAGGGGAGCGGGGAGAAAATGATTGCGCTTGCGCACCATCAAGCCGCAGCCTTTTCAGATTTTCCTCGACACGCGCCAGCCGTGCCGCGTCGTTGTCCAGCGCCAGCAACGATACGGAAGCCCGCTCCAGAATATGCGTGGTTTTGCCGCCGGGCGCAGCGCAGGCATCGAGTACCCGCATGCCGTCACGCGCATCGAGCAACAGCGCCGCCCTCTGTGCGCTGGCATCCTGAACGCAGAACCAGCCGTCGTCGAACCCCGGCAATTCCGAAACCGGTTGCGGCGATTCGACAATCACGCCTTCGTCGCCGACCGTTGTTGCGTCAATGTCTGCCGCGCGCAACGCTGCCAGAAAAGCCTCGCGTGTCGTTTGCCGACGGTTGATTCGCAAGGTTAGCGGCGGTCGAGCGTTACCGGCGTCCAGCAAAGTCTGCCAGGTGTCGGGATACTCTTTCTGAACACGCGCGATCCACCAGGCCGGATACGAATAACGCGCGACCGGATCGTTCGCAACCGCGGCCAACAGCGCCTCTTTCTCACGCAGAAAACGGCGCAACAACGCATTGACGAATCCCTTGACCGCAGGATGCACCGCCGTCGCCGCCGCCTGCACCGCCTGATCGACCACCGCGAACGGCGGCTGGCGCGTGTGCAACAACTGATACAACGCCACCGCCACCAACGGCGGCAACAACGGATCACCGGCAGGCCGCACCGATAGAATCTCAAACAACGCGCGCAACGTTCCCCAATGCCGCAACGTTCCATAAGCCAACTCGTGAACGAATCCCCGCACCGCCGGCGTCAGCGCGTCGTCGCTCTCGTCCAGCACGGCAGACAACGCAACGGGCAGCGTCGTCCCGCGCAACACCTGCTGCACAACACGAGCGGCGAGAATTTGAGAAGATTGCACGACAAGTTCCTGAAAAAGGTTCGGAAATAACGGGCTTCATTATATATCGTGCGTAGGTCGTGGTGAGAGGCCTTTAGCCGCGAGCGAAGCGTGGCGGGAACCGCGACGTTTTGGCTCCTTCCCCTTCAAGGGGAAGGCTGGGATGGGGATGGGGTTGGCAGGGATCAGAGATCAGCGGTCAGACATCAGAAAAACATCATCTCACGCGAAGTCGCGAAGAAGAAAAGCCCCCGACTTGCCCCCTTTCCAAAGGGGGTGTCGGCGAAGCCGACGGGGGTTTGCGAGGGCGCCCGCCGAAGGCGGGCGGGGGTTTGTTGAAAAACATTCACCGCAAAGAACGCATAGAACGCAAAGAAAAAACAAGCCTCACGCGGAGAAGCGGAGAACGCGGAGAAAAAAAACCGTCATTCTGCGCGGCGCGAAGCGGCATCGCAGAATCCAAAACACAGGGCGCGATAAATCGCGCCCTTTTTGTTTCTCACGCGAAGGCGCGAAGCCGCGAAGAAGAAAAGCCCCCTTTCCAAAGGGGGTGCCCGCCGAAGGCGGGCGGGGGTTTGTTGAAAAACATTCACCGCAAAGAACGCATAGAACGCAAAGAAAAAACAAGCCTCACGCGGAGACGCAGAGAACGCGGAGAAAAAAAGCCATCATTCTGCGCGGCGCGAAGCGGCATCGCAGAATCCAAAACACAGGGCGCGATAAATCGCGCCCCTACGCCCTCTCCCCCACCCCTCTCCCGCAAGCGGGAGAGGGGATCGTTCCTTCGCAGCGCGTAGCCCGGATAAGCAAAGCGCCATCCGGGAATCAAAAAATATTATTTAACCGCAAAGAACGCATAGAAACGCATAGAGCGCAAAGAAGAATTCTCACGCGGAGGCGCATAGGTCGTGGTGAGCGCAGCGAACCGCGACGTTTTGACCTCACGCGAAGGCGCGAAGCCGCGAAGAAAGAAAGCCCCCGCCTTGCCCCCTTTTCAAAGGGGGTGCCCGCCGAAGGCNGGCG
>WQTW01000010.1 GCA_009786085.1 Pseudomonadota bacterium | reverse complement strand
GAAGGCGGGCGGGGGTTTGTTGAAAACCATTTCACCGCAAAGAACGCATAGAGCACAAAGAAAGGTGGCGTCATTGCGAGCGAAGCGAAGCAATCCAGAAATTTTTTTCCGCGGTTTTTCTTTGCGGCTTTGCGCGAGGCCGACTACGCGGGCTGGCGATATCAATCAAACAGAAAAGAAACAATATGAAGCCATTTAATGAAAGGAGCAAGAAAATGAAACATCTCTCCAAACTGATAGCAACCCTCCCGATCGCTCTTGCGCTCTGCTTCGGAACCCCGGCCAGCGCTGGCGTCCCTGTGGTTGACACCATGCACAACCCCGCACAAGTAGCTGAGTTTCTTCTAAACGCTATACGTTGGAAAGACCAGATGGAGCAAATGATCAAAGATTATCAGGCTAAAACCGAATTTCGTTGGAAAGGCGCTGCCGCCACGGATGGCCAGCAGTGGACGAAAAACATGTACTCCCACGGTTTTCAGCAGTTTTTCAACGACATAGGGAATGCAGGTAACGGACACACAAACCCGTACACCGAATCTTTCAGACAAGGCGCAATACTTTATGACCACTGCCAGGGCATTCAGGACTGGCACGAAAAAAGCAACTGCGAAGCGCCGGGGAGGCTTGTTGCGGAACAAAAAGCACAAATGTTAACGGCGATGCGAAAAATCCATCAGCGAACAGAAAATATCGACAGGCTGAGAGAACAAGTAAACACCACAAACGACATCAAGGATTCGGCGGACCTGGCCGCCAGAATACAGGCGGAGCAAGTGGCCATCGAGGCAAACGCCCAGGAAATCCAGATGATGCTCGCCACGATCGAGGCGCAAGCGAAGGTGATTGAGCAGCAGCAGGAGCAGTTGATAATAAAACATTTAGATACGGATCGGACGCTAAAGCTGCGTCAGACCCAGTGGCGATAAAAGAAAAGAAAGGAGAAACCCATGAAACCGTTTAGCACAGTGTGCGTTTGTGTTGCGCTAGTCAGTTTTACTATTGCGGGCTGTGGTAGTGATAGTGAACCTGTTGTAAGCAAAGAAACCAAAGAAGAAGAAAAGAAGGTTGTTTTAATGATGAAAGAGTGCAAAAAAAATGAGGTTAAAAAAGAGGCTTGCAGAGATTGGGCGGAGACACAAATACAACTAGAATACTTAGATAAGGATAAGACGGTAAAGATGCGCCAGACACAGTGGCGATAAAAGAGGAGGGGGGGGGGCAAGAAAGACAGAGAGCCACAAGGGCGAAGAAAGACAGACGAAAGAAAAGTGAAAAATGGATTTTCAGCTATTTAAAATTTTTGGCGGAAGTCTGCAAGGCATCTTGGATATATTTATACTCAAGACGCTCGAAAACGTGTTCGCTGCGTTGACGCCCTTCGCCCTCGCGGCGCTAACGCTTTACGTCGTCACCTATGGGTATATGGTGATGACGGGGCGTATCCCTGACATGATGATGGACGCCATCGGCAAAATAATCAAAATTTCTCTTATTGTCAGCATCGGCTTGACCGCCGGGAATCACGCCGCTGTGGTTATAGACGGAGCCTCCGCTCTAGAAAGTGGCCTGCTGTCTGTATTACATCCTGTCGGTAGCGACTCTGTTCCACCGGGCGACGCTTACGAAATGCTCGATAAAATGGCAGGGAAAGGTTTCGAGAAAGGTGTCATTTTAACAAAGATCGCAGCGCTCTCGGGATTCTTAAAGGGATTCCAGCCTGCGTAGGTTGGGGTAAGCGTAGCGAACCCCAACATTTGGATGGATTCTGCGACTCCGCTTCCCGCCACGCTTCGCTCGCGGCTAAAGGCTTCGCGCAGAATGACGGCTTTTTTTGCGTTCTATGCGTTCTTTGCGGTTAATTGTTTTCAACAAACCCCCGCCAGCCTTCGGCTGGCACCCCCTTTGGAAAAGGGGGCTTTTCTTCTTCGCGGCTTCGCGCCTTCGCGTGAGGTCTTTCCCGGATGGCGCTTCGCTGCGCTCACCAGCGACCTATGCGTTCCGTTCGCAATGACGCCACCTTTTTTTGCGCTCTATGTGTTCTTTGCGGTTCATCTTTTTCAACAAACCCCCGCCCGCCTTCGGCGGGCACCCCCTTTGGAAAGGGGGCTTTTCTTCTTCGCGGCTTCGCGCCTTCGCGTGAGGTCTTTCCCGGATGGCGCTTCGCTTATCCGGGCTACACGGTTTCGTGGTTTTCGTGCTTTTCGTGGTTAAAGGTTTTTCCCTTCGCGGCTTCGCGTGAAACCAACCCGCCGCGGTTCCCGCCACGCTTCGCTCGCGGCTAAAGGCCGCTCACCAGCGACCTATGCACTTCGTTCTTCGCAACGCATTTCTGATGCCTGCAACCCTCAACCGATCATCCGCCCGCCGCGTCGGCGTTGGTGTGTCGGCAAACGGTTCGTGCTGCCGGCGCTGTTGATGTGGCAGATCGCGCAAGCCAGCGCGTCGGCGGCGTCGGCGGAGGGTGCGGACGGCAGTTGAAGCAATTGCTGAACCATGTGCTGCACTTGTGTTTTCTGCGCTTTGCCGTGCCCGACAACGGCTTGTTTGATCTGGTTCGCGGTGTATTCATAAACCGGCAGTCCCGCCATGACCAACGCGGTGATCGCGCCGCCGCGCGCTTGCCCCAGAAGAAGTGTCGATGTCGGGTTGACGTTGACGAAAACCAGTTCGACGCTGGCTTCGTCGGGATGAAATTCACGGATGATGTGCGTCAGGTCCTGGGCGATGATTCCGAGGCGGGTCGGCAATCCTTCGCCTTCCGTTCGGATGCTTCCGCTGGCGACGTAGGTCAATCGGGAACCGGCGACATCGACGATGCCGAAGCCTGTCACCCGCAGTCCGGGATCGAGGCCGAGGATGCGGCGTGAGGGAAGGGCGGTCATGGTGTTTTTTCTACCGCAAGCGAGGCGTCATGGCCTCTGGCGTCATTGCGAGCGAAGCGAAGCAATCCAGGAATCGGAAGGGTTCGACTTCGCATAGGATGTTATCCCCCATCCCGGCTTTCCCCCGCACGCAGGGGAAGGGGTTTCGTCCTTTTCCCTTGAAAGGGAGGGCTTCCAAGCGCCCTCTCCCCCAACCCCTCTCCCGCAAGCGGGAGAGGGGAGGGTGCTCCTCCGCATTCTTCACGCCTTCGCGTGAGAGGGTGCTTTTCTGATGCCTGATTTCTGACATCTGATTCCTGGTGGTTACGCTTCGTCGTCAATCTCGGCGGAGGTGTAAACGTCCTGAACGTCGTCGAGGGCTTCCAGCGCGTCGAGCAGTTTCTGCATTTTTATCGCGTCGTCGCCGGTCATTTCGACGACCGTCGATGGCGTCATGGTGACTTCGGCGAAGGCGGGTTGCAATCCGGCGGCGATCAGCGCGTCTTTGACGTTCACGAAGGCGTAAGGGTCGGTGATGACTTCAAGGCTGCCGTCGTCGTTGGTGATGACGTCGTCGGCGCCGGCGGCAATCGCGGCTTCCATGATGGCGTTTTCGTCGGCATCCGGTTCAAAGATGATCTGCCCGTAGTGTTTGAACAGAAAGGCGACCGAACCTTCGGTGCCGAGGTTGCCGCCGTGTTTGGAGAACGCATGGCGCACGTCGGCGACGGTTCGCGTCCGGTTGTCGGTCATACAATCGACAATCACGGCTGCGCCGCCGGGGCCATAGCCTTCGTAGCGGATTTCCTCGTAAGAAACGCCTTCCAACTCGCCGGCGCCGCGTTTGATCGCGCGCTCGATCGTGTCTTTCGGCATGTTCTGCCCGTAAGCCTTGTCCACGGCCAGCCGAAGGCGCGGGTTGGCGGAGACGTCGCTGCCGCCCAATTTGGCGGCCACCGTGATTTCTTTGATCAGGCGGGTAAAAATTTTGCCGCGCTTGGCGTCGGTCGCCGCTTTTCTGTGTTTAATGTTTGCCCATTTGCTGTGACCAGCCATCCGGTACTCCTGAAATCAATCACTTATTGGGGGATTATGATACTGCAAAGCAAAGACGGGCGGAAGGTTGCCGTAAAAATGCCGCCCCGCGGGCGGCATGTGGAAGTCCTTATCCTGAAAAATCAGGGTAGTAGTACCCCGGAAAAGCGCACTCCTTCCCGACAGTTGCCCAATCCTTTGTTAGATGTCCACTTGCCTTCAATGCCTTGTGTGGTTGCCGCAATGTCGGAAAGGTTGGCGGTTCCATCGACGACTTTGTTGCTTCCCAAATGGCAGACGTAACTCGCATTATTGATTTTCTGGAAACGGCCTTCTTGGATCAGCGTTCCCCTCATGGTACAAATATGGCCTTCTTCCATGATGAAGGTGTACGTTACTTGGGTGCTTCCCGCCTGTTTCGCAACATTGAGGTGGATTATTTCATAGAAGGTTCCATTGTTTATGCTAGAAGAGCAATTGGAACTTCTGATGGCGGCCATCCCCCAATATTTCCCATCAAGAATATTCTCGGTCAGGGTCAGGCGTTTCAGTTCGAGCGTTGTCGTTACGTCGCCGACGGTATAGAGCAGCGTTCCCGTTGCCGAGGAAGCGGGCGTGAATGTCGCCGTTCCCAGGGCGTTGGTGACTGTGTTTCTGGGAACAAAGGGACTGTCGGTGGGTGCGCCCTGTACCCGGTAGATATTGCCCGTAAAAGAGGTTTTGCCTTTTTCGCGTTCCAGTTGGGCGGTGACCCAATCGGGGTTGCCGGTGGCGGGGTCGTAGATAAAGAAGGTGGCGAATATAAAGTCAAAGCTGTTGCCGCTCTGGACGAAATTGATGCCGAAGCCAGCCTCGTTTGCGGGGGCTTTGACATCCGCCCAGATGTCCGTGTAGTCGATGAACTCGGCTGCGTGAGCCGGAGGCGTCAGCAGAAGGGCCAGCGCAGCAACAGGCGCCAGAACAGCGGAACGGAAAATCGTCAACATGGTCACTCCTTCCTGTAAGGTGGGTCGAAAAGGCGGGTCGAAAATATATATAGATCAGTCCATTATAACTGAAACCTGATCCTGGGTCTCAATAAAAATGCCTGTTCAGTTTCGCCAGGTGAATGATGGTGGTGGCGATTTCTTCGATGGACTTGGCGGTGGTGTCCAGAACCGGAATTCTTTCTCGCTCCATCATGTTTTCGGCGTAGCGGACTTCCTGACGGCAGTTTTCCAGTGAGGCGTAATGACTGCCGGCGCGGCGCTCCTGCCGAATCTGGCTCAGGCGATTGGGATCGATGGTCAGTCCGAACAGTTTGCTGCGGAACGGCTGGAGGGAAGCGGGCAGTTTGTGGTTGGTAAAATCGTCGGGGGTCAGCGGGAAATTGGCGGCGCGAATGCCGAATTGCAGCGCCAGATAAAGGGATGTTGGCGTTTTTCCACAGCGCGAGACGCCGACCAGGATGACTTCGGCCTCGGAGAGATCGCGGGTTTCGGCGCCGTCGTCGTGCGATTGCGAAAAGTTGATCGCTTCCATCCGGCGGAAGTAATCATAGTTGACGCTGTGCGAACGACCGGCAGCGTGAGAGCTTTTCACGCCGAGTTCTTTTTCGAGCGGCGAAATGAACGCCTGAAAGAAATCCAGCGTCAGGGCTTGCGTTTTTTCGCGCAGCTCAAGGTTCATGGCCTCATCGACAATCGACAGAAAGACGATGGGTCTTTGCTGCTCTTCTTCGACCGCCCGATTGATTTGATCGATGGCGCTTTGCAAGTCGTTCCGGCTCTGAATGAAGGGAATGGTGATGCGGCGGAAAGACAGCCCTTCGAACTGGGTCAGCAGGCTGTTGCCGAAAATTTCGACGGTGATGCCGGTACGGTCGGAAACGAAAAAAACACTGCGGCGTGGTTCCATAAGGGTCGTCCTGAGTTTTTGAATAGGGTCGCTAGGTTGGCAAAAGCGCCGACCAGACCGGCGTCAATCCGGCGGGAAGCGGCGGTAAAACGCCCAAGTCGATGTAGCTTTCTTCCGGGTCGTGAAAATCGGAACCCAGCGAAGCCTTGAAACCGTAGAAGCGAGCATATTCGATGAAGCGCTCGCTTTGCTGCGGGGTGTGCGACGGCGAGAATACTTCGATTGCATCGCCGCCGTTGTCGCGGAATTCTTCCAGCAAGCGACGCATGGCCGTATCAGTCAGCGGGTAACGCCCCGGGTGCGCCAGTACGGCCAACCCGCCTGCCGCATGCAGGACGGCGATACTTTCGGCAATGGCCGGCCAGGGCGGCGGCACATGCGCGGGTTTTCCCTGTCCCAGATAGCGGTTGAACGCTTTTTGTTTGCTGGAAACATGCCCCTGTTCGACGAGGAAGCGGGCAAAGTGCAAGCGCGAAATCAGCGCCTCATTGGTCACAAAACGACGGGCGCCTTCGAGGGCGCCGCGGATACCCGTTCGCGCCAGCGCATGGGCGATCGCTTCGGCGCGTTGCCGACGGGCGACGCGAACGGCGGCGAGTGCCTCTTGTAAGACAGGTGATTCCGCATCGAAAAAAAGGCCGACAACGTGAATCGTCCGGCGCTCCCAGAGGGAGGAAAGCTCGACGCCGTTAACGATGCGCAGGGAAGTGCCGACGCTGGCTTGATGCGCTTCGGGAAGCCCGGAAATGTCGTCGTGGTCGGTGATCGCCAGACAATCTACGCCGCGCTGGATCGCTCGCGTGACCAATGCTGCCGGAGTGAGCGTACCGTCCGAAGCGGTGGAGTGGCAGTGCAGATCATAGACAGTCATGGGAAAGCGTCGGGAAATCGCGCCCGAGAAGATGGCGCCATTACGTTATTCTAGCGCCAATAGCGGGATGCCGGGGGCTCGCCCTTGAAAGAAGTTCGACAGTTACTACGCGTGACAACAAAAATAAACTCCGACAAATAGAATTAATTTATGATGTCGATAGTCATATATTATGTGTGTGTCGTTTTTTTGATTCTTTACAATAAATAAATCACACAAAGCCATCATGGTCTTGTCTTGATGACAACAAGGTCGTATGCTACCGGGGAAGACAGGGGTAGAGTGACAACCAATATGTCCGGACGGGGTAACTGAAAAGGAATCTGCAACTTACGCAGGAAAAATATGTCTCAGCGCTTGGGGCAAGTGTCCTGCGATCTGAAGTTGTACTAAAATAACGACATTGCTGACAAGGTTAAAGTAAAACGACATGGCCGGGGGTGCGCGTATGAAATGGTCTGCTTTTCGAGCTTTTGCCAACCGCGTAAATGGCCATCCTATATACAAAATACAACAGGGGAGGAGATCATTTCATGAGGACGGGGTAAACGGTTGGTTATAAAACATTTTAATTAACATCCTATTTTTTTGGAGAGGACATTATTGTGAAGACAACAGACTTTGTATTAAACCCGCGCGAAATCCGGTTACGTCGAGGACTGAACCAAGAGCGCTTCTGGTCGCAAATCGGCGTAACGCAGAGTGGAGGCTCGCGTTATGAAAGTGGTCGGACGATGCCGAAACCGGTTCGTGAACTGCTGCGTTTGGTTCATGTTGAGAGAATCGATTTGACCCAGATCAAACGTGTTGACTACGAAATTATCAAGCATCTGAAAACAGCGCAACCCGATCTGTATCGCAGTCTGGGACGTACTGTCAAGAGCAAGTGGAAGGACTACGAATCTGACGAGTCCGGTGCTGACGAAGAATAATTAGCTGTTTTTGGGAAAGTACCTCGAAGCGCGTCGCGCTGACGCGAGGCGCTTTGTTCGGGCGTGATATCGGTGATATCGCGCCCGAGTTTTATCTGGGAGCTGGGAAAGGGATGGATTCTTCGGCTTCGCTCGCGGCTAAAGGCTCCGCGTGAAATCGGGTTCCCAATTCCCCATCCATGATCCCGGATTGCGAGTAAAATATTTCTATCTGCAATGACCCCTGGAGCCACCCAATGAAAGCCATGACGCGAGTTCTTCCTTTCGAGCAGTTGCGCATGACCGATGTCGAAAAAGTCGGAGGCAAGAACGCATCACTTGGGGAAATGATCAGTCAGTTGACGCAAAGCGGCATTCGGGTGCCCGGCGGTTTTGCGACGACGGCGGATGCTTTTCGTGAGTTTTTGGAAGCCAACGATTTGACTGCGGCCATTCAACAGAAGCTGGCCGGTCTCGATGTCGAGGATGTCATCAAACTGGCGCGCGTCGGTCGGGAAATCCGTGAGATGGTCGCGTCGGCGCCGTTTCCCGCCGCACTGGAGCAGGACATCCGGGCGGCGTATGCGGCGCTTTCCAAAGACCAGCCGGACGCATCGTTCGCCGTGCGTTCGTCGGCGACCGCCGAAGATTTGCCGGATGCGTCGTTCGCCGGACAACAGGAAACGTTCCTGAACATTCGCGGCATCGATGCGGTTCTCGACGCTATTCGGGAAGTGTTTGCATCGTTGTACAACGATCGCGCGATTGCTTATCGCGTGCATCAGGGTTTCGCGCATCAGGAAGTGGCGTTGTCTGCGGGGGTGCAGCGGATGGTGCGCAGCGATCTGGGCGCGGCCGGCGTGATGTTCACGATGGACACCGAGTCGGGTTTCGATCAAGTGGTGTTCATCACTTCGGCGTATGGCTTGGGCGAAACCGTGGTGCAGGGCACCGTCAATCCCGACGAATTTTATGTTTACAAACCGAATCTGGAAGCGAACCGGCCTGCGATCCTGCGCAAAATCACCGGCAGCAAAGCGCTGAAAATGGTGTTCACCGACGACAACGCGGCAGGGCGCTCGACAAAGACAATAGAAGTGCCGGAAATACAACGTTTGGGGTATTCGATCAGCGACGCCGAGATCGAAGAACTGGCGCGTTTTGCGATGAAGATCGAAGCGCACTACCAGCGGCCAATGGACATCGAGTGGGGACGCGACGGCATCGACGGCAAACTGTACATTTTGCAGGCGCGCCCGGAAACGGTGAAATCGCGCGAAGCGAGCGGCGATAAATTGCGCCGTTACCAGATTGAAGGCGACGCCGCCGTGTTGACCACCGGCCGCGCCATCGGACAGAAAATCGGGAAAGGTCACGTGCGCCTGGTGAAATCGGTCACCGAAATGGATCGCGTCCAGAAGGGCGATGTTCTGGTGGCCGACATGACCGACCCCGATTGGGAACCGGTGATGAAACGGGCGGCGGCGATCGTGACCAATCGCGGCGGTCGCACCTGTCACGCGGCGATCATCGCGCGTGAGTTGGGGATTCCGGCGGTCGTCGGTTGTGGCGACGCGACGCAAATCTTGAAAGAAGGAATGGAGGTTACCGTTTCGTGCGCCGAAGGCGACACCGGGAAAATTTACGAAGGACTTCTCGATGTCACCATTCATGAAGTGGCGCTCGACAAAATGCCGGAACCGCCGGTCAAACTCATGATCAACGTCGGCAATCCTGAATTGGCGTTTGAATTCCGCCGTTTGCCGAACGAAGGCGTCGGTTTGGCGCGTCTCGAATTCATCATCAATCGCAATGTCGGCATTCATCCGCGCGCGCTGCTCGAATTCAACACCTTGCCGGACGAATTGAAGCGCGACATCCGCCATCGAACCGCCGGTTACGAAAATCCAGTCGAGTTCTACATCAGCAAAATCGCCGAAGGCGTGGCGACGATTGCGGCGGCGTTTGCGCCGAAGAAAGTCATCGTCCGAATGTCGGACTTCAAGTCGAACGAATACTTCAACCTGCTGGGCGGCAACCATTACGAACCGCACGAAGAAAATCCGATGCTTGGATTCCGCGGCGCTTCGCGTTACATCTCAAAAGAGTTTTACGACTGCTTTGTGCTTGAGTGCAAAGCATTGCGGCGTGTTCGTGACGACATGGGATTGACCAACGTCGAGATCATGATTCCGTTCGTGCGCACCCTCAAAGAAGCGGAGCGGGTCGTCGAATTGCTGGCTAAAAACGGATTGGAACGCGGCAAGAACGGATTGCGGTTGATCATGATGTGCGAACTGCCGACCAACGCGGTATTGGCGTCGCAATTCCTCAATCACTTCGACGGCTTTTCGATCGGCTCGAACGACATGACCCAACTGACACTGGGCGTCGATCGCGATTCCGGCGGGCCGATTGCGCCGACCTTCGACGAGCGCGACGACGCAGTCAAAGCCATGTTGACCATGGCGATTTCGGCGTGTCGCGCCAAAGGCAGCTATGTCGGCATCTGCGGACAGGGGCCGTCCGACCATCCCGATTTCGCACAATGGCTGGTCGAACAAGGCATCGAAACCATTTCACTGAACCCCGACACCGTCGTCGAAACCTGGCTGGCGTTGTCCAAAGCGGCGGCGCGTTAGGAACCAGAAAAAACTTAACCACGAAAAACACGAAAGACACGAAAGGCGTCTCACGCGAAGCGGCGAAGAGGAGTATTCCCCTCTCCCGCATGCGGGAGAGGGGTGGGGGAGAGGGTGTAGGACGTAGGACGGATAAGCAAAGCGCTATCTGCTAAAAATAGAGAGTGCAAGTGCCCGCGTTTTTATGGATTCTGCGACTTCGCTTCGCTCTGCGCAGAATGACGGCGCTCTCTTTGCGCTCTATGCGTTCTTTGCGGTTAAAGTGTTTTTGAAAAAATGAATCGACGATGAAAAACACGCCACGCCTTCCTATCGTCTTGCGTCGTTCACGGCGAGCAGCAATGTGGTTTGCGCTGCCGACAGCGGCGACGGCCTTGCTGTTATGGACATTGCCCTGGCCCTGGTGGGTGCTTTTGGTCGCCGATCTGGCGCTGGTGGCCTGGGCGTTCTGGGCATGGCGGCGGCTGATGCCGCAGGGGCTGCCCGGTGGTGTCGAAGCGTTGACCTTGAGCGCCGACCGGCAACTGCGTCTTTATTTTGCCGCGGGTGTTGCCACTGGCTTTTCCAACGAAACGGCGGCGAACGCTTCGGCTCCTGAAGACGGGCTGCCGGCGCAAGTACTCGACAGCACCTGC
This sequence comes from Pseudomonadota bacterium, assembly GCA_009786085.1. GTDB lineage: Bacteria > Pseudomonadota > Gammaproteobacteria > Burkholderiales > Casimicrobiaceae > UBA931. Next base: position 21,810 of record WQTW01000010.1, on the reverse strand, counting down.
CTCGGCGACACTTTCCTCACCCTTGTCTGGCGCAGTGAGACATCATCGCATCGTTTGCGCCGCTTTAAAGCGCCATCACGAACACTGTTTCTGCTGCCGGACATGATGTCCGCCGATGATTGGCGGCGCTTGCGTGTGCTGTTACAACACGGGAGGCAGGAATCAGGTCTCAAGGGTCGGGGAAATGCTTGATTGGATATGATGGGATGGATTGCGGCTTTGGCCTCACAAACCGGCAAACGCCATCATCCTAAAAACCTCAGTTGGACGTGCGCTCACCCAGAGGGTGAGCGCTGAGAACGGCTCCAAAGTAAGCTACTACGCGGTTTTCCATAGGTTTACAAGCGGTCAACTGAGGTTTCTAGGATCATTGTAGTTGCCGGTTTGAGAACAATATCGTCATGGGCTGGACAAACTTGGCTATTCATCCTAAAATCAAGCTAGATGTTTTTTTTGGGGTCTAGCTATGTTGAGCGTTCCATTGGCTGAAGCAAAGAATCGTTTGTCGGAGCTGGTTCTTCGTGTTGAAGGTGGTGAGGACATCGCCATTACCAAGCGCGGCAAGCCCATGGCGCGGTTGGTTCCTGTGGCTGAACCCGCCTTGAACCGGCGAGCCGAGGTTGCTGAAGTTTTCAAACGCCTGCGTTCGCTGTCGTGCGGAATGCGGTTGGAGGGCGATTTGAAAGCCATTGCGCGCGAGGGGCTGGATTGAGATGGCTTTCGTTCTCGATAACTCGGTGGTTTGCGGCTGGATTCTGGAGAATCAGGCCACGGACTACAGCGCTGCTATCGCCAGACGGTTGGAACAGGAGCGCGCGGTTGCGCCGCTGTTGCTGCGGCTGGAGATCGTCAATGTGTTGCGCACCGCCTGCAAGCGTCAGGTTATGATCGCCAGTCAGGCACAGGAATTGCTGGCGCAGTTTTCTCTGTTGCCTATCGAAATCCATTCCTATTCTTCCGAGCCCGGTCTGCTACTGGCACTGGCGCTGCGCTACGATCTGACGAGCTACGATGCCGCTTACCTCGAACTGGCTTTGCGCATGCAATTACCCATCGCCACGCAAGACGTGGCGCTTGCGGAGGCAGCGCGCAGCGCGGGTGTTGGTGTGGTGGCGCGCGGATAGCGCGTTGCTGAGATTCTCTTGTAAAGTCAATTTGTTGGCGAGTGTATTTAAACTAAATTATCACTGTTCCGGCAAGTACACCCGCCACCACAAACAGCCCGCCATACAGTGCTTCGAGCCGGACGGTGCGCAATAGAACGTCGTTGAACGCCAGGCCGGGAGCGGTGGTGTTGAATGCCTGCCAGGTGCGCCAGGCAAACGGCAGCGCCAGCATCGGCAGCAGGAACCAGGGCGAGAAGGCGGTGAGGGTGCCGAGCAGGATGAACGGGAGAAAGATCATCGCTGCGTAGCAAAACCGCGCGCCGGACAGTCCCAGCGCGACCGGCAATGTCCGGCGGCCGGTATTTTTGTCGTGTTCAATGTCGCGGTAGTTGTTGACCAGCAGCACGGCTGCCGCCAGCAGGCCGATGGCGCAGGCGACCGGCCAGACGTACCAGGGCAGGCTGTGCGTCAGCAGATAGACGGTGCCGTTGACGGCGACCATTCCGAAGAACACGAAAACGGCGATTTCTCCCCAGGGGGTGAACGCGATGGGACGAAATCCCGCCATGTAGAGGATCGCGGCGATGATCGACAGGACGCCCAGCGCCAGAATGATCCAGCCGTGCCAGATGACCAGCGGCAAACCCAGCAGTACGGTGATGCCGACGCAGATCATCAGCGCGGCGCGGATCTGGCGGGCGGTCAGCCAGCCGTTTTGGGTGGCGCGCGGGAAGCCGACGCGCGCGCCGGTTTCAGCGCCTCGGTCGGTGTAGCCAACGTCGTTCTGGAGGTTGGTGATGACTTGGAGCATGATCGCGCACAGTAGCGCCAGAACCAGCGTCGGCCAGTGCAGGGTGTGCTGGAAGGCGAACACCAGCGCGGCGGCAACCGCGACCGGCACGGCGGCGAGCCAGAGCGTGTGAGGCCGTATGGCGATTTTCCAGGCCGCCAGAGAACCGGGGGTGATAGGTTGATCGGATGACATTAGGAAAAACGACTCCCTTTAAACTCAAAAAAACTTACCGCAAAGAACGTAAAGAAAAAAACGTCATCCTGCGCGAAGTCGCAGGGCGCAGAATTCATGCTACGGTGACGTTGCAAACCCCCGTCGGCTTTGCCGACACCCCCTTTGAAAAGGGGGCTTTCCTTCTTTGCGGCTTCGCGCCTTCGCGTGAAAGACTTTCGATCAAATTTTTTCGTGTCTTTCGTGGTCAAAAACTTTCCCGGGTTCAAAACTACGGCTGAACCGGCGCGAACACCATTTCACCACCGGAGCGCAATTGCAGCGTCAGCGTTTTGTCGTCGATCCGGTAACGTTCGACCGTGCGCAGGCCGTCGAGGAAATTGCGGTCGAGGGAATCGGCGGGGCAGAGCACTTTGGTCATGGCGATCGGCTCGAAAGTCAGGAGGTCGTCCTGAATACGGTAAACCGTGCCGCCGCGGTTGCAGTCGGCACGGATCGCCAGACGGTTTTCCTCCTGAAAGGTCAGCGTGTAGTGCGCCGGAGCTGCGGGTGCGAGTTGCGCGTCGCTTTGCTGGAGACTTGGTTGGGTACTCAGTTGGGTACTCAGTTGGGTACTCAGTTGGGTACTCAGTTGGGTACTCAGTTGGGTACTCAGTTGGGTATATTGCCATCCCCACACGGTCTGCCGGAATGGCAACGTTACTGGAGCGGGCGCGGCACTGGTTACACTGTCGGCTGGCGAAGGCGCAGGGGCGGGTTCTTTTTCAGTGGTGGCCGGAGTACAGGCTGTTAACAGCATCGCCAGCGCGGCAATGAAAGCGGCGACAAAAGGTGGAAATGGCTTCATGACAAACCTATCGAAAAAATTAAACCTGAAAACCTCAGTTGATCGCTTATAAACGATGGGAAACCATATGGTAGCTTGCTTTGAAGCCTTTTTCACCACTCATTCATCCATTGGGAGAGTATGCCACGCGCTCTCCAGCATTGGTGAGCGTGTCCAACGAAGGTTTTTGGGTTAAATTATCCTAAAAACCTCAGTTGGGCGTGCTCGCCAGTGCTGCGCCCGCTGTGCCAGGCAAGGCGCGAGACGACGCGGGCTGCCACCCCGCGAGGAGGAGCAACGCAGCATGGCGCGGCGGACGTAGTGCTGGAGAGCGCGTAGCGCACTTACCCAAAGGGTGAATGGTGAAAAAGGCTCCAAAACAAGCTACCATGCAGTTTTTCATAAGTTCACAAGCGGTCAACTGAGGTTTTTAGGATTATCGCTTGCAGGGCGTTGTTGTATGCTCGGCGGCGCGATGGCGCCATTTATCGCTTTATTGACATTTTTTCAATGGTTTATGCTACAACGAGTTCTGTCTTTTAACGAGCACGAAAGATGCCATGTTTGAACGGCGGCGCACAATCCTGAAAATGCTGACGGCGGGCGGGGTCTGGATGACTGCCGCGTCCTGGGGTGTTGCCAGGGCGCAAAGCAGGAGAGCGCCCGCAAACGAGGAGAGGAAACCCGAGCCACCGACGATTGCCGCTTCTTCGGATTTGCAACCATTGCTGGCGGAAATCGTCGGCGGTTTTGAAGCCGAGACAGGGATGAAGCCGCGGATCGCCCTGGGTACGGCGCGTTATTTTTATTCACAAATTCTGGCAGGGGCGCCGTTCGAGATGTTTTTGTCGTCCGATGAGGCACTCGTCACGCAGTTGGTCGATGCTGACAGAACCGAAGGGCGCGGTGACGTATATGCAATAGGCCGACTGGCGTTTTATGTTCCTTCCGAATCGCCGTTGAAAGCCGATAATTTCCTGGGGGACATACGCTCGGCGTTGCGCGACGGTCGCTTGCAGCGTTTTGCCATCGCCGATCCCGTAGCCGATTCCTATGGTCGTCTGGCGGAAGAAGCGTTGCGCCGTAAATTGGTGTGGGAAGAAATACAACCGTTGTTGGCGATCGGCAGCGATGTAACGCACACGGCGCAAATTGCCATCAGCGGCGCGGTACAGGGGGCGCTCGTCGCCTATTCGCAGGCCGGTCAACTGATGGTGGCGCGTGGCGGAAAATGTTCGTTGGTATCGGACACGCTGTGCGCTCCGCTGCGCGAGCGGATGGTGCTGCTCAAAAATGCCGGCGATACTGCGCGCCGGTTTTACCGATACATGCTGAGCGATAGAACCAAAACGATCCTGAAGCGTTACGGCTTTCTGATTCCTGCAGGGTGATGGTCAGGAATCAGAGGTCAGGGATCAGAGGTCAGAAGTCAGAAACCAGAAATCAGGAGCCAGATACCCCGTCTGCGCGAAGGCGCAGGACGCAGAATAAGAAAACAGCTAACCTTTCCCGATGGCGGTATTTTGCTTGACTGAGTTGCGACCGGTCTATATACTGGTCTAGTCGCCTTGCAGGAGAACTACCTCATGAATATCGAAGTCGGATCGTATGAAGCCAAGACGAGGCTGCCGGAGTTACTGCGCGGCGTTCGTGCCGGCAACCGCTATACCATCACCCTGCGGGGTGAAGCCATCGCCGATCTGGTGCCGGCGGAAGAAAGCAAGCACTCGGACGCTGCGGCGGCTGCCGATGAAATGCTGGCGTTCATGCAAACCCGCAAGCCGGTGAGCGGTATCGATATCAAGGCACTCATCAACGAGGGGCGGGCGTGAGTTTCGTTCTGGATGCTTCCGTGGCGTTGCTTTGGTTGGCGCCCGATACCCACCCGGCAGGGACAAAGTATGCAGGTGCAGTTTTGGAAACGCTGAAAGCGTCGCAGGCTCTGGTGCCTTCGCTTTGGCCGCTGGAAGTGGGTAACGTCGTCACCAAACTCGAAGCCAGGAAAATGGTGACCGAAGCCGACTCGCAGCGATTCATTGCTCTTCTGGAGCGGCTCAACATCGTGACTGATCCGGCGACAGCCGGACGTGCGCTCGGCGATACGCTGAATCTCGCTCGTCGATACAAGTTGTCGGTGTACGATGCGGCCTATCTGGAACTCGCCTTGCGTATGAACACTCCGCTGGCAACGCTCGATGCCGGTCTGGCGAAGGCGGCATCGCTTGCGGGTGTTCCGGTCTTTGGCCGTTCTGTAAAATCGGTATCGTCGCCTGTATAGCTTAACGGTTGCGGATGTCGTCGATCCGCATCTGATCGTAGATTTCAAAAGGCTGGTAAATCCACGGGCTGTCGGGCAGGTAGTCGATCCAGTAATCGGGTTTGAAGATGGAGCAGGCTTTCCACCACAGCACGGCGGTTTTGATTTCTTTGATGTTGGGGTAGCGCTGCGGTAGCGTTTCGACGACTTTTTTCAGTGTGACCCCGGAATCGACCATATCATCGACGAGCAGGATACGTTCGCCGAGGCGCGGCGAAGTCATCGACATGTGTTCGGCGACGACCAGTTCGCCGCGCACAGTGCCGTCGTCTGCGGTATAGGAATGTGTGGCGAGAATCGCCAGCGGCCGTTCGTAGATGCGCGACAAGACATCGCCGATGCGCATGCCGCCGCGCGCAACGCAAACGATTTGATCGAAAGACCAGCCCGACTCGTGCACTTTCAGCGCGAGTTGCTCAATCATGGTGTGGTACTGCGGCCAACTGATGTTGAGTTTTTCCGGCATTTCGTGGCTTCGCGTGAGATAGACCCGTTGGGGTTCGCAGGCTCACCCCAACCTATCTTAGTTATAGACCCGTTGGGGTTCGCAGACTCACCCCAACCTATCTTAGTTCTCGAATGGATGATGCACCAGAATGGTCTCGTTGCGTTCCGGCCCGGTGGAGACCATCGCGATCGGTACGCCGGTCAGCGCTTCGATTCGCTTCAGGTAAGCGCGTGCATTGGCGGGCAGCGCATCGAAGGTTTTGATGCCGACGGTGCTCTCCGTCCAGCCGGGGAAACGTTCGTACACCGGCACGCATTGCGCAACGGCGTCGGCGCCGGTCGGAATCAGATTAACCGGTTTGCCGTTGATGGTGTAGCCGGTGCTGATGCACACTTCGTCCATTCCGTCGAGCACGTCGAGTTTGGTGATGCACAAGCCGGTGACGCCGCTCAGTTGCAGCGAACGTTTCAGTTGCGCGATGTCGAGCCAGCCGCAGCGGCGCGGCCTGCCGGTGACGGAACCGAATTCGTTGCCGCGTTTGGCAAGCCCGGCGCCGATGGAATCGGTCAGTTCGGTCGGGAAAGGACCGGTGCCGACGCGGGTGGTGTAGGCTTTGACGATGCCGAGGATGTAATCGACCGATCCCGGGCCAAGACCGCTGCCGGCGAAAGCGTTACCGGCCAGGCAGTTGGAGCTGGTCACGAACGGATAAGTGCCGTGGTCGATATCAAGCATCGCGCCTTGCGCGCCTTCGAAGAGCAGCGAATCGCCTCTCTGCCGCGCTTCGTACAGCAACGAAGCGACATCGGCCACCATCGGCGTGATTTGTGGCGCCAGCGCCAACATTTCATCGCGCACTTGCGCAAAAGGCAGCGGCTCACGTTTGTAGTACTGGGTGAGCAGGAAGTTGTGATACTCGGCGAGTTTTTCGAGCTTGGCGGCAAAAAGGTCGGGGCAGCACAAATCCTGAACCCGTATGGCGCGGCGGGCGATTTTGTCCTCGTAGGCGGGGCCGATGCCGCGACCGGTCGTCCCGATTTTGCCATCGCCCATCGCCGATTCGCGCGCCTGGTCGATCGCCACATGGTAGGGCAGCACCAGCGGGCAGGCCGGTGAAATTTTCAATCGGTCGCGCAGTTGCAAACCGGCGGTTTCCAGTTCGCCGATCTCCTGCAACAACGCCTGCGGCGACAGCACGACGCCGTTGCCGATATACACGGCGACGCCCGGATGCAACACGCCGGAAGGGATGAGGCGCAGAATGGTTTTTTTCTGACCGATCACCAGCGTATGACCGGCATTGTGTCCGCCCTGAAAGCGGACGACGCCCTGAGCGCGTTCGCTCAACCAATCGACGATCTTGCCTTTGCCTTCATCGCCCCATTGCGTACCGATAACGACTACATTCTTTCCCATGACGACTCATGCCTTTCTTTGAAAGCCAGAATTACGGTGAATATTATAGTGGAGTGCGTAAATTTTTAAGCGAAACCAAGACTGCCGTCATTGAAACATCACCCACAACAGTACGCCGGCGACAATCGAGATCAGCCCGATAAAACGCAACTGGCCGTCCGAGAAAGCAATGATCTTGCGAAAAATCTCGCGCCATTGCGCGGGGGCGAGGAAGGGCAGCAGCCCTTCCAGAATGCACAGCAACGCAATCGCCAGCGCCAACGTTTTCATGGTTTCCGAAGACCGCGGTTAGCCGCGATCAGGGCTTGCCGTTTCTATAACGTTTGAAATAACGGAAGAAATCCGAAGAGGGATCGAGGACGAGAGCATCGTTCCTGCCCTGGAAGGTCTCCTTGTAGGCTTCCAGACTGCGGTAGAAATTGTAGAACTCGGCGTCGGCGTTATAGGCTTTGGCATAAATGGCCGTCGCTTCAGCGTCGCCCTTACCCTTGATCGTCTGCGCTTCCTTGTAGGCTTCGGCAACGATGACCTGACGCGCCCGATCCGCTTCCGCCTGAATTCTTTCCTTCTCAGCGGCGCCATCCGCACGCGATTTATTGGCAGCTTGCAGACGTTCCGCCCGCATCCGGTCATAAACGGAGGTGGTGACATCGGTTGGAAAATCGACGCGCCGCAAACGCACATCGACGATTTCGATACCGAGCTGTTTGGCAAATTCGTTGGCGTTCAATCGCGTCGCGGCGGTGATCTTGTCCCGCTCCGAGGAGATCACATCATGAATCTTGCGCAGGTTGATTTCGTTCACCAGATGGCCGCGCACGGTGCGCTCAAGACGCTGTTTCGCGCTCTCTTCGTCGCCGGCGACGCTACGGTAGTATTGACCGACATCGGTGATACGCCACAGAACGACGAAGTCGATCAGCAGCGGCTTTTTCTCCGAAGTCATGATGTTGTCGCTGTTGACACTGGTCATCGTCATGTTGCGTTTGTCGTAGAAACTAACGTTCTGGATCAACGGCCATTTGAACGCAATACCGGGGTTGACCTGGGTGCTGACGATTTCGCCGAACTGGAATTTGATCGCGTACTGGCGCTGATCGACGGTATAGACGACCTGCGAAAAGACCAGAAAGAGGGCGACGAGAATGGCAAGGAAAGTCGAAAGAAATTTCATGGCGGCTCTCCGGATTAGCGGTTGCGCAACAGATCGCGGTTATTGCGACCGGTTGCTTCGGAAGGGGTTACGGGGACACTTTTGTCGTCGGCAGGCGGCGCGACAGAGCGACCAGCCGTCGAGGACAAGGTCGGCAAGGCCGCTGCCGATTGTTGCAGCAGTTGATCCAGCGGCATGTAAAGCAGGTTGTTGCTGTTTTGCTGATCGATCACGATTTTGCTGGTGCTCGTCATCACCGCCTGCATCGTGTCGAGGTACAAACGCGTGCGGGTCACTTCCGGCGCTTTTCTGTATTCGGCGAGCTGTTGGGTGAAACGCTGCGCGTCACCTTCGGCGCGCTGCGCGACTTCCACCGCGTAGCCGGCGGCTTCTTCACGCAAGCGCGAGGCGACACCCTGAGCGCGCGGCACGACGTTGTTGGCGTAAGCTCGGCCTTCGTTTTCCATCCGCTCTTTGTCCTGACCGGCTCTGACGGCGTCGGCAAACGCCGCTTGCACAGGATCCGGCGGTTGCCTGCTTTGCAAGGCCACTTGCTGAACCGTCACGCCTGTCGCGTAGCTGTCGAGCATTTGCTGCATCAGCGTTCGGGTTTCCGATGTGATCCGTGCCTGATCAAGGTAGAGCACCTCGTCCATCTTGCTCTTTCCGACGACTTCGCGGATCGCGGTTTCGGCGACGAATTTGATAATCTGTTCCGGATCGCGGTTCCTGAAAACGAAATCTTCGGCGCTGTGCAAGTTCCACTGAACGCTGAACAAAATATCGACGATGTTTTCATCGTCGGTCAACATCGTCGCTTCGCGGTCAACGCGGTTTGAAACATCGCCACGGTAACCGATGGTGATTTCATGCATCTTCGTGAACGGCACGACTTCGGCGCGCTCGATCGGGAACGGCAAATGCCATTGCAAGCCGGGTTGGCGCGTCTCGATGTGTTTGCCGAAACGGGTGACGACGCCACGGCTGTCTTCTTTGACAATGTAGAAGCCGCTCGCCAGCCACAAGGCCGCGACAAGAACCGCCAGCCACACGCCGCTGCCGCCGGGCAGCGGGAAAGGCATTTGCGGCGGGCGGTCGCCGGACGGCGGCTTGCGGTTGCCACTTTCCTTGTTGCCGAACATTTCGTTCAGGCGCTTGTTGACGTTCTGCCAAATCGCGTCAAGATCGGGCGGGCCGTCCTGATTCGGCGATGGACGACGGTCGTCGTCTCTTTTTCCCCATTGTGGATCGTTGAAAGACATAAGTATCGAAAAGAATGAAAAAACTCAGTTAGAAGAACCCGGCGACACAGACAGCACCTCGGTTTCTTCGCGGAATGGTTCCGATCCCCTGTCGGAAAATTCTGCCGACGGAAAAATCTCCGCCAGCGCGAGCCGCAAATCGGAACATCCTTCTCCGGTCAATGCGCTCAGGCGAACCGTCTGGATTCTACCATAGCCGTCGCGTTCGATTCCGGGCGCCAGCGCCGCGCGGTCGATTTTGTTGAGGATACGAAGCTGCGGGCGTTCGCCGGCGCCGATCTCGTCGAGCACCTGATTGACCGCGTCGATCTGCTCGTCGCGCTGCGGGTTTGAGGCGTCGATCACATGCAGGAGCAAATCGGCCTCCGCCGCTTCCGACAGCGTGGCGCGGAAAGCAACGACAAGATCATGCGGCAGATCGCGGATGAAGCCGACCGTATCGGACAACACGATCGTTTGCGCCCCCGGGATCGGCAGACGGCGCAGGGTGGTGTCCAGCGTGGCGAACAACTGATCGGCGGCATGCAGTTGCTCGCGCGTCAACTGATTGAAGAGGGTGGATTTACCGGCATTGGTATAGCCGACCAGCGCCAGGGTTCGCACCCGTGCGCGGGCGCGGGTGCGACTTTGCGTCTGTCGGGTGCGGGTGAGTTTGGCGAGTTGGGCGTTCAGCCGCTTGATGCGTTGCGTGATCAACCGGCGGTCAACTTCGAGCTGCGTTTCGCCCGGCCCGCCGCGCAGGCCGATGCCGCCTTTTTGCCGTTCGAGGTGAGTCCAGCCGCCGACCAAGCGGGTTGACAAATGCTTCAGTTGCGCCAGTTCGACTTGCAGCTTGCCTTCGGCGCTGCGCGCGCGTTGCGCGAAAATGTCGAGAATCAGACCGACACGATCGAGAACGCGACATTTCAGCGCCTGCTCGAGATTGCGCTGCTGGACGCCGGTCAGCGGGTGGTCGAAAAGAACCAGATCGGCGCCGGTGAGACGGCATTGTTCGGCGATTTCATCGACTTTGCCGCGACCGGCAAAAAACGCCGGATCCGGTTTGGCGCGACGCCCCGAAACCGTGCCGAGCACCGCCGCGCCCGCCGAAAGAGCCAACTCTTTCAGTTCTTCGAGGCGCAACGCGGTTTGCCCCTCACCGAAATCGAGACGAACCAACAGCGCGCGGGTACCGGAAGCAGGACGGTCAAACATAGAGAACAGTGCGCAGGAAACCTAAGGCAACCCGTTGGGACGAAGCCGCAACAGCGAAAGAGAAGGGAAGGGTAAAAATAGGACTGAATTTTTCGGGGCGGCATGATGCGGCTTGCGATACTGCCGCCCCGGAACAGGTTACATTTCTTCTTCGTCGTCAGGCGTTTCCTGCGCAGTGGCGGGAGCGCTGTGCAGCATGCTTATGGCACGAGCCGGAACGACCGTCGAAATGGCGTGTTTGTACACCATTTGAGTGACGGTATTCTTCAGCAACACCACGTATTGATCGAATGACTCGATTTGCCCTTGCAACTTGATACCGTTGACCAGATAAATCGAAACCTGCACGTGTTCCTTGCGCAATGCGTTGAGGAACGGGTCTTGTAGCATTTGCCCTTTATTGCTCATAAAAAAACTCCCGCAAAAAAATAAACCGGTACAACCGGAGATACCGAACCCACGCGTCTCCAGCGTCAAAACAACCCAAAGAGCCATCCTGACGACGAGGCGTAAACGCGATCATAGCAAGTTCGGGCGGGTTGTGTGCGATTTTTTAGCGTTGTTTTGGCTTTGTCGTTTACTTTCCTGCACCGTTAACGATTCCACCCCACCCCTCCCCCGCAAGCGGGGGAGGGAACGGAGCCATTTCTTCCGCAGGCGGCGAAAGGGACGAAACCCCTTCCCCCGCTTGCGGGGGAAGGCTGGGATGGGGGCTGTATCGAAACGCTCTATCGCTTCGATACGGCGTAAGGGTTTTTCCCCGTCTTGAACTGTATCCTGAGCGGCGTCCCCTCAAGCTGGAACGCTTCGGAGAAGAAGTGTTCCAGATAACGGACGTAATTTTGCGGGATGCTGTCCAGCGCCGAGCCGTGGATCACGATGATCGGCGGATTGGAGCCGCCCTGATGCGCGTAGCGGAGCTTGGGGCGTCCGCCACCGGCGCGCGGCGGTTGCTGGCGCTCGACCGCCTGTTGCAGCAAGCGGGTCAGCCGCGGCGTCGGCAACTTGCGCGTCGCCGCGTCGTAGGCGGCGCGAACCGCCTTCATCAGCGCGGGCATTCCCTGCGCGTTGAGCGCCGACAGATGCAGATGCCGCGCAAAGCTCAGAAAACCGAGCTTGCGGTCGAAATCGCGCTTGACCGTTTCGCGCTGGTCGGCCGTCAGCCCGTCCCACTTGTTGATGCCGACCACCAGCGCCCGTCCGGCTTCCAGAATGTACGAGGCGATATGGGCGTCCTGCTCGGAGACATTTTGCTGCGCATCGAGCAGTAGAATCACCACATTGGCGTCCTCGATGGCCTGCAAGGTTTTGATCACCGAAAACTTCTCGACCGTCTCAGTAACCTTGCCACGGCGGCGCACGCCGGCGGTGTCGATCAGCATGTACGGCTGCCCCTGATAGTTGAAATCGAGATAAATCGAATCGCGCGTCGTGCCCGGCTGATCGAAGGCGATCACCCGCTCCTCGCCGAGCAGCGCGTTGATCAACGTGGACTTTCCGACATTCGGGCGACCGACAATGGCCACCTTGATCGGCTTGACGGGAGACTTTTCAAGATCCGCGCAGGCTGCTTCGTCTGCTTCCGTAGCGGCGGGCGATGAAGGCGGCGCTTCGTCCCAAGCCTCGTCGTCCTCGCTTTCCGCATCGTCGGGGTAGGGCACACCGATGAGATCGAGCGCCTCGTCGATCAACTCACGGACGCGGTCGCCATGCGCCGACGAAATCGGATAAGGCTCGCCCAGCGCCAACTCGTGAAAATCACTGGCGGCGCGTTCGCGCTGAAGCCCCTCGGCCTTGTTGACCGCCAGCAACACCGGACGACCGCTGCGGCGCAACTTGTCGGCAATGATGTGATCCTGCGCCGCGACGCCCTCGCGGGCATCGACAAGAAAAACCACCAGATCGGCTTCGGCGATCGCCTGCTCGGTCTGCCGCGCCATTTCGCGCAAAATGCCGTCCTTGACGACCGGCTCGAAGCCGCCGGTATCGATCACCAGAAACGCCCGCCCGCCCCAATGCGCCTGACCGTAATGGCGGTCGCGCGTCAAACCGGGGAAATCAGCCACCAGCGCCGCCCGCGAGCGGGTCAGGCGGTTGAACAAAGTCGATTTGCCGACATTGGGTCGGCCGACAAGGGCGATGGTGGGGAGCATGTGCGGGCAGTGGTGGTTTTTATGATCCGCCTTATTATATAGAGGATGTCCGGCCATTACAGCAAACGTGCCTCAAAACCGTCCGACAAACGTCTTCTCCTTGAAAGGGAGGGAGCTTCTTGTGGGCGAGACGCCCGCGCTCCTCGAATTCGTCATTCTGCGCGGAGCGAAGCGGAGTCGCAGAATCCATAAAAACCATTTCACGCAAAGCCGCGAAAAAAGAAAGCCCCCTTTTGAAAAGGGGGTGCCCGCCGAAGGCGGGCGGGGGTTTGTTTCTTATCTCCCCTCGCGGGAGGGTGAATTGTATGCGCTTGAACCGAAAACGCCATGAGCATTCATAAACCACCCGGTCGCTTTTTCCCGACAACCCCCATAACCCAATGATTTTTCATGGCTTCTCAGAAAGCGTCTTGCCGTAGAAATACCCACAATGAAAAAGTTGTTGCGTGGCGTTACTAACGGGCATATGATCCATGCCTTATCACTGCGCGGAAAACATGACCCGCGCCTTTATTCGTGATGGATGTAGCTGTTTTTGCGTCTCTGTTTTCGTCTCTGTTTTTGCGTCTGTTCTCAGGTAACCGTTTGGGGATTGGGGAGTAAGAGGAAGAACGTGCCAACCCTCAAACGGAAATTCGGTTCCGTTTTTACAAGGGGTTTGACATGTGTCGAGTCGGCAAACTGTTCATCAGCGCGGTGTTGGCGCTGCTTTCATTCAACGGATGGACGCAAACTGAGCCTCCCGAAATCGCTCTAGGCGCCATCTGGTTGCAAGCGCAAATCCAGAGCAACGGTACCGTTACCAACGAGAACGCCTCGATTGCCCAGCCGCTGCAAGTTCGCTCGGAAGTTCTGAATACCCTGCAAACCCTCGGCATCGCCCTTTCCCCATCGACACTTTCCGCGCTTGCCACGCAAATCGACAACGCCGTCGATACCAACCTCGTCGAACCGCTGGCGAGGCAAGCCATCGCGCGCCAACAAACGCAAACCAGTGACGCAGCGGCCATCGCTGCGATAATGGCGCAGCGCAACAGCGACAACGGTTTCGGCGCGACCGCAGGGTTTGGCAGCAACGCACTGGACACCGCATGGTTTCTGATGGCGCTGAGCCAAAGCGCGTCTTACGACAGCAGCGCCGCCAGCACAGCGCTGGGCTTCTTGCAGCAAAGCAGGCAGACCGATGGCGGCTGGAGCATTGACAATACCGGCGCCGTGTACACCACCGCGCTGGCGGGGCAGGCCGCAAGCGCCTGGTCATCGCGTTTTCAAACAGGCACGATTTCCACAACCAGCCAAAACTGGCTTTTGTCAAAACGCAACGCCAGCTTCCACTTCGGAAACACCTTCGATAACGCCTGCGCATTACTGGCACTGTCAACGCAAACAGCGCAAACCGCCGTCCTTCAACCCATCGTCGATGCCCTCATCGCAGCGCAACTCACCAACGGCAGTTGGGACAACGACCCCTACCTGACCGCGCTGGCGTTGCGGGCGTTGTGGGGCGCAACCCGATCCCCGACCGCGCCGACCACGGGCGATGTTCAGGGCAGAGTCGTTGACTACGATACCGGCAGCGCGATCGTCGGCGCCAACGTTTCCCTCAAAGAGCGTTCCCAATCGAGCGCCGATAGCGCCAGCAACGGTACGTTTGCGCTGTCTGGCATTCCCGAAGGAAACTACACCCTGCGCGTTGTCGCGCTCGGTTATCAAAGCATCGAGAGCGAGATCACCGTTACCGCCGGACAAATTCTCAACCTCGGCACGATACGGTTAACTGCCGCGCCGTTGACTGCCAGCCTTTCCGGCGTCGTCAGAAACAGCAGCGGTACCGCGCTTGCAAACGTGGTTGTCGCCACCGGCTTTTTCTCGGCGATCACCAACAGCAGCGGCGCCTACCTCATCACCGGCATCGATGTCGGCCCGGCAACGGTCACCGCCAGCCTCAACAATTACCGGACGGCAATCGCCAATGTGAACTTTGAAGCGGGCAAGAATTACATATTCTCGCCGACCATGTACACCAACGCCCAAACGCCGCCGGCCACTTCGTTGCGCGGCAGAGCGGTTAACGCCACCAATCAACCGTTGTCCGGTGTCACCGTCACCCTTGACGGCGGCACTCAAGTACCGCCGCAAACCACTGCGGCGGCCGGAACGTTCCAGTTCGACAACCTGACCGTCGGGCCGATTCGCTTGACGTTGGCCGCCAATGGTTATCAAACCGCCGTGTTGGGCGGTACATTGGTGGGCGGCGTCAACAACGTCGGCGATATCAAGTTGCAGCCTTTGCCGGTCAGCAGCACCTTGAGCGGTACCGTTACCGACGCCGCCAGCGGCGATCCGATTCCTGATGCGCTGATTGCCGTACAAGGGCAAATGGCCGAAGCCATTTCCGATAACGATGGCCGTTACACCCTCAGCAACATTGGTGGGATCGACTTCACCTTGCTGATCAGCGCCTCAGGCTATTTGTCGCAAACCCTGCAAGTTCATCTGACCCAGCCCGGGAATGCTGCGCTGGATATTCAACTGGCGCAACCCGCTCCGTCCGGCATCACCATCGAATCGCTCACCCAGGAAAAAACGTCGTACAAACCGAACGACGAAGTGATCATCATGGTCGGTATTCTCAATGCGTCGCCCTCGTCGGCGGCGTTGCTGGTCAGCGCCCAGGTGTTCGACGAACAGCACAACCTCGTGTTTGAAATGAAGGCCAACGCCAGAGGGGCAGGACAAAACCCGCCGAACCTGCCGTTGATCTTCCCAAGCGGAACCTTGCAGGAAGTCGAGCTTGAAGAAATCCTGTTCCGGCAATCCGCCGGAAACTACACCGCGCATGTGCTGGTCGCCGACGCGAACGGTCGCGTGCTGGCCGAGCGCGACACCACGTTTACCGTCGAGGCGATGCCGATACTGGGCGGTGGTGTATCGCCCAATCCGCCGTTGGCGCAAATCGACACCCAATTGCCGATTCAGATCACTGTCGATCTGACCAACGTCGGCAATCAGCCGATACCTCCCGGATCGCTCGACCTGCGTATCGTGCTGGACAATCCTGATACGCAGATCTCGACCGCGCCGCGAACGGGCGTCAGCCCGTTTGTCAACGGTGCGCCGTTGAACAATTCCCGTGGTCTGATTACCGACGATGAGGGCAATCTCTATACAATTAATTATCACATTGATGGAAAATTGATCAAAATTGCCGTTGACGGTACGATGAGCGTCATTGCAACAATTCCTGCAGCTGCTTACGCAAATGATCTGGCGCGTGACGGTGAAGGCAAATTCTGGATTGTCGGCTATTACGGCAGGCTTTACGGAGTTACCTCGGCCGGTGTTGTCAGCGAGTATGCTCTGACGACACTGAGCATGGCCAACGGCATCGACATCGCCGCCGATGGTAGTTTGTTGATCACAGGCACGATCGCCGTATCCGGTATTGCCGAGAACCGCCTCATCCGGCGCGACGTTAACGGTGCCGAAACCGTGCTGTGGCGCAACGGCCTGTCGAATCCGGTGTCGTTGGTCAAGGACGATGCCGGTCATTACGTCGTGACCAACTGGGGCGACAACACGCTGAGCAAAGTAGCCGCCGATGGCAGCATCACAACCTTTGTCAGCGGGCTGAACCGCCCGCAGGGAATCACCCGTGATGCCGCCGGTAACTTCTACGTTGCCAATAGCGGCGATGGAACCATCGTCAAGGTCACACCGCAAGGGGATACCAGCGTTTACGCTTCGGGCTTCAACCAGCCGATGGACCTCAAGTTCGATGGCAGCGGCAACCTGTTTGTTTCGAATCAGGGCGACGATACTATCCTCAAAGTATTGCCGAACGGTACGGTGGAAGTCTTTGCCAAAGGAATCGCCAAAGGCCCGCAGGGAATGAAATACGACGCGGCGGGCAACCTGTGGATCGCCAATACCGATGGCACCCTGCGGATGAAAAACCCGCAGGATGAAGTGACGGTTGTCGCCACCGGGCTGTCTTCGCCGTACGGCCTTGCGCTCGACGCGGCAGGCGACGCCCTGATCGCTAACTACAGCAGCGGCACGGTGACCCGTGTATCAAACGGCGTCAAGAGCACGTTCGCGTCCGGCCTCTCAGGTCCTTATGGCGTAGCCATCGGCGATAGCGGCGATGTCTATGTGACCGAAAGCAGCGCCCATCGCATCCGTTGGTTTGACGACAGCGGAAACCCGCAGGGCGACATCGATTCGATGCTGTACAACCCGTCGCAGGTGCGTATCGGCGTCAATGGCGAAGTGTATGTCGCCAACAACAATTTCATCACCGTGATCGAAAACGGCGTGCCGCGCAAACTGACCAGCGGCTTTACGGCGAACTGCATCGCTCCCGATCCGGTCAACGGCGGCCTGATTGTAGCCACCAATTCGCGCGATGTTTACCGGATTGCTCAAGATGGCAGCAGAACCCTGCTGGGGAGCGTTGCGTTTTACCCCTACGGTGTCGGTGTTGATGCTTCCGGCAATGTTCTGGTGCTCGATTACAACGGCAAACAAATCGTCAAGCTCGACAACGGCGGCACGGTCAGCACACTGGCGACGCTTAGCAAATACCCCTATACAATGGTCACTGACTTCAATGGGTACATTACAGTTCGCTTTAGCGATTGGTCATTGGCGCGGATTGAAAGCGATGGCACGGAGTCGCCGTTGAACTTATCGGTTAGCGGAAACATTTACAACCTCGGCGTTGGCACCGATGGCAGATTGCTGGCAACGCTCTACAGCGGTGGTTATCAAGTTTATGCTGTGGATCGTGATACCGGCGCGGCGACGCTGGCTGCGGCGCTGACAACAACGCAGCCGGCCGATCTGGCTGGCGATTCAACAGGCGGCGTTTTTGTCGCTTATTCAGGCACTCAAGACCTAAAACATTACGACAGCAGTGGTGCGCTGCAAAGCACGCTGTCCGGTTTTGTGATGCCTCGCGATATTATCTGGGACGGCACTGTTTTTTGGTTTGCGGACAATAATTGGCGCCTTTACACGCTGGCGACGGGCGGCTATCCGGTCAAACAAGGTGACGGCCTTTACTTGGGTTGGCTGACGGTGCAGAACGGAACGCTCTTCAGCACTTATGGTACTGCGATTTATCAATGGAACGGTAGCACGATGCAGGCCTGGGCGCCCCTCAGCGGATTCAATCTTATCGCTATCGCTGCTCGCGCCGACGGCGCATTGACGGCAGGTGACTCGATCAGCAGCCGGGTTGTGACCGTGGATAGCAACAAGAACATTATCGCCGATTACGCCGGACTTGATCGACCACAGGGATTGACGTTTGATACGCAAGGTCGGCTACATGTCGCCAACAACGGCGGCGGCACCGTGATACGCTTCGACGGAATTGCACCGGCGACGCTGGCAAGAGTCAGTAACCCACAATACCTGGCGTTTGACGGCAGCGGCACCTTATGGGCGACCACCAATAATTACTATCTTTACAAAATCGCGTCGGACGGTACGACTACCTACATTAACGGCAGCAACGCCTTCAACGGCCTGTTGCTGGACGGTGGTCAGTGGATCTTCGTGGATAGTAGCAACAGCCAGTTGCGCCGCTACGACGGAACGAACTGGACGCCATTTGCCTCCGGCCTTAATAGCCCGCAGGGCGTTCGCGCGCTACCCAACGGCGATATCGCCGTTATCAGCCGCAACAACAATTCCATCGTCCGTTACAGCAACGGCGCATTAACCGCGATAGCAAGCAATCTTGCGGGCTTGAACAAACTGGGCTTGGATGCGTCCGGCCGCCTTTATACGGCAGCCGATGGCGGTGTGTTACACCGAATCGAGACGGACGGTAGTGTGACCGATCTCAAAGTGGCGGCGGCAGTCAGAAGCCCTCTTCATGGCATTGTGCCGATGCTTGACGGAAATCTGTATGGCCTTACCGCGAATAACAACACAATTTACCAGTTTACCATTGAGCAGGCAGTCGCTCCGCCTGCTGCGGGTACCATCGTTTATCAGGCCAGTCTTCCGATGGCGGCGTTGCCATCCGAAGACCGCTATGAGGGTTTCGATTTTGGTTCCTGGTTGCCACCTTATGGTGGCGACTTCCGGATCGAAGTCTCGCGTGCCGGGGTTGAAGGCATGGCGGTTAACTTCGTTCATGTCGGCGGTGCGGCAAACAGCACGTTGGTGGCGTTGAAAGACCAGTTGCCACCCGGAGATCAAACCCTGCCGATGTGTATGAAGCTGTCCGGCGCGGATTTCACGTCGATCTCGCGCGTTGAAGTGGGGCAGGTGCGTAAACTGGTGGACAGCGGCTGGCCGAGCGGCATGGCGGCTGATCGCGCCGGCAACCTCTATTACACCAGCCCGACCACCTTCAATCGGGTGACGCCGGACGGCACGATCACGCCGGTGGTCACGGGGCTTAGCTTGGCGTTTGGCCTCGCTGCCGACTCGAACGAGAATTTCTACATGCCGTCGAAGAACGCAACAACGGGGCGCTTCGAACTGATCAAAGTCGATATCAACGGCAACAAGACAGTGGTCGCCGATCTCGGTGTCACTTCGGCCAACGGTGTTCAGGTGGACAGCCGCGACAACATTTTGGTCGGTTCGCCGAACAAGCTGCTGAAAGTCGATAAAGACACCGGCGAGATCCGTGTTGTTGCGACGGTGGGGCTTCCAAATCCACGCGGTCTGGCGATCGACGCCAAAGATAACGTATATGTACAGAACGAGGGAGATTACGTTTCAATGATCAAGCCCGATGGCTCATCGGAGGTGATCTTCTCGAAAGCCGACGGTGTCATTGATCCAACTTTTGAAGGCGACGGCTTTCCAACCATCACCGGCGACTGCGGTGGTAACTTCTATATTACGTGCTGGCGATGGGATCGCATCGGCCAAAATGGCGCCGAAGAGCACATACTGGCGCAGGTCGTGCCGCGCACAGGGCAGGTGGTGGGGGTACTCGATACTCTCAAAATCAGTCCGTATTTGAACGATATCGACTATCTGTCCTACGACCGTTTTGGTCGCCGCATCCTGATGTTCAATGACCCTCGTGAAATCTGGCAAGCCCCCGTCACCTGTGGCGCGATTGGTGTTGACGTGCATCTGATGGCCAAACCCGGGCAGGACTTGACCGGCGCCAGCCGCACGCCGAATGCCGTTGTTCCGCATGCTGACGGTCGCACCGAATACGTCTGGAGTTTGGAGAACGTCACCGTTGACGGCGAACAGATTTGCTTCGACGCTTCTCAACAAAACCTCCAACTCGGTGAGCTTCGCAAGACCCTCGACTCCGGCTTCATGAGCTTCAAGAACAGCTTTGCCGAAGGCGATGTCCGCGTGCCGTTCGATGTGCCGAACATCCTCGTCACCAACCTGATCGGCCTCACCGTCGCTACCGATGCCGCCGATTACCCTGCCAACAGCGTTGCGCAAGTGACGACCACCCTCAACAACACCGACGCTTTGCGCACCATCGGCGGCACCTTGAACGTGCAAGTCTTTGACGCCGCCGACGTGCTGGTCGGCAATGTTGCCCAACAGGGCGTGACCTTGCTGCCCGGTGAGGAAATACCCGTGACCGCGCCGTTCGCCATTGGCGCCATCCTTCCGGCGCAATACACCGTCAAAGCCGTGCTCAACGACAACGGCCTCGACCTCGCGCAAGCCAGCACCACCTTCAACGTACTGGCGCACAACCAGAGCGCGTCTGCGACCTCAGCGCTTTCCGTGGATCGGCTTTTGTACAACCCGAGCGACCAGGTGATCATCGCCTCGAGAGCGCAAAGTCGTTCGGCGAACCTGATCCTTGACAACCTGACCCTGATGGTCAAAGTGTTCGACAGCGATGGCGCGCAAATCTTCAGCCACGGTCACAGCATCGACGTGCTGCTGCCCAATGCCCTGCGCGACTTCACCGCCACCTCAACCCTGAACAACGTACCTTCAGGCGTTTACACCGTCGAACAAGACCTGCTCGACAGCCAACTGCGCGTGCTCGACCACAACGAAACCACCTACCTTGTCGGCTCCACCCGCGAAAGCGGCTTCGGCCTCACCGGCACCATCGTTGCCGATCCGAATAGCTTGCGCGTCGGCGAAACCGTCAGCCTGACCGCAAACGTAGCCAACCTCGGCAACAGCGGCGTGACCGATCTACCGCTGACCATCTACATTGTCGATCCCGACCTCGGCGAAATCGTCACCCGGTTCGACCAAACCTCCAACATCGCCCAGGGCGGCAGCGTGCCGTTCAACACCCCCTGGGCGACCACGGGGCGCGTTGGCGCGACCTACCTTGCCGTCCTCGCCGCCACCATCGGCAGCGGCCCCGACGCCGTCAACATGCCGCTGGCGCAAGATCGCTTCACCCTGCTTGCCCAGATCGCCGCGGGCATCACCGCGACCGGTGGCACCCCGCAAAGCGCCACCGTGACCCAGAACTACCCCGTGCAACTCGAAGCCACCGTGCGCGATACCGCGACCAACCCGATCAGCGGCATCACCGTCACCTTCGCTGCGCCCAACACCGGCGCCAGCGTCACCTTCCCGGGCGGCAGCACCGCCGTTACCGGAAGCGACGGAAGAGCGAGAGTGAGCGTCGCCGCCAACAACAGCATCGGAGCGTTCAACGTCACCGCCACCGCTCCGGGCGTTGCCGGTAACGCAACCTTCCAACTGGAAAACAAAGCCGCGCTCGCCGCCGGCATCACCGCGACAGGCGGCACCCCGCAAAGCGCCGAACCGAACGCGACCTTCGCCAACACCCTGCAAGCGACCGTCACCGACACCCTGGGCGCCCCGATAGAAAACATCGTCGTCACCTTCGCTGCGCCGACCGGTGGGCCGACCGTCACCTTCCCGAACGGCAACACCGCAGTCACCAACGCCAGCGGACAAGCCGAAACCGTCGTCGCGGCGGGCAACACCGAAGGCAACGTCACCGTCACCGCCACAGCGGCGGGCG
>WQTW01000009.1 GCA_009786085.1 Pseudomonadota bacterium | reverse complement strand
CCCGGATGGCGCTTCGCTTATCCGGGCTACGAAACCCCATCCCCATCCTAACCTTCCCCTTGAAGGGGAAGGAACGTGCGTTCCTTCGCGGCTTCGCGCCTCCGCGTGAGGCAGAAACGTTGGGGTTCGCTTCGCTCACCGCCAACCTACGTCCCTCTAATCCGCAAAACGTTGGGGTTCGCTTCGCTCACCGCCAACCTACGTCCCTCTAATCCGCAAAACGTTGGGGTTCGCTTCGCTCACCGCCAACCTACGTCCCCCTAATCCGCAAAACGTTGGGGTTCGCTTCGCTCACCGCCAACCTACGCCCCTCTAATCCCTGATAGCCGCCCTCGCCTTCTCGACGCGCTGGAACGAAACCGGTATCGGCGTTTTTAGTTCCTGCGCGAACAGCGAGACCCGCAGTTCTTCCAGCAGCCAGCGATACGCTTCGAGTTGCGGGTTGCGTTCTTTTCGCTCTTTTTTGTCACGCGCCAACTGTTCCTGATAATGTTGCCAGTAGGCAAGCAGTTGTGCGCCGTGTTTCTGGTCTCGCGCCATTCGCTCCGGGTACTTCGCGAGTCGGCGATCCATCGCTTTGATGTAGCGCGGCAAATGCGTCAACTGCGGCCAGGGCGTCGCCGAAAAAAAGCCGGGGTACAGGAGCGCGTCGCGCTGCGCTTTCAATTCCTGAACCAGCCGCGAAAGCGCACCGTGAACGCTGTTCATCCGCCCCGTCAGTTGTTGGTGTTCGGCGGCGATGTCTCCCAGCAAACGAAAGGCGCTTTCCGCGACGGCGGCGAAACGGGTGCGGGCGCGTTTGACTTGTTCGTTGAACGCTTTTTCGTTGCGCGGCAACGGATCGTCGCCGATGAACGCGCGGTCACACACGGCGTTGAGAATATCTTCCAGCAAACGGTCGGTGGGAATCAGCGGCTTCAATTGCAGCGCCGGTTGTTGAAAGCCGGGCGGTTGTTTTTCCCATCGCGCCAACAAATCTTTGAGCGAGAGACGAATCAGCCGCACGATGCCAGCGCGCGTATCCTGCAACGCCGCTTCCGGTGTATCGCGCAGCAACAGCGCCACGGCATCGCCTTCATCGACCAGCGCCGGATAGGCCGTCAATTTCTGCCCCTGATGCGTGAGCGCCAGCGTTTCCGGCAGTTCGCCGAAATCCCAACGTGTCAAACCATGTTTTTCGAGCGAGGGGCCGTGATCCTCATTCGCGCTGGCGCGCAAACTGACTTGCGCCATTTCCTTGAGTTCCTGCCGCAAGGTCAAAAGGTCGCGGGACTGCGCCAGCAGTGTTCCATCGGCGTCGGTCACTTCATACGAAACCCGCAGATGCGGCGGCAAATCCTCCTCTTTCCAACTGCTCGTATCGAGTTTGCCGCCGTAGTTTTTTTCGTACCAGGCGCACAATACATTCGACAAAGACGATTCACCGAAGGGCACGGCTTCCAGAAACGCCGTGACCGCTTCCGGCAACGGCACCAGCCGATTGCGCTGCGCTTTCGGCAGCGCTTTGAAGTGCCAGGTGATTTTGTCGCGCACCATGCCGGGAACCAGCCAGGACATTCGCGCTGCGTCGATCTGATTGAGCAAGGTCAACGGCACGGTCAGCGTCAAGCCGTCGAGCGGATGTTCCGGTTCAAAGCGGTAGGTGAGCGGCAACGCATTGCCTTGCACCTCCAGCGTTTCGGGAAACAAATCTTCCGTCACCCAACGCGCCGCATGCCGCATCAAAAGTTCGCGCGTCAAAAACAAACGCTGCGGATCGTGACGCTCGCTTTCTTCGCGCCAGCGCTCAAAGCTCGCCAGCGAATTGACTTCAACCGGAACACGCTCGAAATAAAAAGCGGCGATGGCCTCGTCGTCCACCAGCACATCCTGACGCCGCGCTTTGTGTTCCAGTTCGGCCACCTCGTCGATGAGTTTCCGATTGTGCGCCAGAAATTTTCCTTTCGTTCGCAGATTGCCCGGAACCAACGCTTCCCGCACAAAAACCTCATGCGCCGCTTTCGGATCGACGCGGGAAAACGACACTGGCCGCCGCGCCACCAGCGTCAAGCCATACAACTGCACGCGCTCAAACCCGGTGACTTCGCCGCGTTTCTCGTCCCAACCCGGATTGAAGTAATCGCGATTCACGCGATCGCCCGCCACCGCTTCGATCCACTCCGGTTCGATTTTGGCGACGCAACGCGCGTACAAACGCGAGGTTTCGGTCAATTCCGCCGCCAACAACCAGCGACCGCCTTTTTTGACGCCGCTGCCGGGATGCGCAAAAAAACGGTTCCCGCGCGCGCCCAGGTATTCGTCGCCCTCATCGCTTTTGGTTCCGATGTTCGAGAGCAGGCCGGTCAGCAACGCTTCATGCAGCGCGCGATAACGCTCCGGCGTACACGTTTTCGGAAGCGCTTCGTTCCATTGCCACTTTTCTTCCTTCAAGGTATTGACCAACTGCTGATGCACGTCGCGCCACTCGCGCAAGCGCAAATAATTGACGAACTGCGCGCGGCAGCGTTCAACGGTTTTGCGGTGCGACAGTTTTTCTTCGTTCAGGCCGGTAAAGAATTCCCAGAGCGTCACCAGCGACAGGAAATCGGAACGCTCGTCGCGGAAATGCAAGTGCGCCTGATCGGCGGCTTGTTGTTTGTCGAGCGGTCGTTCGCGCGCGTCCGGCACCGACAACGCGCTGGCGATGACCAGCGCTTCGGGAAGACAATTTTTTTCGCGCGCCGCCAACACGATGCGCCCGATTCTCGGATCGAGCGGCAAGCGGGACAGTTCTTTCCCTGTCGGCGTCAAACGGCCGTCGGCATCCATCGCGCCCAGTTCGCGCAACAGTTGATGGCCGTCGGTGATCGCACGTGAACCAGGCGCATCAACAAACGGAAACGATTCGGCTTCTCCCAGCTTCAACGCCGCCATTTGCAGAATCACCGACGCCAGCGACGAACGCAGAATTTCGGGATCGGTGTATTCAGGCCGCGCATGAAAATCCTCTTCGCTGTACAAGCGAACACAGATGCCCGCCTCGATGCGACCACAGCGCCCTGCCCTCTGATTGGCCGCCGCCTGAGAAATTTTTTCGATGCGCAACAGTGTGGTTTTGTTGCGAAGGCTGTATCGCTTGATCCGCGCCAGTCCGGCGTCGATCACATAGCGAATGCCCGGCACCGTCAGCGAGGTTTCCGCCACGTTGGTGGAGAGCACGATACGACGACCATCGCTCCGACTGAAAATGCGTTGTTGTTCCGCGACCGACAGGCGCGCATAAAGCGGCAGAATTTCAAGACGGCTGGCGTAAGGCCGACGTTGCAAAGCGCGACGCAACACGTCCGCCGTCTCCCGAATTTCGCGCTCGCCCGGAAGAAACACCAGAATGTCGCCGGAACCGCCGCGCCACAATTCTTCAACCGTGTCGGCGATCGCGTCCTCCATCCCTTCTTCGTCGTCGGCATCTTCGCCGACATCGTTCTCCCGCCCCAACGGACGATAACGGATGTCCACCGGATAGGTGCGTCCCGACACTTCGATGATCGGCGCCGGTGAAGTCTCCGTGCCGAAATGGCGAGCGAAACGGTTGGCGTCAAGTGTCGCCGAGGTGATAATCAGTTTCAGATCGGGACGTTTGGCGAGCAGTTGCTTCAAATAGCCGAGCAGAAAATCAATGTTGAGACTGCGTTCGTGCGCTTCATCGACGATGATCGTATCGTAGTGCGACAACCAGGGATCGTGTTGCGCTTCGGCAAGCAGAATGCCGTCGGTCATCAATTTGATGTACGCATCGGGTCGGGTGTGATCGGTGAACCGCACTTTGAAACCGATTGCATCTCCCAAAGGCGTTTTCAATTCATCGGCGATCCGCGTCGCCACCGCCCGCGCCGCCATCCGTCGCGGTTGCGTGTGCCCGATCAAGCCCGCTTCGCCGCGCCCCGCCGCCAGACAGATTTTCGGCAACTGCGTGGTTTTCCCCGAACCGGTTTCGCCGCAAACAATCACCACCTGATGCGCCCGAATCAACGCTTCGATTTCGCCCGCGCGCTGCGAAACCGGCAACTCCTCAGGGTAAGAAAAGGCCGGCTTTTGCCGAGCGCGCACCTCGCGCTTCGCGATGGATTGCGCGATTTCGTTCTGCAGTTTCTTCCAGTCCGGCGTTTCGTTTTTGTTTTTAACTCCCCTCTCCCCTTGTGGGAGAGGGGCTGGGGGAGAGGGGTCAAACGTCTGTCTTTCCCCCTCTCCCGCCCCTTCGGGGCACCCTCCCCCACGAGGGGGGAGGGAAGATTTAGACATCCGACGCAAACGCGCCTCAAGCCGATAGCGGTCACGGCTCAGGGTTTTGGAAAGTTGTTCGTGGAGCGATAAAAACACGGCATCTATTTCTCAAAAAAATCAGATGCCTTGTGCTCGTTGGAGGTACTAAGCTTAAAGCTTTTTGACAATTCGTCTTGAATGCGGGCTTTCCAAAAATTAAATATCTCTTGATCGCTCAACGCATTTTCTTTGGTGCAAATCGCTGTTCTCAATAACAGCGTTGAGAACGAAAGAAATCCACCAGCATCCAGCGCAAGCTCTCTAAGGACTCTGGCTTCTACCGGACTTACTCCCCCCTCCATTTTATCTAATTGATGTATTACTATTTTTTTTGAAAACGCAAAAACCGGGGAGAGATCCTTAACCAAACTTTTTATGACTTTCTGTGCCTGCCTGAAATCCCCTACCAATAGACGTGTCGTAGAAAAGCCCGGATCGGAGAAACGGGTTACTTCACGACCAGTATCGAGGTTGCGCACCGAAACTGCGTTCTCCTTGATTTTTATATAGAGGTTAGTGCAAACGGTAAACATTCAAGCGCCCAATAAACAAAGAATTGATACCTGGCATGAGAAACAAACGGCGCCTGCAACTCGGCACCGTTTAGAAAACCATCGCCAACACTGGATTAATTATTCGATGGCCTTCACAATGTCCTCGACCACTTTCTTCGCGTCGCCGAACACCATCATCGTTTTGTCCATGTAGAACAGCGGATTGTCGATGCCGGCGTAACCGGACGCCATCGAGCGTTTGTTGATGATGACGGTACGCGCTTTGTGCGCTTCGAGAATCGGCATGCCGTAGATCGGGCTGCCTTTTTCTTCGGCGAGCGGGTTGACCACGTCGTTGGCACCGAGAATCAGCGCCACGTCGGCGGTGCCGAATTCGCTGTTGATGTCGTCCATCTCAAAGACTTGATCGTAGGGCACTTCGGCTTCGGCAAGCAGGACGTTCATGTGTCCCGGCATTCTTCCTGCGACCGGGTGAATTGCGTAGCGGACGTTCACGCCTTTCTCGCGCAATTTCTCGGCCATTTCCATCACCGCATGTTGCGCACGCGCCACCGCCAAGCCGTAGCCGGGAACGATGATCACGCTCTCGGCGTGTCCCATGATGAACGCGGCGTCGTCGGCGCTTCCCGCTTTGACGGATTTCTGGCCGCTGCCCGCCGCTTGCGTTCCTTCTTCTGCGCCGAAGCCGCCGAGGATCACGCTGAAGAAGCTGCGGTTCATCGCTTTGCACATGATGTACGACAGGATTGCGCCGCTCGAACCGACCAGCGAACCGGCAATGATCAGCATCGGGTTGTTCAGCGAAAAGCCGATGCCCGCCGCCGCCCAGCCGGAGTAGCTGTTCAACATCGAAATCACGACGGGCATGTCGGCGCCGCCGATCGGAATGATGATGAGAACGCCGAGCAGGAAGGCGATGGCAACCATGATGATGAACGGTGTCCAGCCGCCGCCCATGAAGAACCAGGCGCCGAAACCGATCATCGCAATGGCCAGCGCCAGATTCACCCAATGCTGTCCGAGAAACACCACCGGCGCACTTTTGATTTTGCCCGAGAGTTTTCCGAAGGCGATGACCGAACCGGAGAATGTAATCGCGCCGATGAAGGTGCCGATGAACAATTCGAGTCGGCTGCCGATCGGAATCGGTGACATCAGCCCCATCGCTATCGGATTGTTGATCGCCGCAACGGCAATCAATACAGCAGCGAGACCGACCAGCGAGTGCATCGCCGCGACCAGTTCCGGCATTTGCGTCATTTGCACGCGACGCGCAATGACCGAACCGATGATGCCGCCCACCAGGATACCGGCGAGGATGCCGCCGATCTTGCCGGTGGCGGTATAGGCAACCATCAACGTCACGACGACCGCGATCGCCATGCCGATAATTCCGAAGATGTTGCCGCGCCGCGCCGTTGACGGGTGCGACAAGCCTTTCAGCGCCAGGATGAAGCACACCGAGGCGACGAGATAACACAAAACGACTTCATTGGCGCCCATCATGCCCCCTTCGCGTTCTGAGCCGAGTCTGTTTTAGCTTTCGGCTCTTTCTTCTTGAACATATCGAGCATTCGCTGTGTCACCAGAAAACCGCCAAACACGTTGATCGACGCCAGCATGACCGCCGCCACGCCCATATAACCGCCCCAGTCGAACACGGCAGGCGCGGCAGCCAGCATCGCGCCGACCAGAATGATGCCGGAAATGGCGTTGGTCACCGACATCAACGGCGTATGCAACGCCGGTGTGACGTTCCACACCACATGATAGCCGACGAATATCGCCAGCACGAACACAATCAAATTGACGACAATCGGGTCAATCGCTGCAACCATCGCATTCTCCTCGTTATGTTTTGGCCACGGCCAACGCGCCGTCTTTGCACAACAGCGTCGCCTGAATGATTTCATCGTCTTCCGGCAAAGCGAACGCGCCGCTCTTGGCGTCGATCATCAGTTGCAGGAAGTTGAGCACGTTACGCGCGTACATCGCGCTGGCGTCGGCAGGAACCGTCGCCGGCAGGTTCACGCAACCGACGATTTTGACGCCGCCGACGTTCACCGTTTTTCCGGCCTCGCAACCTTCGACATTACCGCCCTGCTCTGCCGCCAGATCGATGATGACCGCGCCCGGTTTCATCGCCGCCACCGTCGCCGCTTTGATCAGTTTCGGCGCCGGTCGTCCCGGAATCAGCGCCGTGGTAATCACGATGTCCATCTGCAACGCCCGTTCATGGACGATGCCCGCCTGTCGCGCCATCCACTCCGGCGGCATCGGACGCGCGTAACCGCCGACGCCTTCGGCGATCTGGCGTTCCTCATCGTTGGCATACGGCACATCGACCCACTTCGCACCCAACGATTCGACCTGATCCTTGACGGACGGTCGCACATCGGAGGCTTCGACCACCGCACCCAAGCGTTTGGCCGTCGCAATCGCCTGCAATCCGGCAACGCCGACGCCCAGCACCAGCACCCGCGCCGCTTTCACCGTTCCCGCCGCCGTCATCAACATCGGCATGAAACGACCGTACTCATGCGCCGCCAGAAGCACCGTTTTATAACCGGCGATATTGGCCTGCGACGACAGCACGTCCATCGACTGCGCCCGACTGATGCGCGGCAGTTTTTCCAGCGCAAACGCGGTCACACCGGCTTTCGCATAGCTTTCAACCGCGGCATTGTCGAACGGATTGAGCAAGCCGATCAACAGCGCGCCCTTTTTCATCTTCGCCAATTCGGCATCGTCCGGCCTGTGCACCTTGAGCACGATATCGGTGGAAAGCGCTTCATCCGCCGAGCCGAGTTTGGCGCCGACGGCTTCAAAAGCCGCATCGGGCAGAAAGCTTGCAGCGCCCGCATCGCGTTCGACCAAGACCGTATGTGCGCCGCTCGCCAGCAGCTTCTTCACGGTTTCCGGCGTTGCCGCTACCCGGGTCTCGCCGGGGTGGCGTTCCCGGGGAATACCAATTAACATAGTCTCATCCTCATCACAATTCTCCCTGAACGACCCAACAGGACGTTGGAAATAGCAAAGCAAATCGCTATGATTATACGATAAGCTTTTGGCCGATGCGTTTCCCCTATAGCCCTTGTTTGCAACCTTGCCATGACCATTCTACTACCGTTATTGCAATTCGCCTTGATGATTGTTCTTGTTGTGCCCTGGACGGGACGCGTTCCCATTTGGATGGGCGTTCCGGCGATGGCTGCCTATGCGCTGTTGATCGTGGGCGGCTTGTTGTTCCTCTGGGTTTTGCGCCACAACCATCTGGGCAATTTCAGCTTCCGCCCGGAACCGCCAGCGAACAATCAACTCATCACCGACGGCCCTTACCGATTCATCCGCCACCCGATGTATCTGGCGCTGTTGCTGGTGATGACAGGCGTTGTTTTGCTGTACGGCGAACCCTGGCGCTGGCTGTCGTTGGGTGCGTTGGGAACGGTTTTGCATTTCAAAGCCCGGCTTGAAGAGCGTTTTCTGTGCGCGCGTTTTCCCGAATACCGCGACTACATTTCGCATACAAAGAGCATTTTGCCCTTTGTGTTGTAAGTCATTCTCATGCGCGTCGTCAAAAAACACGTGTAGCCCTTTGTTTTAACAGGACAAAAAATCAAACGCCCGCCCCTTTCTTGAACAGCGCCATCTTGCGCTATGATTTCACTTTACGTTTTTGAAAGCCGCCATGAAACAGACGTTTCTAGACTTCGAGCAACCCATTGCTGAACTGCAAGCCAAAATCGACGAACTGCGTTGCGTCGATGAAGATTCTTCTCTCAACATCTCCGAAGAGATCGAGCGCCTTCAGCAAAAGAGCAACCAGCTCATCGAAGACATTTACGGCAAGCTCACCGCCTGGCAGATCACCCAGGTCGCGCGTCATCCGCAGCGACCCTACAGCCTCGATTACATCAACGCGCTGTTCACGGATTTTCACGAACTGCACGGCGATCGCGCCTATGCCGACGACGACGCTATCGTCGGCGGCTTGGCGCGCTTCAACGATAAACCCTGCGTCGTGATCGGCCATCAAAAAGGCCGCGACACCAAAGAAAAAATCTTCCGCAACTTCGGCATGCCGCGACCGGAAGGTTATCGCAAAGCCTTGCGCCTGATGAAACTCGCGGAAAAATTCGAATTGCCGCTGTTCACCTTCATCGACACCCCCGGCGCCTACCCGGGCATCGGCGCCGAAGAACGCGGCCAGTCGGAAGCGATCGGTCGCAACCTCTACGAAATGTCCGTGCTGAAAACGCCTGTGCTCGTCACCGTGATCGGCGAAGGCGGTTCCGGCGGCGCATTGGCGATGTCCGTCGGCGATTTGATGTACATGCTGCAATACTCGATTTATTCCGTAATTTCCCCGGAAGGATGCGCTTCGATCCTCTGGAAGTCCGCCTCCTACGCGCCGGACGCCGCCGAAACCCTCGGCATCACCGCGCCGCGCCTGAAAGAATTGGGGCTGATCGACGAGATCATTCCCGAACCGCTCGGCGGCGCCCACCGCGACCACGCGCAAACCATGGCCACCCTCAAAACCGCGCTGACCGACGGCCTCAAAAAACTCAACGCTCTCTCCGCGTCCAAACGCTTGGCGATGCGGCAGGAAAAAATCATGGGCTTCGGGAAATTCAAAGAGGGGAAAGAGGCTGTTGCGAGTTGATGGAAATGCAGTAGGCTGGGATGAAGCGTAGCGTAATCCCAGCGTTTTTGCTCTGGCGTCATTGCGAGCGAAGCGAAGCAATCCAGGGAACTGATTAACCGCAAAGAACGCATAGAACGCAAAAAAAGTTAAGCAAATGGATGTGCCGAAAGCCCTCCCCTTCACTCTTCTCCCCTCTCCCGCTTACGGGAGAGGGGCTGGGGAGAGGGCGCTTTGAAGCCCTCACCTTCAAGGCACAGGCATCCACACAAGTGGCATTTGTCCTGTTCCTCTCGCGTACCTCAAAAAGCGCCGCAGGCGCGTCACGTGAGTAACCGTCGGTGGAGCGCGAACGCAGTGAGCGCGGAACCGGCGGACAGTCGATCCAAACATTCCTCAGCCCTGCAGGGGCTGAACCCCTCGTTCAGCCCCTGCAGGGCTGTGAGGGTAAAATGTTCGCTTCCCGCCGGTTCCGCTCGCTACGCTCGCTCCACCGACGGTTACTCATATCACGCCCCTTCGGGGCTGCTTTCCTGCTTGTGTAGATACCTATGCCTTCAAGGGGAGGGTTGGGGTGGGGATGGGGTTGTCAGGAATCAGAGGTCAGGAATCAGGAATCAGAAAAACCTCTTTTTACGCGGATACGGAGAAAAATGGAGCGCGGGTGTCTCGCCCGCCATTTTGCCTCACGCGAAGGCGCGAAGCCGCGAAGGAACGAGGCTCCCTCCCCTTCACTCTTCTCCCCTCTCCCGCTTGCGGGAGAGGGGTTGGGGAGAGGGTGGTGGGGATGTCAGGAATCAGAGGTCAGAGGCCAGGAATCAGAAATGCGTCATTGCGAGCGAAGCGAAGCAATCCAGCGATTTTTTTTGCGCACATTTTCTGGATTAATGCTTCGCTTCGCTCGCAATGACGCCGACAAGCCCCCTTTTCAAAAAGGGGGTGGACGCCGAAGGCGGACGGGGGTTTGTTTGCGCTCTATGCGTTCTTTGCGGTTGTTGTTTTTGGAGCGCGGGCGTCTCGCCCGCATTTTGTGTTCCCGGACTGCGCTTCGCTTGTCCACGTAACTGACCTCTGATACCTGATTATGTCTCCCATCGAGCGCGCCCTTTTATCGTTCCAGCAAACGGAAGCGCCCAGTTCGCTTCTCGTCGCTTTCTCCGGCGGGCTGGATTCCGTCGTGTTGCTCGACGCGCTTCATCGACTGCGCGAAAAAATGCCACACATCACCGCGCTCTCGGCGGCGCACGTGCATCACGGCCTCTCACCCAACGCCGACGCCTGGCTGACGTTCTGCGAGCGTTTCTGCGCCGAACGCGCGATCGCTTTCACGGCGCGCCGCTTGACTCTCCCGCAAAAACCGCAAACAAGCCTCGAAGAAACCGCGCGTCAAGCGCGCCGCGCCGCGTTGCGCGACATGGCCGACGAAATGCGCGCCGACACCATCGTTCTGGCGCACCATCAGGACGATCAGGCGGAAACACTGCTGCTCCAGTTGCTTCGCGGCGCCGGCCCGCAGGGACTTGCCGCGATGGCTGAATACTCGCCTCCTAACGTAGGTTGGGGTAAGCGTAGCGAACCCCAACATCCAGCGAACCCTCTCCCCCACCCCTCTCCCACAAGTGGGAGAGGGGATTTGCTCAAGCCTTCGTATGCTGCGTTCCCCTCAACCCCAGCCCCCTTTCCAAAGGGGGTGTCGGCGAAGCCGACGGGGGTTTGCTGCCCGCAAGGGGAAAAAGGCACAAACCCCGCCTTCTGGCGCCCCCTGCTCAAGCTGCCGCGCACCGCCCTGCTCGCCTATGCCCAGACACACACACTGGAATGGATCGAGGACGAAAGCAATGCCGAGATCGGTTTCAAACGCAATTTTCTTCGTCACCGCATTTTTCCGGTGCTGGAAGAAGCCTTCCCTGCGTATCGCAAAACACTGAGCCGCGCGGCGGCATTGCAGGCCGAAACGGCCGCCCTGCTCACCGAGCTTGCGGAAACCTGCCACGACATCGACGAAGCGAAAGCGCGTTTTCCGCTGGATTTGTGCTGGTTGACTGCATTGCCGGAATCACTGGCGCGTCACGCGCTGCGATTCGCCTTTCGTCAGGCCGAACTGAGAGCGCCGACATTCGCCCGCCTGAACGACATGCTTCGGCAACTGCGACACGCCCGCCCCGACGCACGAATCGAATTGCGGCACGGAGGACAACGCCTGGGCGTTCATCGCGGGAAAGTCATACTTTACACGACGGTCTCGCCCTACAAAATGCTGTGGCGCGGTGAGGAAAACGTGACGCTGCCGCATGGCGTCCTGCACCTCAAAGCCGGCAAGGAAACCGATGCTTTGCGCGACGCCCTGAATCAGGGAAAAGAAATCCTGATCGCCAGCTGCCAGCACCAACGCGAAACCCTGAAACCCGCCGCCAACCGCCCGCGCCGACTGCTGTGTGACTGGCTGCGCGAAGCCGGTATTCCGCATTGGAAACGCGACACCTGGCCGCGGGTTTATTGCGACGGAGAACTGCTTTTTGTTCCGGGGATAGGCAACGGCTGGACAATCACTGCATCACCTAAAAATATCTCACGCGATGCCGCTAAGAAAGCAAATCTCGGGGGGATAAGCGAAGCGCCATCCACCAACAAAAATTAACCGCAAAGAACGCATAGAGCGCACAAAAAAATCGGCGTTATTGCGAGGAGCGCAAGCGACAAAGCAATCCAGATGGGCTTCCCGGACGGCGCTTTGCTTGTCCAGGCTGCGCTTGCTTTGGGTGAAAATATTTTTTAGCTGAAAAGAAAGTGTGTTTCAAAAACAATAAATCATCAAAATCGCTTCTCACGCGCTTGGCTGATGCGTCTGCTCAAGCTGTCGTAGATGGATTCATTCCGAGATCGCCAAGGCGTTCCATCGACATTGTTACTTGGAAAGAACGCGATCTCGCCGCCCAGAATGCTTGGCGCACGCATGGTAATCAAATAATACGTATCGTTGCGTCCATGAGAGCGATCTTCAAAGCTGGCGATGTCGATAAGCGGAATGTGTGCCTGTTCGCCGGACTTGCGAACGAGCAGCGCGTCTCCCATATCCAACACTTCGTCAGCAAAAGGTTTCATGAAACAATAGAAGCGCCAGCTCACGGCGAACGCAAGCAACAGCATGGCCGCCAACATCCCAATCCCCAATCCATCCCGCACAGCCGACCCGATTATCGCATATACAAAGATGAGCAAGAGCCAGAGCAGCGGCAAAACAAGGTATTTGTAAGATATAAATGTCGAACGCGACGAAATTACGTGCACAGAAAAATCTCCTTCAATCGCTATACCAAATCAAGTTTGCCCACGTTTTGCATAAACGTCTGCTGGGATTCCATCTAGTTCTATTCCAGTGGCTCTTTATTCTATCTTACGTGCTTGACTAATGCGTTCAGCCAAGTCATCGTAAATTGATTTGTGCCGGGATTGCCACGGCGTCCCATCGAGAAATCTGGAACCATCATTGATGGGAAAAAACGCTATCTCGCTGCCCAAACTACAAGGCGCACACAAGGTAATCAGGTAATACGTATTATTGCCGCGCGGAAAGATAAGCAGGCGGGCTTCTATGCTGGCGATGTTGGCAAGCGGAATGCGCTCCTGATTGCCGGACTTGCGAACGATCAACGCGTCTCCCGCATCCTGTACTTTGTCGGCAAAAGGCTTAATGATGTGAGGAACTCGCCAAAGATAGACTGCACTCATGGCAACCGTAAGCAACAGAGTTGCCATCAGAAGCCAGAGCCCTTTTTCATCCTGCATGATCGATCCGAACATCGCGAACAACACGATGAACAAGAGCCACATCAGCGGCAGAACAATATATTTGTAAAAAAGAAGTGGCAAACGCGACGAAATCACACGCATATGGAAAGCTCCTCTCGCTACTTCCTGCCCCTACTCTGAAAAACCTTCTCCCAATGCCGCCTTGCATCGCTGGCGCGTTTCATTCGCGCTTCCAACGCCGCGCCGTCATCGCGTTTCAGTTCATCGCGCATATGGTTCAGATGCGTTTGATAACGATCCAGTTCTTCGAGCAGCGCATCGCGGTTGGCAAGCGCGATGTCGCGCCACATTTCCGGTGAGCTTCCGGCGATTCGGGTGAAGTCGCGGAAGCCGCTGCCGGCGTGCATGAAGAAGGTTTCCGCTTCCGGTCGTCCCGCCAATTCCGCGACCAACGCGAAGGCCAGCAGGTGCGGCAAATGCGATACGGCGGCGAAGATGCGGTCGTGTTGTTCCGGCGGCATGGTCAGTGTTTGGGCGCCGCAGGTCTGCCACATCGTGACGACTTTCTGCACGGCGTCGGCGTCGGTTTCGGGCAGCGGCGCGACGATCACATGTTTGTTTTCGTACAGCGTCGCAAACGCCGCCGCTGCGCCTGAGTGTTCGGTGCCCGCAATCGGATGCGCGGGCACGAAGCGCGCGAATGCTGCTTCCGAACAAGAGGAATACGCGCACCGCGCCGCGGCCACCACATCCTGCTTGGTACTGCCCGCGTCGGTGATCACGGCGTTTTTTGCGACGACGGGCAATATGCGCTTCAGCAATCCTTCCATCTGCGCGACCGGCACGGCAAGCAGCACCACGTCGGCGTTGCGCAATTCCTGTGTCCAGTCCTCATCGAGCGTGTAGGCGCGATCAATCATGTTGCCGCGAAGCGCATCGTCGAGGTTGGCGCGCGTGCGGCCGATGCCGACCACTTCTCCGACGGCGCCGCGCGCTTTCAGCGCCAGCGCGCACGAGCCGCCGATCAGGCCGACGCCGAAAACGATCAGTTTGTTGATAACGGGAGATGGGGCTTTATGCATGGGCAACCGCCGGGCCAAGGGCGCGGACTGCGGGTTGCGGATGTTGGCGAGCTTGCGCCAAATCGTAGTTAAGCTGCAAGGTAAGCCATGTGTCGGCGGTGCTGACGCCCGCCTGTTCCAGCCGTAAAGCCAAATCGGGGCTTACCGCTGCCCTGCAATTCAAAACACGCGACAAGGCTGTCCGGGACATGCCCAAGCGTTCAGCGGCTTCTTTTACGGTCAAGCCCAACTCTGCAATAACATCCTCGCGCAATACTTCGCCAGGATGCGTAGGGTTCTTCATGGTCATCATGCGATCCTTTCAGTGGTAGTCTTGATAATCGACCAACTCAACATGGGTGCCGACAAAAACGAACGTAACGCGCCAACTGCCATTCACCCAAACCGACCAGTGCCCTTTCAGTTCGCCCTTGAGAGGATGCAGCCGAAACGAAGGAAGGTTGACGCCTTCCGGCCCTTTCGCTGCGTTCAACACGTCAAGGATGCGGCTCAACTTCGCAGCATGGGCGGGCTGTATGCCTTTGGTCGTGCCGGTTTTGTAGAAGGCTTCAAGCCCTTTGTGCCGGAATCCCGTAATCATGGTTCATTGTACTCCGTAACGTTACGCAATGCAATTGCCCGGCCAGCGCGGATCAAAGCACTGCCGTTGGGTACGAGCCTAAGATTTTCAAGAACGGCGCGATTTGCCCCAGCCCGTCCAATGCCGCGCTCACAGCGGGATCGTCGCGGTGCCCTTCCAGATCGACGAAGAAAAAATATTCCCACAAGCCGGTACGCGCCGGTCGTGATTCGAGCCGCGTCATCGACACGCCGTGCTGCACCAGCGGTTCCAGCAGCCGATAAACCGCCCCCGGTTTGTTCGGCGCCGACATCACCAGCGAAGTCATGTCGTGCCCGGAAGGATTCGTCGATTGCTTGCCCAGCACCCAGAAGCGCGTCGTGTTGTTCGGCATGTCCTCGATGTGCGGCGCCAGAATGTTGAGCTGGTACAGCGCCGCCGCGTTTTCTCCGGCGATGGCCGCCGCGTCTTTGGCGGCGGCAGCCAGACGCGCCGCTTCGGCGTTGCTGCCGACCGGTGTACATTCCACACCGGGCAAATGCTGCGCCAGCCATTGCGCACATTGCGCCAGCGATTGCGGGTGCGAATAAACGGTGCGGATTGCGTCGAGCGAATGCGCTTGCGAAATCAGGTTTTGCTGAATGCGCAGTTTCGCTTCGGCGCAGATTTGCAGCGTCGTGTCGAGCATCAAATCGTGTGTTCGCCCCACAGCGCCTTCGGTTGAATTCTCGATCGGCACGACCGCGTACTGGTTTTGCCCTTTTTCGACGGAACGCACCACTTCGTCAAGAGAAACGCACGGTTGCGCGTCAACGAAAGCGCCGAAATGCCGCAACACCGCCGATTCGCTGAAGGTTCCCGCCGGTCCCAGATACGCCACGCGCAACCGCTGCTCCAGCGCCCGGCAGGCGCTCATCACTTGCTGATAGAGATGCGCGACGGCTTCGTTACCGAGCGGCCCCGGATTTTCGGCCAGCAGACGATGCAGCACTTGCGCCTCGCGCTCAGGACGGTACGCCGGTTGCTTGTCCTTGATTCGACCGATTTCCTGCGCGTGGGTCGCGCGCTCGTTCAACAGGCGCAACAACGCGCTGTCGATGGCGTCGATGGCCTGACGATGTATTTTAAGCGCATCATCGAGCGATGCTTGCGGCGTGGGTTTCACCATAAACGTTCCGGAAAAGCGAAAATGGTTATTGTATAGCGGACGGGGCAGATTTAAGGCGTTTTCGATCAGCGTGTTTTACGCTTCTCTTCCACGAGGCATAGACATTTACATATCTGATCTGCGGTGCTGCCACATAGCGTAGGCCGAAGTTTTGCCCCGGAGGGGCATAATGTGAGTAACCGCCGGTGAAGTGAGCGCAGCGAACGGAACCGGCGGGAAGCACGCTTCACTCGCCCAGCCCTGCAAGGGCTGAATGTGGCCTGCCGTTCAGCCCTTGCAGGGCTGAGAGTTGATTACGATCACTCCCCGCCGGTTTCGCGCTCACTACGTTCGCGCTCCACCGACGGTTACTCATATTACGCGCCTGCGGCGCTTCGATATGCACCCATGCCTATAAAGAGCAGGGAGAAATAAAAAGAGCCTGACATCGTCAGGCTCTTGAATTGGTTGCGGGGACAGGATTTGAACCTGTGACCTTCGGGTTATGAGCCCGACGAGCTGCCAGCTGCTCCACCCCGCGTCAGAATGCGAATTATAGCGGGGTTTCGCTTCCGGGTCAAATCAACCGCTCGCGCATAAACGCTTTCACCGCATCGGCATCCGCCGGCAGCACTTTGTAATGCTGCGGACGCTGTTCGATACCGGCATAAATGTCCGGCCGCGGCGGCGTTTTTCCGAGCGCTTCTTCGATGGTCGCCGCGAATTTCGCGGGCAGCGCGGTTTCGACGCACAGCAGCGGCACGCCGGTTTCGCGGTATTCCTGTCCGACTTTGACGCCGTCGGCGGTATGCGGATCAATCATGACGCCATAACGATGATAAACATCGCGGATGGTTTGCAGGCGGTCGGCGTGGGTGCTGCGACTGGAAACAAATCCCGATGCCTGCACCCGCTGCCAGGACGTTTGGTATTTCGGCGCGGTCAAATCAAAACCACCCTGCCCCGTTAATTGCGCCCACAGCTCGCGCATGGCGGCGCCGTCACGACCGACACAATCAAAGATAAAACGCTCAAAATTGGACGCTTTGGAAATATCCATCGACGGGCTGGAGGTCGCGTGCGTTTCTTCCGGCGAACGCGGACGGTAATGGCCGCGCTTGAAAAATTCGTCGAGCACGTCGTTTTCGTTGGTCGCCAGGATGAGCCGACGCAGCGGCAAGCCCATTTGTTTGGCGATGTGCGCCGCCAGAATGTTGCCGAAGTTGCCGGAAGGCACGGCCACGTCGAGCGGTTCACCGTTCTTTCGCGTCACCGCGAAATAGCCTTTGAAGTAATAGACGATCTGCGCCATCACGCGCGCCCAGTTGATCGAATTCACCGCGCCGAGATGGTATTGCTTCTTGAACGCTGCGTCGCCGCCGACCGCTTTGACGATATCCTGACAACAGTCGAAGGTCCCTTCAATCGCCAGATTGAAGATATTGGGATCGTCGAGCGTGTACATCTGCGCCTGCTGAAACGCGCTCATTCGTTTGTGCGGCGACAGCATGAACACTTTGATGCCGCGCTTGCCGCGCATCGCGTATTCGGCGGACGAGCCGGTATCGCCCGACGTAGCGCCGAGAATGTTGATGATGCGCCCTTCCCGCGCCAGCACATATTCGAACAAATTTCCCAACAACTGCAACGCGATGTCTTTGAACGCCAGCGTCGGCCCGTTCGACACGCACAGA
This sequence comes from Pseudomonadota bacterium, assembly GCA_009786085.1. Taxonomy (GTDB): domain Bacteria; phylum Pseudomonadota; class Gammaproteobacteria; order Burkholderiales; family Casimicrobiaceae; genus UBA931. The sequence goes on along the minus strand of WQTW01000009.1, from coordinate 15,609 downwards.
AGCGACAGCCCCGGCTCCAGTTCGCGCACCGGCGTGATCTCGGCGCTGCCGAAAATGTCCGGCGTGTAGGTTTTGTCGATAATCGTTTTCAATGCGTCGCGCGGAATGTCGTCCACGAAACGCGAAACGATTTCCAGACACAGCGCCGGATACGACAACGACCGCCAGGCATCAAGCTCTGCTTTCGGGTAACTTTCGGGCATCGACAGCCCGCCGTCGGAAGCCAGCCCTTCGAGAAGAACGGTAGAAAACGGCGCCGATGTTTGTCCGCCGATCAAACCGCCGCGCGTTGACAAGTAACGCATCAGTACAGTCCCTCCATCCGAACCAACACGCCCTCGCCTTTGACGCTGTTCAGCGCTTCGATTTTCACCAGCGCCGCCCTCACATTTTTCTCGATGGCGTGGTGTGTCAGAATGATGATATCGACTTCATCTTCGCCTCGCGCCGCTTCCTTCTGCAAAAAGGCTTCAATCGAAATCGAATGATCGGCAAGTATCCGCGTGATGTCGGCCAACACACCGGGCTGGTCAAGAACACGCAAACGCAAATAATAACTGGTGGTGACTTCGCTGACCGGAAGAATCGGCGTGGTGCTCAGTCGATCGGGCTGGAACGCCAGATGCGGAACGCGATGTTCGGGATCGGCGGTATGCATGCGCGTCACGTCAACGAGGTCGGCAATGACCGCGCTCGCCGTCGGCTCCGAACCCGCGCCTGCGCCGTAATACAGCGTCGTCCCCACCGCGTCGCCTTTCGCCAGCACCGCATTCATCGCGCCTTCGACATTGGCGATCAATCGCTTCTCAGGAATCAGCGTCGGATGTACGCGCAATTCAATCCCACGCTCTTCGACGCGCCGCGCGATTCCCAGCAGCTTGATCCGATAACCCAGTTCTTCGGCGTAACTGATGTCTTCGCGGGTCAGCTTCGTGATTCCCTCAGCGTAAGCTTTGTCGAACTGCATCGGAATCCCGAACGCGATCGACGCCATGATCGTCAGCTTGTGCGCCGCGTCGATTCCTTCAACGTCAAACGTCGGATCGGCTTCGGCGTAGCCCAAACGCTGCGCTTCTTTCAGCACATCTGCGAACGATGCGCCGGTCTCGCGCATCGTCGAAAGAATGAAATTGGATGTGCCGTTGATGATCCCTGCGATCCATTCGATCCGGTTCGCGCTCAAGCCTTCCCGCAACGCCTTGATGATCGGAATGCCGCCGGCGACCGCCGCCTCAAACGCCACCATCACGCCTTTCTCGTGCGCCGCCGCGAAAATTTCGGTGCCGTGGTGCGCCAGCAACGCCTTGTTGGCCGTCACCACATGCTTGCCGTTTGCAATCGCGTCGAGAATCAGCGTGCGCGCAATCGTCGTTCCGCCGATCAATTCGCAAACGATGTCGATAGATGGATCGTTGACGATTTTCGCCGCATCATCCAACACCGTCGCACCGCTGCATTCCGCCCTCGCCCGCTCAAGCGAACCGTCGGCGGCGCGCGCCGCAACATGCGTAATCACAATCTCGCGCCCTGCCCGACGGCTGATCTCGCTCTGGTTGCGCCGCAACACCTTCCAGACACCGCTGCCGACAGTGCCGTATCCCAAAAGTCCCACTTTCAATGGTTTCATCTATTTCGTCCTTTTTAACCACGAAAGACACGAAAAACACGAAAGTTTTTCAAAGTGCTCTTTGCAGTTAAGTAAATCCTGAATTAAATTTCTTTCAATTAACGCTTTTTTTGTCACAAAGAACGCATAGAACACAAAGTTTTTTCGTGTTCTTCGTGCTTTTCGTGGTTTAAAAATAATCAAATAAGCCCATCTTCACGGAACATCTGTTTGATCCCGCGCAACGCCTGCCGCGAACGCGCCTCGTTTTCAATCAGCGCAAAGCGCACAAAATCGTCGCCGTATTCGCCGAACCCGATTCCCGGCGACACCGACACCTTCGCCTGCGCCAGCAACTTCTTGGCGAATTCCAGCGACTTCAACGCCCTGTACGGTTCCGGCAATTTCGCCCAGATATACATTCCCGCTTTCGGCACATCAACCATCCAGCCGATTTCGTGCAAGCCTTTGACCAACACATTGCGGCGGCTTTCGTATTTCGCGGAAATTTCACGCACGCAATCGTCCGGCCCTTCGAGCGCCGCAATCGCCGCCACCTGAATCGGCGTGAAGGTGCCGTAATCGTTGTAGCCCTTGATTCGCGCCAACGCCGCAACCAGTTCGCGGTTGCCGACCATGAAGCCGATGCGCCAGCCCGCCATGTTGTAGCTCTTCGACATCGTGAAAAATTCCACCGCCACATCGCGCGCACCCGGCACCTGCATGATCGACGGCGCTTTCCAACCGTCGAACGTGATGTCGGCGTAAGCCAAATCCTGCACGACGAAAATCCCGTATTCACGCGCCAACGCCACGATCTTCTCGAAGAAGGGAAGCTCAACACATTCCCCCGTCGGGTTCGCCGGATAATTGATGATGAGCATCTTCGGCTTCGGAAAACTGTTCTTGATCGTTCGCTCAAGCTCACCGAAAAAATCGCTGTCCTGCGTGTTCGGTATGTGCGCGATGTTCGCGTCGGCGATCACCGGCCCGTAAATATGAATCGGATAACTCGGATTCGGCACCAGAATCGTGTCGCCGCGTCCCATCGTCGCAAACGCCAGATGCGCGATTCCCTCTTTCGAGCCGATCGTGACAATCGCCTCCGTTTCAGGATCGAGATCGACATCGTAGCGGCGCTTGTACCAGTCGCAAATCGCCTTGCGCAAACGCGGGATGCCGCGCGATACCGAATAACCATGCGTGTCCGGTCGCTGCACCGTCTCGATCAACTTATCGACAATGTGCTTCGGCGTCGGCCCGTCGGGATTACCCATGCCGAAGTCGATGATGTCTTCGCCGCGCCGCCGCGCCGTCATTTTCAACTGGTCGGTGATACTGAAAATATACGGCGGCAGCCGCTTGATGCGTTCAAATTCGGTCATGATGTGCTCTGAAGGGTTGTTCTTAAACGCCAAAATGTTTTATTTTAACCGCAAAGAACGCATGGGGCACAAAGAAAAAACATCGCAGGGGGCGGGAGAGGGGGCATTTTGCACGGTGACGGGAAGCAGATTGCTTCCCCTACGGGCAAGGCGCAGTTGCGTAGCCTGGACAAGCGAAGCGCAGTCCGGGAACATGCCCGCGCTCCTCATTTGCGCGATAGTAGCCAAGTTAGAGTGGTTCGTGTAGCATATGCCGATGGTTAATAAATCCTCTCCTGTTCTCCTTCGTATTATCGCTTGGCTGTCGATAGCAATGGGCAGCCTGATGGTACTTGGTGCAAGCATGGGGCTGCTGATATTTGCGTCGATGCCCCCCATGCCCGAAGATATGACGCCACCCGAGGACATGGGCTTCCTGTTGGAAGCGATGGTGTTCGGAATGTTCAGGTATTTCGGCCTGTTTGCCGCAGCCCAACTGGTGGCCGCCGCGATCATGATTTGGGCCGGCATTGATCTTTTGCGGCTACGGGCTTGGGCGCGCATGGCCGTTGAAGTGTTTTGCTGGCTGGGTCTGGTTAGTTTGGTGTTGTTCTCGGTACTCTGGATTGGGACGTGGTTTACGGCGTTTTCAGAGGTGCCGGATACTCCTGACTTCAACTTGGGAGCCATGCGCTATATGGGCATCGCCATGTTCATAACTACGACAGCCGTGTTCGCTGTCCCACTGGTTCTGGCGCTGCGTTACCTGCGCGGCTCAGAAGCACGCGCTGCTGTCACCGAATCAACTGATTCATCGACACAATCGGCATCATGATTTCCAGCGTGCAGCCCTACACACTCCGGTTTTCTTTGCGTTCTTTGCGGTGAAATGTTTTTTCTGATTCCTGACCGCTGATTCCTGATAACCCCATCCAAGCCCTCTCCCCCACCCCTGTCTGGCACTGGATTCCCGCTTTCGCGGGAATGACGGGGAGAGGGGAGATTCTTCTTCGCGGCTTCGCGTGAGATCGACCCGTCGCGGTTCGCTGCGCTCACCAGCGACCTATGCGCTCTCCTCGCAATAACGCATTTCTGATTCCTGACCTCTGACCGCTGATCCCTGACTACCGTATCAACTGATTCATCGATACTATCGGCATCATGATCGCCAGCACCAGCACCAGCACGATGCCGCCCATCAGCACGATGAGCACCGGCTGCACCAGCGCGGCGATCCAGGCGAGCCGTCGCTCGGCCTCCCGTTCCAGTTCGCCGGCGGCGCGTTCGAGCATGTCGGCGAGTTTGCCGGTCGCTTCGCCGTTGGCGACAAGGTGAATCAGGATCGGCGGGAATACGCCGCTTTCTTTCAGCGCCCGCGCCAGCGCCACGCCTTCGCGCACATGGCCGACCGCGTTTTGCACTGCTTTCCGGATCGGCAGCAGGTTCAGCACGCCGGAGGCTGTTTCCAGTCCGCGCAACAAGGGCGCGCCGCTTCCGACGAGAATCGCCAATGTGCTGGCGAAGCGCGCGGTTTCCAGGCTTTGCAGCAAACGACCCAAGCCGGGCACTTTGAGCAGGAAACGGTGGACGCGCTCCCGGATTTCCCGACGGCGGTAAGCCAGTCCCACCGCCAGAAACAGCGCGATGCCGCCGACCAGCCAGTACGCGCCGGTCGCACGGAGAAAGCCGGAGGTTTGAATCAGCGCCCGCGTGAGCCAGGGCAAGGTCTGGCGACTGTGTTCATAGACGGCGACCACTTGCGGCACGACGTAGGTCAACAGCACGACGATCACCGCCAGCGCGATGACGGTCACCAGCGCCGGATAAATCAGCGCCATCACGAATTTTTGCTTGAGCGCCAGCCGCGCGTCGAGGTAATCGGCCAGACGTTGCAACACTTCCGGCAACAGGCCGCTCTCGACGCCCGCCGCCACAAGCCCGCGATACAGCGACGAGAAGGTGCGCGGGTAATGCGCCAATGCCGCCGAAAAACTTTCACCGCCCGCCACATGCTGCGCCAACGCGGTCACGATGGCGCGAGCGCGTTTGTCGTCGGTCTGCTCGGTGACGGCTTGCAAGGCTTGGTGCAATGGCAAACCGGAATACACCAGCGTCGCCAGTTGTCGCGTCAGCAACGAGACTTGCTGCGGCGGCAGGCGCGTCCAGGATAAGGGGGTGGTTGCATCGACGGTTTCATCAATCGCCGTCGGCGTCAAGCCTTCGCTTTGCAACGCCTGCCGCAGCGCGCGCGCGCTTTCGATGTCACGAACGCCGCGTGTCACCCGACCCTGCGCATCGACGGCTTCCCATTGAAAACGTGGCATAGCTTAAAGTTTTACTTTTAAATATCCGTATCAATCATAAACTTTTTCAACATAGGCTCGCCTATAGCCCACGCTTTCTCCCACTCTTTGGCAGGAGCTTCAAAGATTAAATTGTAAACGCCCCCTGTCTGGCTGTTTATGAGAAGAAGGGTGTAAACGATATAGGCGCCTTCTTTTGCGTCCTCCCTCCGAAGAACAATCCCTCCTCCCTTAAAAGGCCCAAGCTCCTTCTCGAAAAAAGGGGTTACTACTTTAGCGCCCTGAGAAAGCTCTCCAAAAAACGACTTTATGAAGCTGGGGATTGAAGACGTTTCTTTCTTAAAAGATTTCGGAATAATAAAAACGGAAAGCCCTGTAAAAAAACGACCTTCTTTGTCTATGTTTTCTTTGGTTATAAAATAACCCCAGCCCTCACCTTGCTTAGTTTTTTTATAAAACCATCCACTAGGTTTCAGAAAAGCACTTTTTGTTTCGGCTTGTCTTTCCCATGAATACCCATCTGGAGGCGGCGGCATTTTTTCCTGCGCCCCAGAAAGATCAGAATAAACGAAAAGTATAGAAAAAAGGGGAAGGAAAAATAGCTTTTTCATAGAAATAACCTTTGCCAGTTCAAAAACATACCAATTAAGAATTCAACTTCTTGTCACGCGCATCAGTTCCGCCAACGATGTCTTGCCATCGCGCAGCCAGCGCACGCCGTCTTGACGCAGCGACGACATGCCCTCCCCCGCTGCGTGCGCGCGCAGCGCATCTTCGGAAGCGCCTTCGTGGATCAGTCTGCGCGTCGCGTCGTTCACTTGCAGCAGTTCGTAGATGCCGGTGCGTCCACGATAGCCGCTGTGGTTGCATTGTTCGCAACCCGTCGGCGCGTGCAGTTCGTGGACACCCGTCAATCCCATTTTTTCGAGCAGTTGTGTTTCGGCGTCGGTCGGTGGTGCAGCGCGGCGACAGTGCGGACACAGCACGCGCNCCAGCCGTTGCGCCAGCACGCCGAGTAAACTCGATGCCAGCAGATACGGCTCGATGCCCATGTCGGTCAGTCGCGTGACGGCGCTCGGCGCATCGTTGGTGTGCAAGGTCGCCAACACCAGATGGCCGGTCAGCGACGCCTGCACGGCGATTTGCGCGGTTTCGAGATCGCGGATTTCGCCGATCATGATCACGTCCGGGTCTTGTCGCAGAATCGAACGCAACGCCCGCGCGAACGACAATTCGATGCGCGGATTGATCTGCGTTTGCGCAACGCCATCGAGCGCATATTCAATCGGGTCTTCGACGGTCATCAGGTTGATGCGGCCTCGCTCCAACCGCGACAATGCCGCGTAAAGCGTTGTCGTTTTGCCGGAGCCGGTCGGCCCGGTCACCAGAAAGATGCCGTGCGGCTCGCGGATGATACGGTCGATGTCGGCCAACAACGTATCGTTCATGCCGAGCGCCGACAGGTCGAGCCGCGCCGCTTCTTTATCGAGTAAACGCAACACGACGCGCTCGCCATGTCCGGTCGGCAAGGTTGAAACGCGCACATCGACGCTCTTGCCGCCGAGGCGCAAGGTAATCCGCCCATCCTGCGGCAAACGCTTTTCGGCGATGTCGAGACTCGCCATGATTTTGAGCCGCGACACCAGCGCCGCGTGCAATGCGCGCGGCGGTTCGATCACGTCACGCAACACGCCGTCCAGCCGGAAGCGAACGACCGAGCGCGTTTCGTAAGGCTCAAAGTGCAAATCGGATGCCTGTTCGCGCAACGCCTGCAACAGCAGCGCGTTAATCATCCGGATGACCGGCGCTTCGGCGCTGTCGTCGAGCAAATCCTCGGTGGTTGGCATTTCCTGCAACAACTGCGAGAGATCGGTGTCACGCGCCAGTTCTTCGTTCAACGCGCCCGCTTCCGTGCCGACGTTGTACGCTCTCGCCAGCGCCTCGTTGAAACGCTGCGCGTCGGTTTCCTCAATGGTCACCGGCTTGCGGTAAACGCGCCGCACTTCCTGCAACGCCTCAACACTCGCCCCCGGTCGAATCAGCACGGTCAGCGCGGCGTCCGACTCGCGCCAGGGCAAAACGCCTTGCGCTTTAGCGAAGGGGTAAGGGATTTTCGGAACGCGCGGGGTGGACATTTTTTATTTAACCACGAAAGACACGAAAAGCACGAAAACAGAAAAAGTCATAACACAAAAAACCTCACAAAGAAAAACAGTTTTTACTCAACCACAAAAACTTTTCGTGGCCTTCGTGTTTTTCGTGGTTAAAAAAATGGGTGTTCTTTGCGGTTAAAATGTTCAAGGCGTTGTCGGCTGAGTATTGAACAACGTTCGTTCCGGCAAAAACGGCAGTGGCGAGACCAGCATTGCGCCGGAGGGCAGCGGTTCACCGCGTGGCGGCGTCGGCAACGGTTTTTCGCTTCCCGGCAGCAAGGTCTGCGGCAGCAATTCGGGAATCGTCGGATCGGTCCAGAAGAAACGCTCCTGCGGCGCCAGATTTCTCTGTTCACCCATCAGATAGCGGTAACGCTCGGTCGTGTATTCTCGGCTGTCGGCGGCGGAGCGGACAATCGTCGGCTTCAGGAAAATCAGAAGATTGCTTTTCTGGCGGCTGCGCGAATCGTAACGGAACAGATGGCCGAGGATGGGGATGTCGCCCAGGATCGGCACACTGTTCGCGTTGTCTTCCATCCGATCTTCGACCAGCCCACCAAGCACAACGATTTGCGAATCGTCAACGGCCACCGCCGATTCGAGATAACGTTTGGAGATTACCAGCCCGGAAGTGGTTGCGTTATCCCCTCCGACCACCCGCGACACTTCCTGATAAATGTTCATTCGCACCGTTCCGTTTTCAGTGATCTGCGGCTTGATCCGTAGCATCAGCCCGACATCCTGACGCTCAAAGGTCTGAAACGGCTCTACTGTGCTGGAACTTCCGGTTGTTGAATACTTGCCGGAAAGGAGAGGCACATTCTGACCGACCATGATCCGCGCTTCCTGATTGTCGAGCGTCAGCAATGTCGGCGTCGAAAGAATATTGGCTCTGACCTGCGTTTCCAGCGCCCTGGCGAGAAAACCAATGTTGGTGACGTACCCGATCCCGGGAAGATAGAAACTTCTATCGACAACACCGATATTCAGCCCCGGCCCGGCGGCGAGAGGGTTTCGGGTGATGTCGAGAATGTTTTGTCCGCTGTTGCGATTACCGAAATTGGTGCCGCCGATGGGGCGCGTTCCTGATTTATCGGATAAAAAATTCCACTGAATCCCGAATTCCGCCGCTTTGTCGGCATCGACTTCAACGATCAGCGCTTCGACAAACACCTGCGCGCGCGGCACATCAAGTTTTTCAACGACGGTGCGAATGGTGTTATAGACCGGCTCCGGCGCCATCACCACGAGTGAGTTGGTCGCCGTATCCGCTTGCACGGTGATGCCGTTGGCGGAAAAAGCGACACCTCCCTCCTGCGGTGGCGCAAACGGCAACGGTTCGATGTTGGCCATCGCACTGGCGGTACCGGAAGAAAGCAGGCTTCCCGACGATGCGTTCAAGTTAGGCGTTGCCGGTTTGGCGATGTGGGTGGCAGCTCCGGCGCTGTTGCCGGTCAACACGCCTTGCAAGGTCTGCGCGACGCTCTGCGCATCGGCGTTTTTCAGGTAGATGATGAAGATGTTGCCTTCGGGGCGCCCGGGAACGTCGAGCTTTTCGATGAATTCGCGCACCCGTTCGGCGCGTCCCGGATTGTCGGAACGGATCAACACGCTGTTCGAGCGCGGATCGGCGACCAGCGCCACGCGCTGCATCGTATCGCCGCCGGGCGTTCCGGTATGGGAGGTCGCGCCTTCGACAAACAGTTTGTTCAGCATCGGCACCATATCGAGCGCCGACGCATTTTTGAGTTGCACCATCAGCGGTTCGCCGGCGGGCGGCTGGTCGAGCGAGGCGACGATCCGCTCAAGCCGCTTCATGTTTTCGGCGTAGTCGGTAATCACCAGCGCGTTGCTGCCGGGAAACGCCAGCACGGAATTGTTCGGCGACACCAGCGGTCGCAGGATGCCCACCATCGGCGTTGCCGATTCGTAGCGCAACGGGATCACTTTGGTCATCAACTGATCGCCGCCCGCTTTCGCGGAACCGCCGTACTGCTTGGCGTCGGTTTCGGGAACGATGCGAACAACGCCCTCGCCTTCGACAGCGGCGATGCCCTGCAAACGCAGCGCCGACAGCAAGGTCGGATAGACCAGTTCACGCGAAACCGGCTGCGTCGAGATGATGTTGACAGTGCCTTTGACTTTGGGGTCGATGATGAAGTTGCGGCCGGTGATTTCGGAGACGGTGCGAATGACCGCTTCGATGTCGGCATTGACGAAGTTGAGGGTAACCACGTCGTTACCGTTTTGACCACCGCTGCGGTGACCATTCTGCGCCATCGTCGGCGACGCGACCGACAGCGCAAACAATCCGGCCATCAGTCCCGACAACACAACGCGCCGCCAATATCGTCTAAGCATTCCTGCTGCTCTCATCGTCTGCAAAATGAAACGTCATCATAGCAGGGATTGACGGGCGATAGTGCACTGCGCACGTTCGCCTAACGATCCGCTTCCTGCCAACGCGCTGCTTCCAGCGTATTCGCCAACAGCGTCGCAATCGTCATCGGGCCGACACCGCCCGGCACAGGCGTGATCCAGGAAGCGCGGCGGCTCGCCGATTCAAAATCGACATCGCCGCACAACTTGCCATCGGCCAGCCGATTGATGCCGACATCGAGCACGATGGCGCCGGACTTGATCCAGTCGCCTTCGACAAAACGCGGCTTGCCGATACCGGCGACAACGATGTCAGCCTGACCGATCAGCTTCGGCAGATCGTAGGTTTTCGAGTGGCAAACGGTGATGGTGCAACGCGCCATCAGCAACTCCAGCGCCATCGGTCGTCCGACGATGTTCGACTGTCCGACGATGACGGCATGTTTGCCGATCAAGTCCTCGCCGGTCTCACGCAACAGCCGCATACAGCCGTAAGGGGTGCAAGGGCGCAGCGTCGGCATCTTGAGCACCAGCCGACCGACGTTATAAGGATGGAAACCATCGACATCTTTTTTCGGGTCGATGCGTTCGATTACCCGCTCGGCGTTGATCTGCGCCGGCAGCGGCAATTGCACGAGGATACCGTGCACTTCGGCGTTCGCGTTCAATTCGTCGATCAGCGCCAGCAGCGTTTTCTCGGAACAATCGGCAGGAAGATCGTACGAAAACGACTTCATGCCGACCGCTTCGGTCGTCCGCCGCTTGTTGCGCACATAGACCGCCGACGCCGGGTCGTCACCCACGCAGACCACCGCCAGCCCCGGCGACGGCAATCCCTGCGCTTCGCGCTGCGCGACCGCTTCGCGCACTTCTTCCACGACCTGCGCGGCAATCGCCTTGCCGTCGATCAGCCGCGCTGTTGTTGTATGGTTTGTCATTGGTTTTCCTTTGTTGCGTTTTTCGCATCTCGATTAAACTGCGGATATTAAACGGCAAACACAACTTCGATTTGCCCCGCTTTGTCCGTGCGCCGCGCGGGGCCGACGACGATCTGAACATGTCGCCCCAATCGCGTGAGGCATTCCAGCATCTTCGCTTCGCTGATGCCCCGAAACTGTCCGCGCAGCATTTTCGACAGCTTGGGTTGTGTCATGCCGAGAATGTGAGCCGCCTCTTGTTGCGTCCAGCCATGCGCTTTGACGATCTCGCCGATTTTTGTGGCAAGCTGCGCCTTCACCAGCATTTCGTCGGCGTCAGGAAACCCGAGGTCGGCATAGACGTTGTGGCTGCCTTCTTCAATGTCGATCATTTCCGTTCTCCTTTCGCGTGCGCCTCAGCCGCCTTCAAGCGATCCCGGATGAGGTCAATGTCCGGCTTCGGCGTCGCAATGCCATGCGTCGATTTTTTCTGAAAACAATGCAGAACATACACCGCGTTTCCGAACCGCACCGTATAGACCGCGCGGTAAGTGTTGCTATCAGAATCTTCAACCACTTCAAGAACGCCCGCCGATCCGAATCCTTTGAGAGGCTTGGCCTGATCGTGCTTTCCGCCGGTTTGAGCCAGATGCAGCGCATACCCGAAGGTGTCCTGTACATCGTCCGGCATTGCCATCAAGTCTTTTCTGGCTGATGCGATCCAAACCAGCGGTTTCATATCCTGCCTTTATCGTTTCAAATTATACCCATGTAGGCATAATTCCGCAAGCCTGCTCACGCCCGCCTTAGAAAATTATCGGCGCATCCACGAGCGGTGTCACCCCCGTCGTTTCATGAAAGCGGCCTGCCATCGCTTGCCAGCGCCGCGCCAACTTTTCTTCATCAACCTGCGGCGTCCAGCGCGTCAGCATGTCGTCGATAGCGGCAAAATCGTTGCAGGCCAGCACGACATCGCAGCCCGCCGCCAATGCCGCGTCGGCGCGCATCGCCCAATCGTCGTCCCCCTCTTCCAGCGCCGCGCCGGCCATTCCGAGATCGTCGGAAAACACCAGACCGTCAAATCCCAAGCGCCCGCGCAGCACGTCACGCACCCAAAACGCCGAGTACCCCGCCGGTAGCGGATCGAGCGCCGGGTATTTGACGTGCGCCATCATCACGCCTTCCAGCCCGTCGGCGATCAGCGCCCGATACGGCGCGAGGTCGGGTTCGATGGCGTCCATCGTCCGCGTATCGACGGGGAGATCGTGGTGCGAATCGGCCTCGACCCAGCCGTGACCGGGGAAATGTTTGCCGACCGCCGCGCAGCCCGTCGCCTTCAATCCGCGCCGCAAAGCGCCAGCCAGCCGCCCCACGGTTTCCGGCGACGCGGCAAACGCGCGGTCGCCGATCACGGCGCTCTTGCCGTAATCGAGGTCGAGCACCGGCGTGAAGCTGAAATCCATGTGCAGGTAGCGCAGTTGACCACCGATCAGCGTACCCCAGCGATGCGCTTCCTGCTCGGCGGCCTCCGGCGTTTTGGAAAAACGCTCGCCCAAGCCGCGCATCGGCGGAATGTCGATGAATCCCTGCCCGCGCAGGCGCTGCACCCGCCCGCCTTCCTGGTCTATGCCGATCACCAGCGGCGGAGAGCGTAACGCCCTTATTTCATCGCACAGCGCAATCAATTGTCCCGGCGTTTCGACGTTGCGCGCAAAAAGAATCACACCGCCCACCCGTGGATCGCGCAAGCGGCGGCGGTCGTTATCGGTCAGCGTCGTGCTTTCAACGCCGCACATCAGCGGACCGCGTGGCAAGGTTTCCACCGTCACCATCACAACCCCAGATGTTGCAAGGTACGGGCGTTGTCCTTCCAGCCCGGTTTCACCTGCACGAGCACCACCAGATACACTTTACCGCCGAACAAGCGCTCCATTTCCTGCCGGGCTTCGGTGGCGATGCGTTTCATCGTTTGCCCCTGATGTCCCAGCAAAATGGCGCGCTGGCTGTCGCGCTCGACATAAACACGCGCCTGAATTCGACGCAGCGCGCGCTCCGAATCGCCTTCCAGTTCGAAAGTTTCCACCACGACATGTGTCGAATACGGAATTTCATCGCCCAGCAGCCGGAAAATTTTTTCGCGGATGAATTCCGCTGCCAGAAATCGCTCATCACGGTCGGTCAATTCGTCCGGCGGATACAGCCAGGGGATGGCCGGGAGGTGTTTTGCCATTTCCGCCTTGAGCGCATCGACCTGCATGCCTTTTTCAGCCGAGAGCGGAATCAGCGCCGCGAACGGATAGCGTTTCGAGAGCGCATCGAGGCGCGGCAACAGCGTGGTTTTGTCGGCGAGCAAATCGACCTTGTTCAAAACCGCAATCACCGGTTTGTCCGACGGCAACAAAGAAAGCAGGGTCTCGTCGGCATCGGTGTGCCGCGCCGCATCGAACAGCGTCACCACCACATCGACTTCGGCCAGCGCGTCGCGCACCGTCTGATTCATTCGAGCATTCAGCGCCGACTTGTGTTTCGTCTGGAAACCGGGCGTGTCCACAAAAAGGAACTGATGAGCGCCTTCGGTCAAAACACCGGTGATGCGCTGCCGCGTGGTCTGCGGTTTCGACGAAGTGATGCTGATTTTTGCGCCCAGCAGCCGATTGAGCAGGGTCGATTTGCCGACGCTGGGGCGTCCGACCAGCGCAATGAAACCACACTGCGAACCACACTGCGAACCGCCGTGCGTCGTTTCTTTTTCCGCAGGCGCTTTCCATCTACCGCTCACGTCTTTCACTTTCCCCAGATCAGCGCCTTGCGCGCCCCGGTGGTTTGGGGCAGCGCCTGCAACTGTTGCCAGGCCGCGTCCGCCGCCAGTTGCTCGGCCGTCCGCCGGTTGTTCCCCTCGCCGGATGCCGTCAGTTCAAGCGGCGGAATACGGCATTCGACAACGAACTGCTGCACATGCGCCTCGCCGCGAATGTCCGTCACCGCGTATTCGGGAAGCGGCAAACGCCGCGCCTGCAACCACTCCTGCAAGCGCGTTTTGGCATCCTTGCCCAACTGCTCCGGATCGGCGCTCTGCAAGGTTTCGCCATACACCGTGACGATCACCCGTTGCGCTGCGGCGAATCCCCCGTCCAGAAACACCGCGCCGAACAACGCTTCCAGCGCGTCGGCCAGAATCGACGCCCGTTGCGGACCGCCGCTTTTCAACTCGCCTTCGCCCAGCAGAAGGTAACGGCTCAGTTCCAGTTGACGCGCCAAGCGCGCCAGCGTCTCGCGGTTGACCAGACCGGCGCGCGACCGCGACAACGCCCCTTCGTCCAGCGACGGAAAACGCTCGAACAGCGCCTGGGCGATCACGCAGTTCAGCACCGCGTCGCCGACAAACTCCAGCCGCTCATTATGCGATGCCCCATGACTGCGGTGCGTCAGCGCCTGCCGCAACAGCGACGTCGCCGCAAAACGGTAATCCAGCGCAGTTTCGAGCGGCGTGAGTGGCGGCAACGGCATGGGCATGAATTACTTCGGCGCCTGTGCCTCAAATTCCAGCAACAGCGAAGCGTTGCCGGTGATCGGAATCTGCTTTTTCCAAGACAGGGTAACCGTCGTGCCGCGTAGCGCAATATCTTTGGCCTTCACCCCTTCATAGATGCTGTTTGTGGTAAGACAAGCGTCAAACCGTTGCTGAACGCTGGCAAAGTTAATGTTGCTGCCCCCACCCGCCCTGGCGTCCTCAAGACATTTCTGTATCGTATCCGCTTCCATGTACTCCGGCACCACTTTGATCGCGATCCAGAAAACGAACAAAGCGCCGAATACCCCAGCCAGCACGCCCCACAACGACATCCCTTGCTGCTTGTTCCATACTTGTTTCATGGCATTTCCTTTCATTTGATCTTGTGACCGACACGATTGAACGCAAAACTCGAAATATCTCCCCAATTAAACCAGATGAAAAACGCCTTGCCGCGCAAATTCTCATCCGGCACGAACCCCCAATAACGGCTGTCCTCGCTGTTGTCGCGGTTGTCGCCCATCACCCAATAATACCCCTCCGGCACAGTGCAGCGAAAGCCGTTTTCAAAATACTTGCAGGCTTCGCGGCGCGGAAAAGGAAAAACGCGATCCAAATACAACGTCGGTTTCTGTATATCGACCGCGATGGGGTATTCGCGCGCTCCGGCGGCTGATTGTGTCGTCTCCGTAAACTGGTTCAGCGTCTCGAAACGGTAGCCTTCGAGGTAGCTGTAATCGGCGTTTTTCTGCTGCGGCAGCGGCTGGTCGTTGATGCTCAGTTGCTTGCCGCGGTACTCGACGGTATCGCCGGGAACGCCGATCACCCGCTTGATGTAATCCTGCGACGGATTCAGCGGATAACGGAAAACCACCACATCGCCGCGCTGCGGGTCGCCGGTGGGGACGATCTTTTGTTCGATGATCGGCAAGCGGATACCGTAACTGAATTTGTTGACCAGAATGAAATCACCGACCTCCAGCGTCGGCCGCATCGACGACGACGGAATTTTGAACGGTTCGGCAACAAAGCTGCGCAGCGCGAACACAATGAGCAGTATCGGAAAAAAACTGGCGGTGTAGTCGATCCATGTCGGCACCGGCGCCTTCGGATCGCGTTTTTTCCGCAAATGGAAAAAATCCAGCGCCCAGATCGCGCCGGTAATCAGCGTCAGCAAAAACAGAATCAGCGGAAAATTCAAGGCATCCATTCTTTAACAAGGGCTCTTTTAAATTTTAAGTGGGTAGCAAAGCAAAGCCATCCAGAGAATTCTCACGCGAAGGCGCGAAGGCGCGAAGAAACGATTTCCAGATGGATAGGCGTGTCGAGCGTTCAATAGCGTCAAGCAGTGATATCGCTGCGCTGAGACTTCGGGT
>WQTW01000008.1 GCA_009786085.1 Pseudomonadota bacterium | reverse complement strand
TCATTGCGAGCGAAGCGAAGCAATCCAGAAAATGTGCGCAACGAAAAATCGCTGGATTGCTTCGCTTCGCTCGCAATGACGCCACCTTTCTTTGTGCTCTATGCGTTCTTTGCGGTTAATTGTTTTCAACAAACCCCCGCCCGCCTTCGGCGGGCGCCCCTGCAAACCCCCGTCGGCTTCGCCGACACCCCCTTTGAAAAGGGGGCTTTTCTTCTTCGCGGCTTCGCGTCTTCGCGTGAGGCAAAACAGGGCGCGATAAATCGCGCCCCTACGCCCTCTCCCCCACCCCTCTCCCGCAAGCGGAAGGGGTGATTCGTTCCTTCGCGGCTTCGTGGCTTCGCGTGAGATCCAAAAGGGCGGGTTTGAAACCCGCCCCTACACGCGCAGACGGCTTTTTCTTTGCGCGCTATGCGTTTCTTTGTGTTCTTTGCGGTTGTATTTTTTTCTGTCGATCAGCGCAGCACCGCCAGCACACACCAGAGCGCCGCAATAAGTATCGGCTGGTGCAGCATGTAAATCCACAGGCTGCGTTGCCCCATCCAGGTGAGCAGTCGTGCGGTGGGAGTGGGCGATGCAGGGATGGCTTTTCGGATCGGCAGCGATGGTGCGACGCCGATGCCGATCAGCACGACGCCGAGCCAGGGGAAGATCGGCACGTAGTCTTCGGTGCGCGGCAATGTGGTGACGAAGCCGATGATGGAGAGTGCGCGTGTGTCGAACAGCGGATGCGAAAAGGTGATTCCGGCCAGAACGACGATGATGCCGGAGATCAGCGCGAGACGCGGGTAAGCGGCGAACGGCCAGGCGAGTATCGAGGCGATGGCGATGAAGTGCAGCACGCCGAAGTAGATGTACGATTCGCGGAAAAGAAAAGAGGTGGCGATGCTGACGATCAATGCGCAGGCGGTGATTTTGGCGACGCGCAACCAGAAGGATCGGGCGCTGATGTCGCGTGCGCGGGCGACGAAAAGGCTGATGCCGACGATCAGCAGGAATGAGGTGATGATGAGCGTGCGGGTGGTGGTCCAGAACGGGTCGCGGTAGAAATCGGCTTTGATAACGCCGAACCATTGCAGATCGAAGCAGAAGTGATAAACGATCATCGCCCACAACGCCAGCCCACGGCTGATGTCGAGCCAGGGGAGGCGGTGAGCGACGGCGGTTTTTTCTTTGTTCATGTGGTGTGTTTGTGCGTTGTTCGGTTATCTTTCTTCTGGTTGTTGGGGTTCGCGTGGCTCACCCCAACTTATGCGCTGGTTGTTGGGGTTCGCGCTGCTCACCCCAACCTATGCGCTTGAAGGGGAGGGAAATCATCATTCCATTTCCAGAATATAGCTGCCCTGCGCGTCCGGCTGGCCGGTGGTGGAGAGCAATTGCAGCAAGGCTTCCGGCGTGTCGGGGCGGGGCGTGATTTTCAGTGTGCCGCGTGTCGGTTTGCCGGAGGTGTCGGTTTGAAACTGTCCGTCGAGCGATACGGCGCCGCCTTCGTTGTGGATGGTGCTGTGGCTGCCTTGCTGGCGGCTGTCGATGTTGAAGGTGATGTTGCCGAGATCGACCGGCACTTCCTGGAACACCATTTGCGCGTTCTGCCAGCGCCCTGAAATTCGGCCTTCCTGACTTTTTTCCTGCAACAGCAACGATGGCGCGTCGATGATGAGCGTTCCTTCCAGCGCCTGCACCATTTCCGGCGGCAGCAGCGGTTGCAGCACGGCCGCCGAGGTGTGCAGCGACAGGCCGTCAAGTCCGACGCCTTTTTTGCTGAAGGTCAACGTGCCGGTCAGGCGCGGCGTGGTTTGATCGGCGAGCAACTGCCAGCGTGCCGCGCCGCCGAGCAGGGCGGACGGTTCAAAGCGCCAGCGCAGCGGGGTGAGTACGGCGCCTTGCGCATGGGTCAGCATGCCGCTGCCGTTCCACAGTGTTCCGGTGCTTTCGGCGAGCCGCCATTTGCCGCTGGAGGCGCGGGCTAGACCGCTGTCGAGCAGCGACGCCGGCGCGAAGAAAATCAGCGCGGCGATGAGGAGCAGCAGGGCAAGAAAAATTTTCAGAAGCGTGCGCATGATGGAAGGCCGTGGTTTAAGGAGAAGGGCGGACGAGGATGAGTTCGGCGCGCAGTTGTCCGCCGGCGGCGCCGGTCAGAGGCGTCAAGGTGGCGGCGGTCACGTAAAAATGTTCTTCGCGTTGCAGGATGTCGAGCCAGTGCGCGAGGGTGTCGAACGGCACTGCCGAGAAGGTGAGGGCGGCGGTGTTTTGTCCGCTGTTTTGTTTGATGTCGAGCGTGACGATGGCGGCGGCGATGTTGAAACGCGCGGCGGTGCGCTGAATGGCGGCCTGGGCATCGGCGGTGGCAGGTAGGGATGTCTGACGCCCCAGGCCGATGGTTTCGTTGAGCTGTCGTTGCGCTTGTTCGAGTTGCGCACGGGCAAGCGGCAATTCGCGTTGCAGTTGTTGCAGGTGTTGCGTCAGCGGCAGCCAGAGCCACAACCATAACAGGGAAACGACGACGAGCATGGTCAGCGCGATGATGATGCGCTGTTCGCGGCGCGGGCGTTGCCGCCATTGCAGACGCCAGCGTTCGAGGGTGTGTGGAACGGTCATCACGGCGCGTTCTCCTGCATCTGGATGCGCAAACGGTAACCGCCAGCGGTGCTGCCGCTCATCGCTTGCAGACCGGCGCGGCGCAGGTTCGCTTCCAGTGTTTTTTGTGTCGCTGTGTCGAGCGATGCGAATTCAAATGTCCAGGCGCGGTCGGCGTAGATGGCATTACGCAGTGTTCCCATCGGCAGTGTTCCCATCGGCAGTGTTCCCATCGGCAGTGTTCCCGACGGCAGCGTCCGCAAAGACGGCGCGGCGCGCGCCAGCAGCGGCAGCGCATCGTCGGGCGCGGCGAGACCGGCGCGGTGACGCGCGTCGGCGTAGGCGCGTGACCATTGCGCCGGGATTGTTGCTGCGCTCGTTTTCGCGGAGAGACCGGCTTCGTTCGCCAGGGCTTGCCAAGCGCGCGAAATTTGCCAGTGCTGCCACAGCGACGAACTCCAGACAGCGACGGTAGCGACAACGTGCAACGCCAGCGCGATGCCGAGCAGCAGGGCGGCGGTTCGCCAGCCGTTGCTTGAGCGCGTTGCCGATGTTGCGGGTTCGCGCGGCGGCAAAAGGTCGGCGGCCTGAGCGAATCGCGCCGGTTCGACTTGCGTCCAGCGCCAGGGCGGATTGACGGTGAGGCGACACACGTTGTTGGTTTGTTGCCAGGAGGAGAGAACTTCGGCGGGCAAGGCCGCGTGGATGTGCAGCGCTTGGGGGGGGACGGCTTCGGCGGCCAGCGCCAGCGTCAGTTCGGGGGGTAATGTTTTTTGGGTTGCAACCGAGAGATCAAGCGCGGCGAAGTCAAGAGCGAAGGCGCTGCCGCCGCTGTTGCGGTCGCGGCGCACGAAGCCGTGCCCCTCTGAGGATACACACCAGTGCCAGGCATCGTCGGCGGCATCTATCAGTTCCGCTTCGCTGAACGCGCGGTCGATGTCGAGTTGCCGCAGCGCTTCCAGCAGCGTTTGTTCGGCCAGCACGACGCGCACCCAGCCGTCGCGTTGTTGTTGACCGATGATGATTTGCTGGGCGGACAGCGGCGTTGCCAGGCGATCCTCAAGTTGAAGGCGAACGGCGCTGTCGAGACGCGACGCCGACAACGGCGGCAGTTTGAACGCCATCAACGGCGCGAGGTCGGCGGCGAGCACGGCTTCGCGCCTGGCGCCACGCGGCCAGTGTTCGGCGGCGCTTCGTCCTTCGCGGAAACAGACGCCGTTCGCATCGAACAGCGCCCAGGCGAACGCGCGGGCGGCAGCAGGCGGGGCGTCGAAGAAAATGCGAAGGACGGTCATGGGGATTCAGCCAAAAGCGACAAACCCCATCCCCACCCCAGCCCTCCCCTTGAAGGGGAGGGTGTTGGTTTCCCCTCTCCCGCAAGCGGGAGAGGGGTGGGGGAGAGGGCAGTTGGGGCGTAAACCATGCAAAGAGCTGTTTCAGAAATAGCGATAACCGATCATTCTACCGTTTTCCAGACGATTTCCGGCCAGCGTTTGGCATCGCGGCGCACCAGAGCCTGTGCTTGTGCGCGGGCGTCGCCCTGACGGGCGCGGACGGTAATCAGAAAATAGCGGCTGTTGACGCCAAGCCCTTCTTCGTTGAAGGTGCGGACATCGGGCGGCAAGCGGCGGCGAAAATCCGTCAGCGAAAAGAACGGGCGGCTGTCGCGCTCCGCCAGAATTTTGTTGAGGTCCTCATCGCGGATGTCGGCGAAAATCGCTCTCAGGGTGTCGCGTTCCGCCGTGTTGAGGTTGAGCGACACGGGTTCCGGCAGGGCGGTGAGATGGGGCGCGAGTTTGCTCATCGCGGCGGCGGGCAAGGCGAGGTCGCCGAGATCGAAGAGCGGCGGCAGCGTGAGCGTTGAGCTGGAAGGGTTGTCGACATCAAGACCGGCGAGGTAATGATGGAAAAGCGCCTGACACGTGTTGCCGTCGAGTTCCAGTTGGCGGCACAGGCGGTTGAGGCGCTCGAGATCGGCGCGTTTTGTGCGGGAAGTCGGCAACAGGTTGTTGAGATTGAAACGGCCTTGCAGGTCGATGATGCGGCCTTCGACAAAGCCGTTTTCAAACGGCGTCGGCGGCAGCGGAAACGCCCAGGATTCTTTCAGATGGACGACGGCTTCGCCACGGTGCATCTCTTGAAAGAGAATGTGACGCGCCATGCGCACACCGGCGTCGGCAAGCGCCTGCGCTTGCGCGTGATCGCGCTGCGCTTCGACACCGGCCAGCCAGCGCTGTTCGCCGACGATCAGCGTGACGGCAACGGCGGCAGCCAGCGCCGCAACCAGCATGGCGATGATTAACGCGCCGCCGCGATGGAAAGAGGTATTTTTCATCGCGGTTTTCATTGCAGCGCGAACAAACGTTCGACAACCGCGCCATCGGCGGCAGCCAGTTGTACGCGAACGGCGCGTGGCAGCGGCGCGTCACTCGTTGTCTTGTCAGCGGGCGGCCATTCGTCGATCCAGTCGCCGTTCCGGCTCAGATAGTCGAGCCGGAAATAAGCGATGCCGTCGAGCAGAAGATAGCGTTGCGGCGCGGTGTTCGGCAGGTTGTCGAACGCCGGCCAGTAAAGCAGTTCGAGTGCGCCGCCATTTTCATTTCTTTGCCAGACATACGCCATTCGCTGCCCGCGCGCGGTGCTGACGGTGGTCGGCAAACCCGGCGCGGCGCGGGCGAATTGCAGTTCGACGCGACGCTGCGGTTCGTGTTGTCCCCGCCAGGGCGGCAAAGTGTGCCCGCCTTCGGCCAGCGGGCGCGGCAACGCCTGCCGGACATCGGCTTCGAGACGGGTGAACACCTGTTCGATGGCGCGCCAGTGAGCGGCCTCCTGCGTCAGTCGCAGTTCGCCGTCGGTCAATGCGGCGGTGGCGCGGTAAGCCAGCACCGAAATCACCGAAAAAATCATCAGCGCGATCAGAATTTCGACAAGCGTGAAACCGCGGTTCGCGTTCATCGCGTTTCTTTCGCTTCCGGCTGCGGCGGAATGCCGAGAAAACTGTTCAGCCGCGCCAACTCGTAATGGGGCGCTTGCGTTTCAACGACGCGAATGTCGATCTTGCGAAAGGCGGGATTGGGCGTGACGCTGATGGTTTGCTGCCAGGCGAACGCGATGCCCGCTTGCGAGACCTGACCCTGAACCGTACCGGCGGGCGGCAGTTCGGGCAGCAGTTGCGCTTCGGCCAGACGGTTTTCCGCGACCCACAGCGCCAGCGTGCGCAGTTTCAACTGATTGGCGTTGTCGGCGCTCTGATTCAATGCTCGCAGACCGGCGGCCAGCGCCACGGCGACAATGGTGAGCGCGACGAGAATTTCGACCAGCGTGAAGCCGCGATTTACCCCCCTCTCCCCTTGCGGGAGCTGCCTCTTTATCACATCTCTATGACCTCTATGCTTTGCAGGCCGACAACGGCAAAACCTCTCGCGAAGCTGCGAAGGCGCGAAGGAGAAAGATCCCTCTCCCGCTTGCGGGAGAGGGGTAGGGGAGAGGGGAGGGCGTTGAGCAATCGGGCGCTTCATCGCATCACTCCCGATGCCGCTCCCGACATTTCCGGCAGCGTGGCGGAAAGGCGCCCCAGCGGATCGCCGTTCAAGCGGAGCGACCAATCCGCGCCGCGCAGTTCGAGCGCATACGGTTCGGAGCGTCCCGACGGCAGCAACGGTACGATGGCGTCGGCGGCAAGCGGTTGACCGGCGTAATGCAGCGGGCGCAACGAGAGATCGCCGGACAGCCGGTGCGCGGCCAGCGGCGCGTCATCGGTGACAGGACGCCAGGAAGTGTTTTTACCGGCGTCTTCAGGAATGCTCCAGAAACGCCAGCCGCGACCGTCGGGGAGCGCCGAAACGCCGACAATCTCACGGCGGAAACGGGCGCGGTCGGCGGCGTATTCGAGTGCGCCGGTGAGACGCTGCGCTTCGCGCTGTATAGTGTTGCGCTCATCGCCGCCGACGGTCAGCGTAATCAGTCCGGCGACGAGCGCCAGAATGACCAGCACGATGAGGATTTCGAGTAGCGTGAAGCCGGAATGGTTATTCAGGCGGAGACGCGGAGGCGCGGAGCGAAGCGCGTTATCCTGCGCGAAGCCGCAGGATGCAAAATTCACATAACCCCATCCCCACCCCATCCCTCCCAACCCCTCTCTTCCGACCTCTCTCCCGCGGTAAGCGGGAGAGAGGAGGGAAATGCTTCCCCTCTCCCGCTTACCGCGGGAGAGGGGCAAGGGGAGAGGGATGGAAGGGGAGGGGGGTTCCTCTTCGCGGAGACGCGGAGGCGCGGAGAAAAAATTGTCATTCTGTGCGGAACCGCAGGATGCAAAATCCATGAAATGGCTCACGCGGAGGCGCGAGATGGGTTTTTCTGATTCCTGACATCTGATATCTGACATCTGATATCTGATCCCTGACAATCACAAATGCCACGACCCGATATCGGCATCATTGCCCTCGCCGCCGCTCTTGCCGTCGGCGCCGAAGCTGAACACGTCGATTTCACCGTGCAGGCCGGGGTTCAGGTATTGGTAGGGATTCCCCCAGGGATCCGGCGGCAGGCGTTCCAGATAGCCGCCAGGTTTCCAGTTGGCCGGTTCCGGCGGGGTGGTGGGGCGCGTCACCAGCGCGTTCAACCCCTGCTCGGTGGTTGGATAACGCTGGTTGTCGAGCCGGTAAAGTTTCAGCGCATTCATCAGCGTGCGGATGTCGGTCTGAGCGGCGGTAATGCGCGCCTCATCGGGGCGATCCATGAATTTGGGAACGATCAGCGCCGCCAGCACGCCCAGAATGACGATCACCACCATGATTTCGATCAGGGTGAAGCCGCGCGAGCGATGGGCAGGCAGAGAGAGAGGGAAGGACGCTGTATTCATTCGGCGATTATAACCGTATCAGAGGTCAGATATCAGATGTCAGAGGTCAGATGTCAGATGTCAGATGTCAGATGTCAGATGTCAGGAATCAGAGGTCAGGAATCAGGGATCAGAAAAACGTTATCTCACGCGAAGGCGCGAAGAAAGGCGTTCTTTTCTCCGCGCGCTCCGCGTCTCCGCGTGAAATCAGCAATCGAAGCATTTCTGAAAAATTGCGAAACGCTTTAAAATACCGCAATGAAGAAAGCGTACGTCATCCGAAGCCTGTGGGTCATCGCGGCGCTGGCCTTGTTGGGGCTGGCGCTTTTGGCTTGGGTCTGGCGGCAGCCGTTGCCGTTGCCGACGCAGCCGTATTTGTTGACCGTTCCGAAGGGCGCGACGCTCAATCAGGTGGCGGCGACGCTGGCGCGTGATGGCGTGTTGCGGCATCCCTGGCAGTTGACGGTGCCTGCACGGGCGCAGGGACAGGCGGCGGCGATCAAGGCCGGACGGTACCGCTTCGAGGGTGAGATGACGCTGACGTCGCTTTTGCAGAAGTTGGTGGACGGTATCACGGTGCCGGTGGTGGTCACGATCACGGAAGGTTCGACGTTCGCTGATTTGAAGCGGCGCTTGCGCGATCAACCGGACATCGTCAATACGGTGCTTGATGCGCCGGACGCGCAGATTCTTCAGGCGGTCGGCGCATCTGAAACCTTGCCCGAAGGTTTGTTTTTCCCCGACACTTATCATTTCGCCGCCGACAGCGACGATGTTACCGTGCTGAAAACGGCGTATCAGGCCTTGCAGACGCGCTTGAGCGAAAGTTGGGCGAAGCGTCAGGAAGGCTTGCCGCTGGCGTCGCCGTATGAGGCGCTGATTCTGGCGTCCATCGTCGAGAAGGAAACGGGAACCGCTTCCGACCGGCCATTGGTGGCGTCGGTCTTTATCAACCGGCTCAGGATCGGCATGCGCTTGCAGGCCGATCCGACGGTTATCTACGGAATGGGCGCGCGCTATGACGGCAAATTGCGTCGCCGCGATCTGGACACGGATACGCCGTACAATACGTACACCCGCGCCGGCCTGCCGCCGACGCCGATTGCGATGGTGTCGCAGGCGTCGCTCGATGCGGTGTTGCAACCGCCGAGCACGAAATACATGTATTTTGTTTCGCGCAACGACGGCAGCGGCAGCAGTGAATTTTCGGAAACCCTGGATCAGCACAACCGAGCCGTGGCTCGCTATATTTTGAAACGTCGTTTTTGATCATGTCCGTTCTTCCCCGTTTCATTACGCTCGAAGGCATCGACGGCGCCGGCAAGAGCACGCACCTCGACTGGCTGGCCGAAACGCTGCGTCAACGCGGTGTCAACGTCGTCGTCACCCGTGAGCCGGGCGGTACGGCGCTGGGTGAACAATGGCGCGAACAACTGTTGCACGAAACGATGTCCCGCGAGACGCAGACGCTGCTGATGTTTGCGGCGCGCAGTGAACACTTGGCGCAGGTGATCCGTCCGGCGCTGGCGCGCGGTGATTGGGTGTTGTGCGATCGTTTTACCGATGCGACGTATGCGTATCAGGGCGGCGGGCACGGTGTATCCAAAGACACGATCACCCATCTCGCGCACTGGTTGCACGGTGACTGCATGCCCGATCTGACCTTGCTTTTCGATGTGCCGTTGGAGATTTCTCAGAAGCGTTTGCAGGCGGACGGCAGGGAACTGGATCGCTTTGAACGCGAACCGGACGGTTTCATGCAGCGGGTGCGCGATGCTTACCTCGAACTCGCCCGACAAGCGCCGCAACGTTACCGCGTGATCGACGGCAGGAAAAGCATCGACGCGATTCGTGATGCGTTGTGCAGTATTGTTAACACTTTGTTTTAAACACGATGGCGCGCTCCCGAAAATCCATTGAAGCCGAAGAAGAAACGTTGACGCCGTTCTTTGAATGGCAGGACGCTTATCCCTGGCAGCATGCGGCGTTGCAGGCGCGTTTGCAGCAACGCGCGTCCTGGCCGCAGGCGTTGCTGATCCACGGCGCGGCGGGAATCGGCAAGCGGGTGTTGGCGCTGAACGCGGCGCGAGCGCTGCTGTGCGAAGGCGCGGAGAAGAAACACGGCGAAGCCTGCGGGGTTTGCGAAAGCTGTCACTACGTAGCGATGGGGCAACACCCCGACCTGATGCTGATCGAGCCGCTCGAACGCGATCCCTCGGGCGAGGTCAAGGTGCTGGACACGATTCCGGTCGATGCGATTCGCCGGTTGATCGACTTCATGCAGGTGACCAGCCATCGCCAGCGCGCCAAAGTGGCGGTGATCGTACCGGCGGAACAGATGAACGCGGCGGCGGCCAATGCGCTGTTGAAAACGCTCGAAGAGCCGCCGGTCGGAAGCGCCCTGATGCTGGTGGCGCAACAATGGCAGCGCCTGCCGGCGACGGTTTTGAGCCGTTGCCAGCGTTGGGCGGCGCCTTATCCCTCGACCGGGGAGGCGCTGGCGTTTTTGCGTGAGGAAGGGATTGACGGAGCGGAGCAGCTTCTGGCGCAAACCGGCGGTGCGCCATTGACGGCGCGTGACCGCTTCGATCCCGAACAGCAGACATGGCGGCAAGATTGGCAAAAGGCGTTGGCGCAACCGCACCGCTTGTCGCCCTATGCGGTGGCGCAGGCCTGGGCGGGCGGCAACCGCGATGACAACAAACAGCGGTTGGCGCAATTCGTCGAGGCGTTGATCGGCTGGACGGTCGATCTGGCGCGGATTCATGGCGGCGGCGCAGCGCGTTACCATGTGGAATGCCAGAAAATGTTGCAACCGTTGGCGGCGGCGGTAGCTCCGTCGGCGCTTTTCCATTATCATCGCTCCTTGTTGCGGCAGCGCCGCTGGTTGAGCCACCCGTTGCAGCCGCGACTGGTGGTCGAGGCGCTGTTGATTGAGTATCGTGCGTTGTTTACCCATCGACGACCGCAATGAAGAAGATTTTTTGAGGAAACAAACCATGTCGGAACAAGCCGCCCCACGGGGTGTCGTATTGCCGGTCAACATTCCTTCGCGTTCATCGTTGTACGCGGCCTACATGTCTTTCGTCAAAGGCGGCGGGATCTTTGTTCCCACCAACAAAAAACACGCCCTCGGCGAAGAGGTGTTTTTATTGCTGACGATAAAAGATGTGCCCGACCGGTTGCCGGTTCAGGGCAAGATCATCTGGGTGACGCCGGAAGTGTTGCAGGCCGGTCGCATCAAAGGAATCGGCGTGCAATTTGCCGACAATGAAGCGGGACAGAAAGCGCAGCAAATCATTGAGAAAATACTGGGACGCCACATAGCGTCCGATCGACCGACGCATACGCTTTGACAGATATCAGAGGTCAGATATCAGATATCAGAGGTCAGGGATCAGAGGACAGATATCAGAAGCCAGAAAACCATTTCACGCGAAGGAACGTAAGCCCTCCCTTTCCTCCTCTCTCCCCCTGCCCCTCTCCCGCGGAAAGCGGGAGAGGGGCGGCGTTTTCCTCCTCTCTCCCTTGTGGGAGAGAGGTCGGGAGAGAGGGTCGGGAGGGTTGGGTTGGAGTAGGGATGAGCTTCTTTGATTCTTGATTCCTGACGCGCTTTCGTGTCTTTCGTGCTTTTCGTGGTTAAAGGTTTTTCTTCGCGGCTTCGCGCCTTCGCGTGAGGCAAAAAGTTTTTCTTTGCGGTTAAAATGTTCGCGCTATGTTTGTTGACTCACATTGTCACCTTGATTTTCCTGAACTCGCCTCGCGCCTGGACGAAGTGCAGGCGGCGATGCACGCGGCCAACGTCACCCATGCGCTGTGCGCTGGCGTGGAACTGACGACGTTTCCGGCGATGCTGGCGTTGGTCGAGCCGTATTCGAATGTGTATTGCTCTGTCGGATTGCATCCGGGCGTCGATGAAAGCGCTGCGACCGACGTTGAGGAATTGCTGCGCGGGTTGCTGCGTTACGCAGCTTTGCCGAAAGTGCTGGCGATCGGCGAAACCGGCCTCGACTATTACCATGTGTCGCGCGAAGCGGAATGGCAACGGGCACGTTTTCGCGCGCACATCGCGGCGGCTCACGCCGTCGGAAAACCGCTCATCGTTCACATGCGCGATGCGACCGAAGATACGCTGCGCATTTTGCGCGAAGAAGGCGCGGATCGCGTCGGCGGCGTGATGCACTGTTTCACCGGGGATTGGGCGGCTGCCGAAGCGGCGCTGGCGTTGGGTTTTTATATTTCGTTTTCGGGTGTGGTCACGTTCAAGGGCGCGAAAGTCATCAAAGAAGCGGCGCGGCGTGTGCCGCTCGACCGTTTGCTGATTGAGACCGACAGCCCGTATCTGGCGCCGATGCCGCATCGCGGACATTATCCCAATCACCCGGCCTGGGTGGTGCATGTTGCCGAGGAGATTGCTCGCTTGCGCGACATGCCGCTTGACGAAGTGGGGCGGGCGACTTCCGCCAATTTTTTCCGGTTGTTTCGCGGTTGTGCCGAATAGCGCCGACAGGAGATAACGAAATGCACAGAAGTAAAAGTGTGAAGATAGCGGTATGGGTGCTCGGTGTTTTGATGAGCAGTTGCGTTGTTGCGCAATCGACGACGAAGGATGTGTTGGAACGCCGCGCCGCCGCGCAAAAGGAAGAACAACAACGCATCGATCAAAAGAACGAAACCTACACGCAGTTTTTGGCGGCGGTCAAAGAAAACCGCGCTGCCGATGTGACGGCAATGATTAAAAAAGGCGTTGATCCGGAATTGTCCGACCCGAACGGCGAGCCGGTATTGTTACTGGCGGCGCGCCAGGGCAATGTCAATGTGGGCGAAGCCCTGCTGCGGGCGGGCGCCAAGATTAACAAGACCAGCGTGTACGGCGATACCGCACTGATGGTGGCGGCGCTGAACGGGCAGCGCCGCATGGTCGATCTTCTGATCAAGAACGGCGCAGAGATCAACCGCAAAGGATGGACGCCGCTGATTTACGCGGCGACCGGCGGACATGACGAGATCGTCGATCAACTTCTCGATTATCTGGCCGATATCGACGCGCGCGCGCCGAACGGCACGACGGCGTTGATGATGGCGGTGCGGCAGGGACACCCTTCGACAGTCAAACTGCTGATCGATCGCGGCGCCGACGTCAACCTGCGCAATGAAACCGGCGCTTCGGCGATGGACTGGGCGAAGCGCGGCGGCCATTCGGTGATTATTGATTATCTGCGGCAGGCGAAAGCGCAGTAGTTCGTTCGTAGGTCGTGGTGAGCGCAGCGAACCGCGACGGTTTAGAGCGTTTTTAGGTTAAATGATTTTTCTGATGCCTGATTCCTGATTCTTCGCTGCAATCAAATCCCACAACTGTTCCGGCGTGTCGATGATGGTATCCGCCCCCCAAGTTTCGATGGGTTTGTCGCCGAGGTAGCCCCAACGTACGGCGACCGCGTACTGAAAACCGGCGGCGCGGGCGGCGTCGATGTCACGATGGTCATCGCCGATGTACCAGCATTGCTGCGGCGCAACGCCAACGGTTTGCGCGGCATGGAGCAGCGGCAACGGATGCGGCTTGGAGTGGGCGGTGGTATCCCCCGAAACGACGCAGGCAGCGCGGCGATCCAGACCGAGATAGGCGAGAACGGGCGCGCTGAAACGCTGGTATTTATTGGTCACAATGCCCCAGGGCAGACCGCGGTTTTCGAGACGTTCGAGCAGTGTTTCAATTCCGGGAAAGAAGCGGACGTGATCGGTGAGATGCAGCGCGTAATGGGTCAGAAAGGCCTCGCGCGCTTTTTCAAACGCGGCATCTTCCGGTTTCAGGTTCAAACCGGCGTAGAGCAATCCGGCAGCGCCGCGAGAGGCGTAAGCGCGAAGCTGGATGGACGACAACGGCGGCAGATCATAGAGATGCTGGCGCACATGGTTTAACGACGCGGCCAGATCGTCGGCGGTGTCGATCAGCGTGCCGTCCAGATCGAAGAGCAGGGCAAGGGTCATGAAAGCCTTGAAATCGGGGGAAGGGAAGAAAAAAGCCCCGCATCAAGGCGGGGCTTTTGACGGTTAAGCCAAGTCAGCAAGTTTTTCGGTCATTCAGCGGGCTTCGCCTTTGACTTCCACTTCAACGCGGCGATCCGGCGCCAGACAGGCGATCAGCTCTCTGCGGTTTTTCTGCCTGCATTCGTTGCCGGTGGTCGGCTGCGTCTTGCCCATGCCGAGGCTTTCGATGCGGTCGGTCGGCACGCCTCTGGAGACGAGGTAAGCGCGAACGGTCTCAGCGCGGCGCGCGGAGAGTACCTGGTTGTAGCGGTCGGAACCGATCCGGTCGGTGTGGCCGGTGATCAGCACCAGTTCGATCTTCGAGAGTTCCGACAGTTTGGCGACGATTTCGCGGTCAAGCGCGGCTCTGCCTTCCGGTTTCAGGTCGGCTTTGTCGAAATCGAACAGCGCCCTCGAGGACAACGAAATTTTGCGCACGGCTGACGGAGCGGCGGTTGGAGCCGGTGCAGAGGCCGGGGCGGCGCCCGGAGCCGGAGCGGCGCCCGGAGCAGCTTCAGGAGCTTTCACCAGATCGGGATCACAGCCGGCGACGGCCATGGAAGGCGTCCAGTAGCCGGTGCGCCAGCACAGGGTATCGTTGATGCCGGGGGTGCCGCCATAGTGGGCGCTGCGCCAGACATTGGCCTCAGGGCTACCATGACCAAACATCGCATAGCCGCTGTTTTTCGGGTCGGCTTGCGCCATCGACGCAGCGGATGCCAGTGCGGCGCCGGCAAATACCAAAGCCATAAGGTATGCACGAGGTTTCATTGAATTATCCTTCTTCCGTAAAGCGTTGATGAAAAAAATCTCACAACTTCCATCGTCGCAAGCCCGAAACCGGAAATCCCGGGGCAAGCGTAGTCCTGGAAGCTACCTCGTCAACTATACCATAACCTTCCGCTGAGGCAACAAGCGGCGTTTGCCGGTTGGCATGAACAAGATGTGGGCGTGACATCCACGCAACACTACTGTCTATGGTGTAAAATACAACGATTTGAAGCCATTTCGCGGCGGTGCTGGCGGGTGGTTTTTGACATTTAGGCGCCGGATGGGCGCGTGAGCGGTTTTTCCCGCTCCTGAAAGGCTGTTTTGATGATGGAGTTGTTTGCCAAGGAAACGTTACCGGTCAGTCTTGAGGCCGAGATGCGGCATTCGTACCTCGATTACGCGATGAGCGTGATCGTCGGTCGGGCGTTGCCGGATGTCCGCGACGGTTTGAAGCCGGTGCATCGGCGGGTTCTGTTCGGGATGCACGAGACCAACAATGTCTGGAACCGTCCTTATGTGAAATGCGCTCGCGTCGTCGGTGAGGTGATGGGTAAGTTTCACCCGCACGGCGATTCGGCGATTTACGATACGCTGGTGCGGATGGCGCAGGATTTCAGTCTGCGTTACCCGCTGATCGACGGGCAGGGGAATTTCGGCTCGATTGACGGCGACAGCGCGGCGGCAATGCGTTATACCGAGTGCCGCTTGCAGAAAATCACGAACGAGTTGACGGCGGATATCGAGAAAGAGACCGTCGATTTTGTCCCCAATTACGACGGCAAGGAGCAGGAACCGTCGGTGTTGCCGGCGCGCATGCCCAATCTGTTGGTCAACGGTTCTTCCGGGATCGCGGTCGGGATGGCGACGAACATTCCGCCGCACAACCTGAAAGAGGTGATCAACGGTTGTCTGGCGGTGCTCAAAAATCCGGAGACGTCGATCGACGAACTGATGACCCTTATTCCGGCGCCGGATTTTCCGACCGCAGGTTTTATTTATGGGCTGGAGGGCGTCAAGGAAGGCTACCGCACCGGTCGCGGTCGGGTGGTGATCCGCGCACGGACGCACATCGAAGACTTGGAAAAAGGAAACCGGCAGGCGATCATCGTCGATGAAATTCCGTATCAGGTCAACAAAACCAACTTGTTGACGCGGATTGGCGAGCTGGTTCGTGAAAAGAAGCTGGAAGGTATTTCGGAATTGCGCGACGAGTCGGACAAGTCCGGCATGCGCGTGGTCATCGAATTGAAACGCGGCGAAGTCGCCGAGATCGTTCTCAACAATCTGTACAAGCTGACGCAGTTGCAGGACAGCTTCGGGATGAACATGGTGGCGCTGGTCAACGATCAGCCGCGCTTGTTGAATCTCAAGCAATTCCTCGAACACTTCCTGTCGCATCGCCGCGAAGTCATCGTTCGGCGCACCCGTTTTGAACTGCGCAAAGCGCGCGAACGCGGCCACATTTTGGAAGGGTTGGCGGTTGCGTTGTCCAACGTCGATGAAATCATCGCGTTGATCAAGGCGTCGCCGACACCGCCGGAAGCCAAAGCGGCGTTGATGGCGAAAACCTGGCGTTCGCCGGTCGTTGAGGAAATGTTGAAACGGGCGCAGGCCGATGCGGCGCGCCCCGAAAATCTGGCGCCGGAATTCGGCTGGCAGGAACGTGGTGGTTATCAACTCTCCGAAGAACAAGCGCAGGCGATTCTCGAATTGCGCTTGCAACGCTTGACCGGATTGGAGCAGGACAAGATCACCGGCGAGTATCGGGAGGTGATGGCGACGATTGTCGATTTGCTCAACGTGCTGGCGACGCCGGCGCGGGTGACGCAGATCGTCGAAACCGAATTGACGGCGATCCGCGATCAGTTCGGCGACAAACGCCGCTCGGAAATCGTCGCGCAGGGCGAAGATATTTCGATTGAGGATTTGATTACGCCGGAAGACATGGTGGTCACGCTGTCGCACAGCGGCTATATGAAGTCGCAACCTGTCGCCGAATACCGTTCGCAAAAGCGCGGCGGGCGCGGCAAGCAGGCGGCGACGACCAAAGAAAACGATTTCATCGAGCGGATGTTCATCGCCAACACGCACCATTACATTCTGTGTTTCTCGAATCGCGGACGGGTGTATTGGCTGAAGGTGTATAACGTGCCGCAGGGCGGGCGTTCGTCGCGCGGCAAGCCGATTGTCAATCTGGTGCCACTGGCAGATCGTGAAAAAATCACGGCGGTTTTGCCGGTGCCGGAATTTTCCGAGGATCGCTATGTGTTCATGGCGACGGCCAAGGGCACGGTCAAAAAGACGCGGCTGTCCGATTTCTCGCGGCCACGTCCTTCCGGCATCATCGCGGTCGATCTGGCCGATGGTGATTATCTGATCGGCGCGGCGCTGACCGACGGCGAGCACGATGTGATGCTGTTCAGTTCCGGCGGCAAGGCGGTGCGTTTCGACGAAAACGATGTTCGCCCGATGGGACGGACGGCGCAGGGCGTGCGCGGCATGCAGCTCGACAAAGGGCAGAACATCATCGCGCTCCTGGTGGCGGAAGACGAAACGCAGGCCGTGCTGACCGCGACCGAGAACGGTTACGGCAAGCGCACG
Source organism: Pseudomonadota bacterium (assembly GCA_009786085.1). Lineage (GTDB taxonomy): Bacteria > Pseudomonadota > Gammaproteobacteria > Burkholderiales > Casimicrobiaceae > UBA931. The sequence continues at coordinate 17,676 of WQTW01000008.1, read as the reverse complement.
CCGATCATCGAGCACACGCGGCACGGACGCGGCACCAAAGGGATGATCGCCATCCAGCAATCCGAGCGCAACGGTCAGGTGGTGGCCGCCGCGCTGGTGCGCGAGGAGGACGAAGTGATGCTGATCTCGACCGGCGGCGTGCTGATTCGCACCAAAGTGGCGTCGATCCGCGAAATGGGGCGTTCGACCCAGGGCGTGACCCTGATCAATCTGGGTGAAGGCGAAAAACTCGCCGGTCTGGAATCTGTGGAAGAACAGGACGACGACGATTTGCTGGAGGAATGACCCCATCAGAATGACCCTATCGGCAGTAATGGAAAAAGCGGTGGAAAAAGCAATGGGAATGTGCTGAAAAAGCGAATTTGACGCCCCGGAACGCAAACGCCGGGGCGTTTTATTTTTATCTTTGTAGAAAAGCGTTGGCGCTATGGTAAATTAGCCGGTTTTACAACCCTTGAATGGCGAGAGCATCATGGCGCGAGCGTGGAATTTCTGTCCTGGTCCGGCAACATTGCCGGAAGAAGTATTGAGTCGAGTACAAGCCGATCTGCTGGATTGGCAAGGCAAGGGTCTTTCCGTGATGGAAATGAGCCATCGCGGCGAGGAATTTCTCGGAATCGCGGCCAAAGCCGAGCGCGATCTGCGTCAGCTTATCGGGATCCCGGAGCATTACAAAATCCTCTTTTTACAGGGTGGGGCGATGGGGCAAAACGCTTTCATCCCGCTCAACCTGCTCGGCGATCGCGCCACCGCCGATTACGTCAGCACCGGGCACTGGTCAACGAAATCGCTCGAAGAGGCCAGAAAATACTGCAACGTACACATCGCCGCGTCCGGCGAAAGCTCAGGGTTCACCCATGTGCCGGCGCAAAGCGAGTGGCAGCTTTCCCAAGACCCGGCTTACGTTCATTATTGCGCCAACGAAACGATCAGCGGTGTCGAGTTTTCTTTCACGCCGGACACCGGCAAAGTGCCGCTGGTGGCGGACATGTCGTCGAACATCCTGTCGCGTCCTTTCGACATCAACCGTTTCGGCCTGGTCTATGCCGGCGCACAAAAGAATTTCGGCCCGTCGGGCGTGACGCTGGTCATCGTCCGAGAAGACCTGCTCGGCAAAGCCCGACGCGAATGCCCGACGGTTTTCAACTACACGGTACAAGTGGAACACGAATGGGCGTTCAACACGCCGCCGACATTCCCGATCTACATTGCCGGTCTGGTGTTTGAACGCCTGCTGGCGCTGGGCGGAATTGCCGAGGTCGAAAAACGCAACATCGCCAAAGCGCAGAAACTGTACGCCGAAATCGACCGCACCGGTTTTTATAAAAACAAAATCCGTGTCGCCGACCGTTCGCGGATGAACGTGCCGTTCTATCTGCCGAACGAAAAACTCGACGACACCTTTGCGGCGGAAGCCAAGAGCCAGGGCTTGCTCAACCTCAAGGGACACAAAGTCGCCGGCGGTATCCGCGCCTCGATCTACAACGCGATGCCGATGGCGGGCGTTGACGCGCTGGTCGCGTTCATGCGGGATTTTGAGAAGCGGTACGGGTGACAGGGATCAGAGGTCAGGTATCAGGGATCAGAGGCCAGGAGGTCAGGTATCAGATCAGGGCGGGTTTCAAACCCGCCCTGTTTTTTTGTCGCAAAGAACGCATGGCGCACAGAAAAGCGCTTGCGGAGAAATGGAGATGGGGCTTAAACCTGAAAACCATTGAGCCGCCAATTATCGCCGATTGTCGCCTGAGCATTCACATTTCACTGTTTTCGCGCCTAAAACGTTTCTTGCTGTTCACAATTCTGTATAATGCGGAGCTTTGTCAAATCACAGTCAACCTTAAACTTGGAGATCACATCATGCGTGCAGATATGCTTAATTCACTGTTGACCCAACTCAACAGCAGTTCGCCAGACATCGAAGCTTCCGCCATCATTTCTACCGATGGCCTCACCATTGCTTCCATGTTGCCTGCGGGCATGGACGAGGATCGTGTTGGCGCCATGAGCGCCGCCATGCTGTCTTTGGGAGATCGTACTTCCCAGGAGCTGGTTCGCGGCACTTTGGAACAATTGCTGGTCAAGGGCAACAAGGGTTATGTCCTGATGACCCACGCTGGCGAGAACGCCGTCCTCACCGTACTGACCCGCTCCACTGCCAAGCTCGGTCTGGTGTTCCTGGATGTGAAGCGGACGGCCGACGAAGTCGCCAAGATGGTCGGCTGAACTGTCTTATGTAGCGTAGTGGCATTTATTTCCCCGGCAATTGAGGCTTGTCTCGCGTCCGCCTCACATTGGATTCATGTGAGGCGCTGCCAGAAAAATCAACCTTGCTTGCCGGCGCAATAATTTATACAGGAGATACTGAAAATGGTTAAAAGCACTTTTTTTCTGCTGCAAGTAAATGACCACGTCAAATGCTTTAATAAAATCCAGTCCACCCTGGATGGCACGGGCGACTTCCAGGGCCGCTTACCCACGGTTTGCCCGTTTGGTCAATGGTATTACAACGAGGGTCGTGCGGAGATGGAAGCCGCCGGAAGTGAGCTCCTGGAGGTCTACGACCAGATCGCCGCTCCTCACGAAGCCTTTCACCATCACAGTCTCAAGGCTCTGGAACTCAAGCGGGCCGGCGACGATACCGGCGCCTTTGCCGAGTTTACTCAGATGGAAAAAGCATTCGTACAATTCGAAAAACTGCTGATGAAGCTCGACAGCATGAGCATGGGCGTCAAGTAAAAGCGGCAATGCTTAAGGACAGAGGAGCGCCTGCGGTGCAGGAGGGAGGTTGTGCCCAGGGTTGCGAGGTGTCTTTTGCGCTCAGCGCCCAAACACGGCTTGCCGGCGTCGGTGTCGGCCTTCCGGGGCAGTGCGTCGCAGATTGGTTTTCCCACGCTGTGACGCGCAACCCCTCCGATCTGCGCCACCATGTGCAGCGTATCGTTTATTTGTGTGAGCAGGAGGCGCCCGAAGTTGCCCATGCGTTGGCGGATATGTTCCTGGTGCTCGGCGCAAGCGGATACCCTTTGCGGCAACGCATGCTTCGGTATGCGTCTCCGTTGCTTTCTGTCGCGTGTCGGGACTGGTTTCGGGATCGGCTGGCGGATGGCAAAGCGGCGCATGTCGGTTTGCCCGAAGGTTGCGTCCCGCTGCTTGGCAGCGGCGCAACCGGTACGACCCGCCTGCTGGATCGTGTAAGCGATCCAGCAGAGGACAACGGCAACGAGCCATCTTCTGATCTGCTGGAAAACGTCAGCGAACTTATTCTGCAAGACCGGATGGACGCTGCGCGCGATCTGCTCGAGGGCGGAATCTGCGCCGAGCCGGACAACCTTGTCCTGCAACGTGAGCTGCTCAAGATTCTTGCTTACAGGAATGATCCGGAGGCGCAGCGGGCATGCCTGGCGCGTTTGCGCGTGCAGGGTGTTGAACTCATGGCCGAGGTGCAGTCATGAGATACCCATCCCAAAGCCCTGTGCGCTTTGCGGTTCTGGGCATGGACCGTGGCGAGAGCTACAGTTACGAGTACTGTATCAGCCACTATCCGGGTAAAGCCTACGCGCTTGCCGATTCTGTGGAAGACGCGGAACTCCTGTTGATTGACGTGGATTCGCCGGAGGGCAGGCACATTGCCTACCAACACTTGACCGGCGAAGTTCAGGGCAAAGTGCCCGTGATTCTCAGCGCCAGCCAGTCGCACCCGGAAGGTGTTTTCTTCTTGCACAAGCCCGCCAGTCCTGAAGCACTGCGCACGGTGCTGGATCAAGCCGCGGCGCAAATAGGTCGAAACGCTTTTCCCAACGGGCAAGTCGACAAGCGTGTGATCAAGGCGGCGTTGGCGATGGAGGAAGAAGTCCCTCCTTCCAATCACTACACGCACGGTTTCGATGATGCCAGCCGCAACATGTTCTTCGACCCGAGCCAATGTTTGTACGGCGCGGTGCAACAGACGTACCGCCGATCGGAAACCGAGGGTCGCGTGGTGGAGTTACGCAGTGGCATGTTGCCTCTCGTCCGTATCTGTGCCCGCACCAAGCGAGTGTATCCCTTGGTGCGCGAATTGGTGCTGCGTTCCGTTGTTGCACTGCCTGCATCAAGTTCGGTCATGAGCGTCCTCGACGAAGAGGACGGAAGCAACTGGCCCAACGATGGTCAGACGGAAGGCATGGAGGGTTTCCTGTGGCGAATGGCCGCGTGGACATCTCGTGGGCGCTTGCCGGAGGGCGCAGACCCGAACGCGCGAATGTGCTTGCGTTACTGGCCCAACATGACGCGGCTGATCCCCATTCCTCATGGCATGCAAATCGCCGCCCTGTGGTCGTCCGGCGTCTGCACCATAGCGACTATCGCAGAGGATTTGATGATTCCGCTCGGCGATGTACACGTTTTTTATTGCGCCGCATCGGCCATCGGCCTGATGGAAATTGAGGCACGGACATCCCGGAAAACCACCCAAACCGCTCAGGCAGACCAGACAGCGCCCAAAACCCAAAGCCAACGTAGTTTGTTGGGGCGCATCCTTTCACGTCTGATGGGCACACGCTAAAAAGAGAGTCACACCGATGAGCAACCACAAAATCGTCATCTCCGGCCCGGTCGGCGCCGGGAAAACCACAGCGGTACGCGCTTTGTCCGATATCGAACCGATCAAAACCGACGCGGTCGCCAGCGACTTGGTTGCGCGGCGCAAGCGCACCACCACGGTTGCGATGGATTATGGCCGCCTCGATCTCGGCGGCGGCGAGCATGTGCATATCTACGGTACGCCGGGTCAGGAGCGTTTCGATTTTATGTGGGAAATTCTCTGTGAGGGCTGTATCGGTCTGATACTGCTGGTTGACAACAGCCGTCCCACGCCGCTGAACGACCTGTCTTTCTTTCTCAAGTCCTTCGTCAAGCCGATCAAACAAACGCGCTTTGTTATCGGCGTGACGCACATGGACCAAGCCCCCAGTCCCGGCCTCTCCAGGTACCATGAGATATTGGGCAAGCTGGATTTCAAGGTGCCTATTTTTGAAGTTGATGCCCGCAGCGAGGCTGACATGCGAACCCTGCTCAAAGCCCTGCTGTTCTCACTTGATCCTGGACTGATGGAGCCTGCGCGTGCCGTACAGACTTGAAACCGGGCTTTGGCTGGCGACAACGCCGGCCGGTGCCTACAGGGCGCTTAGCCAGCAACAGCCGGACATGGCAACGAAATTTCTGCGCGCCATTCTGCGGCAATCCATCACGCCTCAACTGAACGAACAAACACTGACTTCCCTGAGTGGCCTGCCGCTTGCAGACGCCCTGGCTTTGCTGGAGCATGTTCAGCAAGCCGGCTGGGTAGAAGGCTTTCCCGAACCACGCAGAGAACCGCAAGACACTTTTTACTCCCTGCTGCCTCAGGCATTGTCCGAACTCTCCAGTTTGCGTCGCGCCCTGCTGGCCGACCCTCAAGGCTTTTACGTGGCGACGGCAGGCTTCCCGCACGAAACCGCCGAAGAACTTGCGGCGCTCTCTGCCGCGGTAGGCATCTTGCACGAACGCAATGTCGGCTTACTGCAAGGCAACCTGCGCTTGGGCACTTCCGCCTGGGCGGTTGTCGATGCTGCGGGCAACAGCCGTATCGGCTTCTGGCCCCTGTACGTGGACACCCACCGCTTCGTCCTCATTTTGAGCGGAATGCCCATCCTCAACCATCCCTGCATGGTAAAGTTGGCCTGGACGCTGTTCCGGCATTATGGCGCCAATGCTTTGAACGAGAAGGGCGCTGACAAGCCCTAGGGGTATGCTGTTTTTGATGAAATATTCGTAGAGACTTATGCAATGGAATCTTCCGAACAACACGCCCTCCAGGATAAAGAGCATCACGCTATCGTCGCGCCGCATTACGACGAACTTGTCAATGTTCCGAGAAAACGGATCAACGATTGTTTGTTCAGGGAAATAAAAAATCATATAACGTATTCGGGGAAGGGCAGGATGCTTGACCTGGGCGCCGGAACAGGGCAAATGTCCGTCCGTTTTGGCGGAAACTTTTCCGAAGTTTTTCTGGTGGATCACTCAAAAGAGATGTTGGTTCAGGCGAAGAAAAACATCTCTGTTATCGAGAACGTGAATTTCAAACTGGTAGAGGCAGACGCGCTTGCGTTTATTGAAGAAACCGGAGAATTGTTCGACTTTGTGGCGTGTTCCGGTTTTCTGCATCATCTGGACGAGGCAGATTTGACGAAGGCGATGCGTCATATTTGTCGTGTGCTCAAAGATAAAGGGCATGTGGTTATCGCCGAACCCGTCAAGACCGAACGAATTGAGCCGGCATTGATTCGATGGTGGAATAAACCTGTAATACCTCGGCTCATGCAATATCTGGCGCTGGCGCCGGCGCCCGAGGAAACACCGCTGAACCTCTCCTCTTTTTTGGAAATCGCTTCCCGAGCCGGGCTGAACCTGAAATATCAGAGAAAAAGCTGGGAGATTTATTCTCGGTTTGACAACGGCTGGCAAGACCGTCTCATCATTCCTCTTATTGACAGAATCTGGAATGATGGCGTAGTGTGGATGGGTGTTTTTGAGAAAGCCTGAAGAACTTTCCAAGCCAAGGAGTCGCGATGTCCTGTGTTCGCTGGTTGCAAGTCGTTGCCGTTATTTTCACCGGAATGTTGTTGGGCGCGTGCGCCGAGAAGGCGGCGGAGACGTATCAGGGTTATGCGGAAGGCGAATACATCTATGTCGCTTCGCCGCTGGGCGGGCGGCTCGACGTGCTGGCGGTGCGGCGCGGGGCGATTGTGGAGGATGGCGCGCCGCTCTTCGCGCTGGAATCGGAAAAGGAAAACGCCGCGCTGCAACAGGCGCAGGCGCAGCTCGCTACAGCAAAGGCGCAGTTGTCCGATATTCAAACCGGTCGGCGCTTGCCGGAAGTGCAGGTGATCGAAGCGCAACTGGCGCAGGCGCAGGCGCAGGCAAAGCAGGCGGCGATTCAAGCAGAGCGCGACGAGAAGCAATTTGCGATCGGCGGTATTGCCGAGGCGCAGCGCGACGACAGCCGTTCTCGCGCTGAAACGGCAGCGGCGCGGGTGCGGGAATTGAACCATCAGATCGAAGTGGCGCGTCTTCCCAACCGTGCGCAGCAAATCAAGGCACAGGAAGCACAGGTAACGGCCATGCAAGCGGCGCTCGAACAGGCGGATTGGGCGCTGCGGCAAAAGACGGTGACGGCGTTGAAAAGCGGCGAAGTGGTGGACACGCTGTACCGCGAGGGTGAGTGGGTGGCGGCGGGCGCGCCGGTGGTGAAATTGTTGCCGCCGCAAAATGTCAAAGTGCGTTTTTTTGTTCCTGAGGCGCACGTCGGCGCATTGAAAAGAGGGCAAGCCGTGCGTCTCGTTTGCGATGGTTGCGCGGCGCCGGTGGATGCGACGATCACGTACATTTCGGATCGGGTCGAATACACGCCGCCGGTGATTTTCAGCAACGAAAGCCGCGCCAAGCTGGTGTTCATGGTTGAAGCGCATCCTCAGGCGGACGGTGCGCGTTCGTTGCACCCCGGTCAGCCGGTGTCGGTGCGTTTGTTGTAAGTCCTATGAAATTCGCCATCGACGTGCGAGGGCTGAACAAGTATTTCGGCAAAAAAAAAGTTGTCGATGATTTGTCGTTGCAAGTTCGCCCCGGCGAGATTTTCGGTTTTTTGGGGCCGAACGGTAGCGGTAAAACAACGTCGATCCGGTTGATGTGCGGTTTGTTGACGCCGGATTCGGGCAGCGGCACGTGTCTGGGTTACGACATTATCGCCGAAAGCGACGCGATCAAACGCAACGTCGGCTACATGACGCAACGGTTTTCGTTCTGGGAGGATTTGTCGATCCGCGAAAACCTCGATTTCATCGCGCGCGTTTATCAGATGCCGGATCGAAAAGCGTCGGTCGAAAATGCGCTGAACAACCTCGGATTGAAAGCGCGCGCGAATCAGTTGGCAGGCACATTGTCCGGCGGTTGGAAACAGCGGTTGGCGTTGGCGGCGTGCATGTTGCATCGACCGGCGTTGTTGCTTCTTGACGAACCGACGGCGGGCGTGGATCCTTCCGCGCGGCGCGATTTCTGGGAGGAGTTGCACCGCTTGGCGGCGCAAGGCATTTCGGTGCTGGTCAGCACGCATTACATGGACGAAGCGGAACGTTGTCACAAGCTCGCTTACATTTCGCACGGCGCGTTGCTGGCGCAGGGCACGGCGCAGGAAATCGTCGCGGCGCAACAACTGTTCACCTGGGCGATCAAGGGAAAGATGACCGACGAAAGCCTGACGCAGTTGTCGGATGTGCTGGCGAGCAAGCCGGGGGTTTTGCAAACGGCGGCATTCGGTAACGCGCTGCATGTGACAGGACGCGATCCGCTCATGCTTGAAAAAACATTGCGGGAAACGGTCGCCGGATTGCCGCATGAAATGGTGCGAACGGAAACCAGTCTTGAAGATGTGTTCATCCATTTGATGCGGACGCCGAAAGAAACGCGGGAACCGCTGCAAGAGCAACCGCGAAAGGTGGGGCAATGAACCGCCGTTCATCATTGTTCACGTTTTCCCTGGCGCGTTGTTGGGGCGTCGTGCTCAAGGAATTTCTGCAACTGAAACGCGACCGCCTGACGTTTGCGATGGTGATCGGCATTCCTGTGATGATGCTGATTTTGTTCGGCTACGCGATCAATATGGATCCGAAGCATCTGAAAACCATGATGATCGATGCCGATCGCAGCGAGTTTTCGCGCAGCTTCATCATGGCGATGCACAACACGGCGTATTTCGATTTTGTCGGCGAGTTGAACAATGAAGCGGAGGGCGAGGCGGCGCTGGCGCGAGGCGATGTGCAATTTGTCGTCAACATTCCGAGCGATTTTTCCCGGCGACTTGTGCGTGGCGAACGACCGGTGGTTCTGGTGATTGCCGACGCCACCGATCCGGCAGCGGCGAGCAACGCCATCGGCGCCGTCACCCGGTTGGCCGAAAGTGTCGCTTGGAAAGATCTCGGCGGGCCGTTGGCAAGATTGAACGGATCGCCGCCGCTGTTCGATGTGCAAGTGCATCGTCGCTACAATCCGGAAGGGATCACGCAATACAACATCGTTCCCGGCTTGATGGGGGTCATTCTGATCATGACGATGGTGATGATCACCGGACTGGCGATGACCCGCGAGCGCGAACGCGGCACGATGGAAAATCTGCTGGCGACGCCGGTGCGCCCGCTGGAGATGTTGACCGGCAAGATCGTACCGTATATTTTTATCGGGCTGATTCAGGCGACCATTATTTTGCTGGCGGCGATTTCGCTTTTCAATGTGCCGTTTGTCGGCGGCATTCTCGAACTTTATGTGGTGCTTTTGATTTATATCGCGGCGGCGTTGACGGTCGGAATCACCATTTCTTCATTGGCGCGCAATCAGTTGCAGGGCGTGCAAATGACGTTCTTTTTCTTTCTGCCCAATGTGCTGCTGTCGGGTTTCATGTTTCCGTTTTACGGGATGCCGAAATGGGCGCAAGTCATCGCGCATGTGCTGCCGATGACGTATTTCAATCGCCTCGTGCGCGGCATCATGTTGAAAGGCAACAGTTGGCTGGATTTGTGGCCGAATGTGTGGCCGTTGATGCTTTTTACAGTCATCCTGATGGGTGTTGCACTGAAGTTTTATCGGCGCACGCTGGATTGAGGAAACATTCATGGCTCTTTCAATTTTTAGGTGGGTGGCAAAGCGAAGCCATCAAGAAAATTTTCACGCGAAGGCGCGAAGACGCGAAGGCTGGCGTTCAAGCGCGCGCCAAAGCCAATGCCTCGCTTCGCCGACGGGCAACGTGGCATCAGATGAAAAAACGCTTACCTATGTCGCAACTCCCTCGGTATCCCTTCGCGTCTTCGCGTCTTCGCATGAGATATTCAGCCATATAACCCATGTGTATTTCAAAAAAGCCTCTATTGTTGTTTGTTGCTTCACTGTGGCGCTTTGCGGTTGCGCGGTCGGCCCCGACTTCAAATCGCCGGAAGCGCCGACGGTAACGCACTATACGGAGACGCCGTTGCCGGAACAAACCGCAGACGTTCCAACGGTTGCGCACGGCGGCGCGGCGCAGCGATTCGTCAACGAGGACGTGTTGCACGGCAAACCCTGGTGGACGCTTTTTCAAAATGCGGCGCTCGATCAACTGATCGCACAGGCGTTGGAAAACCATCCGACGCTGGCGGAAGCCGAGGCGCGTCTCCGGCAGGCGCAGGAAGAATATCTGGCGCGCGCCGGTGCGTCGCGCTATCCATCGGCCGATGTCGGCGTATCGGCAGCGCGGCAGCAAGTCGATTTCGTCACGATGGGAATGACAACGATGCCCAGCCCGCCGCCGTTCACGCTTTACAACGTATCGGTCGGCGTTTCTTATACGTTCGACTGGTTCGGCGCCAATGCGCGGGCGCTGGAAGGTTTGCAGGCGGCAACGGAAATCAAATCCTGGCAACTGGAAGCGGCGCGACTGACGCTGGCGGCCAATATCGCCGCTGCCGCTGTGCGCGAAGCGTCGTTGCGCGAGCAAATCGGTGTTTTGAATACGATGATCGAGGCGTTGCAAAAACAGTTGGCGATTCTCGAAGCGCGGCGCGCGCTGGGCGGCGTGTCCGACGCTGATGTGCAACAACTGAAAAGCGCGCTGGCCGAACATCAGGCGCGTTTGCCCCCGCTGCAACGGTTGTTGTACAGCGTGCGTCATCAACTGGCGTTGTATTCGGGAACGACGCCGGGCGAGGCAACGCTACCGCAGTTTCATCTCGCCGATTTGCGACTGCCGGAAGCACTGCCGTTAACAGTTCCTTCCGAACTGGTGCGTCAACGCCCCGACATTCGCGCTGCCGAAGCAATGCTGCATCAGGCGAGCGCCAACGTCGGTGTGGCGACGGCCAATCTGTATCCGCGCCTGACCTTGAGCGGCAGTTTCGGTTCTGCGGCGTTGAGCGGAGAAAAACTGTTTGCCGAAGGTTTCAATCTCTGGAATCTGGGTGCGGGTGTTGCGCAACCACTGTTTCGCGGCGGCGAATTGCAAGCTTACAAACGCGCTGCCGAAGCAGCGTTTGATGCAGCAGCAGCAGGGTACAGACAAACCGTGTTGCAGGGATTTCAGAATGTCGCCGATGCGTTGCGGGCGTTGGAAACCGATGCGCTGACCTTGAAAGCGCGCAGTGCGGCGGTCGATGAAGCACTGGCAACGTATCGGCTGATAGACGCGCGTTATCAACTGGGCGGCGTCGATCAGTGGGTCGTGCTCGATGCCGAGCGGCGCTATCTGGAAGCGTTGCTGGCGCGAGTTCAATCGGCGGCAGACCGCTACGCGAGTACCGTAGCGTTGTTTCAGGCGATAGGGTTGTCGGAGGTCAGATGACAGAGGTCAGAGGTCAGAGGTCAGAGGTCAGAGGTTGCGTCGCTTTGTTCCCTCCCCTTCAAGGGGAGGGTTAGGGAGGGGATGGGGTTGTTTGCCGTATGCGTTTAAACCAAAAACGCTCTAATCCAACTGCGCTGTTTGTGCCGATTGCGCCGCAATAATGACCTCAGCCTTATTTCTGTTTATGGGCGAGTTCCGTCAGGGACGCGATCAAATTTCCGACGATCTCGCGTTGCTTTTCGGGTAGCGCCAGGAAATCCTCGAACAGCGCTTGATAGCGTGGAGTCACCTGATCTGGCCACATGAAAGGCGGCGCATTTTTATGTGCTTGATCCTTGCCGCCATAACGTAACGTCTGCGGGTCAATGCGAAACAACTCGGCGAGCACGACGAGCCTCTCCTGCTCAGGGAGGCTTTTGCCGTTCAGCCAGCGCGACGCGGTTTGAAAACTGACGGACTCGCCGCGATAACGCGAGTTAAATCGCTTATAAAGAATAGACGGGCGCGCCTCATACCCCATCGCGCGCATTGCCGCTGCCAAACGTTTTGAAAATTCTGCGTGCTCATCTTTCATGTGCAGGAACCTTACGCGCTATGCACATTGTTTATGAGCTTAAATGGTTTATAATAATTCACTTGTTGGGTGAATTTGTGGAAATGCGGATGTCCCCATTATTGCTGGATACCTTGCCGGAACCCCCCGAAGGGATGCCTAAAGCATTCTCTGGCGCTATGCGCGGGCGACAACGGCGGCTGGATGAGCCGCTTTGCTTGTGGCAGAAATTCTTTTGTCATCATCATGCTCTGGCGTTTCTTTTCCCCGCCGTCCTCATGCGGGAAACTGGAAAGGAAGCGCGCTCGTCTCGCCCGCAGAAGCAGCAGCAAAGCCCCTATCTTTTTCCTTATCAAAAACCGTCGGGTTTGAAACCCCATTTCTAACGTCAAGAGGCTCAACATGCGTTCGTTACTCAAGGGAATCGTGCTGTCTTTAGCGTACATCATCGGTTTATGTGCGGTCTTTCCTGCCAACGCCAGTAGCATCGACCAGGGCGTTTCATGGTTGCAGGCGCAAAGTCAGCCGTCCAATGGTTCGTACTCAACCTCGGCAGACATCGCGTTGCCGGAACAATCGACCAGTGAAGCGCTGACCGTTTTTCATTCGCTGAAACAGCCGGTCGATACAGCGCAAACCCGTGCGCTGGATTTCTTGAACGCTTCGCCCGACAACAGCGCAGAGACCGTAGCGCGTCGTATCATTGCCAACGCGCAACAAGAAAAGCCGACCGCAGCACTCGTCGCAACACTCAAAAGTTACCAAAACGCCGATGGCGGCTTCGGCTTTGAGCAATGGTATGAAAGCTCGGTGCTGGACACGACCTGGGCGTTAAAAGCGTTGGCAGCCGTTGGACAACTGAACGGCAGCGAAACACAAAGAGCGCTCACATGGTTGTTAAGCCAGCAAAAAGCCGATGGCCGCTGGGACGGCATGGAAGGCGGCTTTGATCTGGCCGCAACCGCGCAGGCGATGGAAGCGGTCTGGCTGTATCGAAAAACCTTCAACATCAACGCCAACCTCACACGGGCGCAAAACGGGTTGATGGCGCAACAGAGCGCCGGACACTGGGGCAATGTGCTGAACAACGCGCATGCCTTGCGGGCGGTGTTGTTGATGTTGCCGGACACCAACAGCGTGCAAACCGCGCTGACAGTACTTTCTGACGCGCAATCTGCCAATGGGAGTTGGGAGGGCGACGCCTATGTGACGGCGCTGGTGTTGCAGGTGCTTGGCGCCACATCCAGGCCTTCTCCCAACCCTGATCACGCCAGCATTACCGGAACCATCGTTGACAACGATACTGGCTTGCCTATTGAGAACGTGCCCGTCAGGCTGGCGCGAACCAATCTGACTATCAATACCGATGCGCAGGGGCGCTTTACATTCACGCACCTTAACGCAGGAGCGGAACAACTTTCCGTTGAGGCTACGGGATACCGCCCGCTATCTGCGCCGTTGAATCTGCAAACTGGACAGGATCTCGATCTGGGCGAACTGCGGCTGATCGCCGGGGTGAGTAATGATGTCACCATCACTGGCGTTGCTCACTATTATCATTCGGTTGCTGGCATAATTTATGTAGCTTCTGGCGCTTCCATTAAGGCTGGTACGCAAATCGTTAGCGCTGATGGTTCTGGTGCCTATACGCTGACAGGCCTTCCTGCCGGACAGATTGAACTGGAGGCTAGTTACTATAACTACCCCATCATCCGGGCTTCATTTACGGCAAAAGCCGGGGAGGTCATCAACCTGGATTTGCTGTTCAAACAAACATCGTCGGCAGGAAGCGTTAAGTTTATCGTCACCGACGCGCAAACGGGCTCGCCCCTGTCGGGCGTTACTATTGCTCTCGATCCGGTGGGTACGACCGTCAATGTCACCACCAATGCTCAGGGCGTGGCGACGCACAGCAATTCGCTGGCTCTCGGAGAAAACTTTTTCGAGGTGTGGCACTACGGTTACGAGATCGCTTTGATAAAGATTGATCTCAAAGGGTGGCAGGATATCGAAGTTCCCGTTTCTTTGGTTCCGTACACCGGTACAGGAGCGGTGCTTAAAGGGACGGTGGCGGATACTGATACCGGGTTGCCGCTTGCAGGTGTTAGCGTTCAGGTTCCAACTTGGAGCTTGGAAACACAGACCAATGCGCAGGGAGAATACGAATTCACGGGTATCACGCTTTCGAGAGACGACATTATTTTCTCGAAAGCAGGCTATGAGCCAGCCACCTACAGGATTTTTGTCTATAACAACTGGTTCACGGTTTTCAATGTCGGCCTCACGGCATTGACCGGCACACAGCCGGAATCGTCGCTGAAAGTCACCGTGACCGACCGAGCTACAAACCTGCCCATTCATGGCGCGGAGATCGTCCTTTCCGGTGCAACCACGGCGACCATCTTGTCGGGCGCCGATGGTGTAGCGACGGTTAATGTCTTGAGCCTCGGAGATACCCGCGCACAGATCAACGCGGTCGGATACCAGTCGGTGTTTGCGAGCTTCAACGTCAAGCCCGGTCAGGCATATGAGCTGCCTGCCGGACTGTTGCCGGAAGCCAATATCCATCCAAGTCTGTACGGTGTTGTTCTGGACAACATCACAAAGCAGCCTGTCAGCGGCGCGGTGCTTTTGCTCAGTGGCGCACATACCGCGACAGCGACAAGCAACGCACGGGGTTATTACGAATTTACCGATGTCGCAAGAGGGGAGGTCATGCTCCATATTCAACATGGTGGCTATGAAGCGATGACGTATTCGCTGTCGATAGAAAACACGACGGAAGTCAATGCCATGCTTTCCCCAAAATGGAGTGGTTCTGCGACCGTTCCATTTGAGATTTTCGGCACGGTCGTCGATGCCGTAAGCCTTGAACCGATTCACGGCGCCGCCATCCTGCTCCAGGAAGTCATCTTGGGAGCTACAGTATTGGCTGAACAAAGAGGCTACAGTCAATCAAATGGGGATTTTCTGTTCGAGGGGCTGGCTGAAAGCCATGCTCGTTTGATGGTGAGCATGACGGGTTACGATATGGTCGTATTCCCGTTTGTCCGGGAAAGGGCGCAATCCCAATACCTGGGCACGATCATGTTGAACCGCAGCTATAACGCTGCCTTGCCCGACTTGCAGTTGAGGGAAGCGGATCGTTCCCTGCTCGTGGTTGATCCCAACACGTTCGAAGCTAATGGCACGGTATCGGTCAAGGTCGTCAACAATAGCAACTACGATGCGGGCGCTTTCAACGTCATTGCCTTTGTCGATACCAACCACAACGAGGCTTGGGATGCCGGTGTTGATGTTTTGCTTTTTCGCCAGCGGATGGATGCCCTTTCCGGACAGCAGGAAAGGGCCATGACTTTTTCCATTGATGGTGCCTTGCTGCCCTTCCGCGACGCGCCGATTTATCTGATGGTAGACAGCGATCTTGAAGTGATCGAAACCATTGAAGGAAACAACACCTTGCGGGTTTCGCCCTCCTGTTCTGTGGGTGGTGGTTTTCAGGATGTGGCGGTCTGCATCGACACTTCCGGTAGCGTGAGCCACCTCTACGATCTCGAAATGGAAGGTGTGATCAAGGCTGTCGAGAACCCGAACATCATTCCTCACGATGGCTCAATACGTTTTACGCTGGGAACCGATCTTGAGATGTACTACGGGCCTTTCATTCCGTTGCATCAGGCTGTGGTAGTTACACCCGCTACATTGCAGCAACTGCTGGACGATCTCAAGAACAAGAGGGTAACAGGTGGCTATAGCTCAGGACCGAAATGCGCTCTGATGCTTTCCGAGTATCTGAAAACCCTGTCGCCTCAAGGAAGCAGCAAGACCCTCGTTCTTGTTGGTGATGGCTATTGGGAAGGCATTCCTGCCACCCAAAGCCAGTTACCGCAAACTGTCGCCAACGGCGTTTCACGGATTGACGTTATAGGAATTGGATGGGCCAATGTCCCAGAACTCGAAGCCAACGCCTGGCCAAAACCCGTCAACTCCCTGCATGGCGGAAAAGTCACCCTTGCCAACACATCGGGCGAAATCGCGGCGGCGATGGCGCGCGCGCTGGCCGATTCGATCCGCTCGGTTGATCTGACTTTGGGAAACTTGCGGCTGATCGACAAAGGCGCGGGTCAGCCGGTAACGCTGGCGACGCGCATCGGCAATGCGGGCAGCTTGTCTCAGGCGGCCAATGTCCGCTTCTACCAATCCGGGACATTGCTGGGCGAAGTTCCCGTCGCCGCCCTTAAAACCGGCGCATTTGCCGACTTGGTGCTCAATAACGTGAGCCTCGTCAGCGACGACCCGATAGAAGCCATCGTCGATGAAAACCGGATCAACGCTGAGTGCAATATCGCCAACAACCGGCTTCAAATCTCGGTGGCTGCCGCCAACCGGCTGGCGAGTCTCAACGTTTCCACCGATCAGCCCGCCTATCCACCGCAAACAGCCGTGTTGTTTGACGCGCTGTCCAGGAATCTGGGCGCTTTCCCGGCGGGCTTCAAAGTGCGGCTTTCCGTTCTTGATGCCGACGATATCGTCGTGGAAACCTTCGCTGAAACAGACTTGGGTATGTTGATTTCCAATGGCATGGTTGAGCACCAACAACACTGGAACACAGCGCGGTATGTTGCCGGCTCCTACGTGCTTCATGGCGAACTTTTCGATACGGACGGCAACATCGTTGCCAGCGACCGTGCGTTCTTTGCCATCCTGTCGATCGCCAGAGGGCAACTGTCGGCTTCGCTGAGAGTCGCGCCCGACCAGATCGAATACACATCGAACGATCTGGTGATGCTTGATTCACTGGCGAACAACCTTTCCCTCAACACCGCCATCGAAAGCGCCCGCGTCACCTTGACTGTGCGTGATCCGTCGAACAACATCGTCTTTAGCCACGCGGAAGCGCTGGGCGATGTTGTCGCTCGCGGGACGCGGCGATTTGAAACGCCGCAGAGGTTGATTTCTGCGCCGCTGGGACATTACACCATCGAAGCCAGGCTTGAGGACAAAAACAGCGTCACCCTTGCACAGGCGAGCAGCGGCTATATTGTCAAAGCGGCAGTGCCGATAGGCGCGGGTATTATTGATGGAAGCGTCGCCCTGGCGCATCCCGTCGTAGTTCAGGGCGATCCGCAGAGCCGCAGCGACACCGTTGAGAACACCGGCGGCGCCTCACTCGACAACGTGACGATAGCCCGCGTGTTGCTGAGAAACAGCGACGGAGCCGAAATCTCCCGCGTACAAAACACCGTTACCCTTGCCGTCGGCGAGAGCCGAAGCTGGCCGCTGGTGAACATTCCGACCGGCGCACTGACGCCCGGCGGCTACACCGCCATTTTGGCTGTTGACGACAACGGAACATGGGAAACCATCGACAGCGCCGGATTCACCGTGACCGCCGTGGGAACCACATCGGGCAACCTCCAGCACATTCCGACACTGACCCCGCCGTTGCTTCTGCTCCTGCTGCTGATGTTGGTCGGTGTCGCGTGGAAACGTACATTCTCTCCCCTCTCCCCTCGCGGGAGAGGGGCAGGGGGAGAGGGGGACAAGTTGTCTGCCCACACAACGCGCGAATCACACCATCGTGGAGAACGCCCATGAACCGCCATACATTAACCCCTCGCGGGAGAGGGGCAGAGGGAGAGGGGGCGTTCAGCAATCTTATAAAGCCCCCTTTTCAAAGGGGGTGTCCGTCGAAGACGGACGGGGGTTTGTCGTGCCACCTACACAAATCCCCTCTCCCGCT